>NZ_CP100416.1:1633420-1639658 GCF_026017845.1 Amycolatopsis mediterranei
CCAACGACTACGAGAAGTCGCTGCCAGTGGTTGCTTGAACTGTGTAAGCCCCTGTCCACCGTTCGGGGTGAACCTCACAGCAGATCGATGACGCGTTGCGGGCCGTTGCCCGCAAGAAGGTGCCGTTCGAAGGCACGTGGACCAAGGCGCCCTACCCGGAGCGTTCCCACGACGGCCGGACCTTCGCGGTCCTGGTCGACGACCCGGAGATCGAAGCGCTGGTGGTCGACCGGGCGACCGGCGAGGTCTTCGTCCTGGACGGCTCGGTCGGCCTGGTCAACCGGTCGTTGAGCCGGTTCGCCGAGTCCGCGGCGGCGTACGCGGCCGCGCGGAAGCGGGCGAAGTCCATCGACGAGGACGACGACGAGGCCCTCGAAGCCAACGGCGAACAGGCGTTGAAGGCCATCCGCGCGATCGACGCGGACGCCGTCGCAGACGAAAACCAGTTCTGGGCCGTCGCCACCGAGGAACTCGGCTACGGCATGTGAGACACCTGCGCGTCAGGACAGTCCCAGGCCGGCCATCCTGACGGAATTCCGGTGGTCACCACGGTGGCGTGCCGATGTCCGGACAGGCAAGTCTGGCAAGAAGAACGGGCACTTCTCCCCGGGCGCCGTCCTTTTTGGTGCGTCGTGGCCTCGGTCGGCGATGAAGTGAAATGGTCATGCAGGTGGAGTCGTCCATTTTGGGTCAGTCGATTATTGACATTCCGCCGCGCTCGATAATGGTGTGCGCAATCTGAAAGACTCGGGAAACGACAACGGATTGCGCGTTTCTGTCGGCGACAAATGGAGTTCGCATGCTCTTCGGTGACGGGAAAGTACGCGCCGACTACACGGATTTCGTGGAACGTCAGATCGCCGATGTCCGCCGTGTCCACGCCGGCGAAGAGGATCTTTCCGCCTCGCACGCGGAACCATCGGCAAGCCCCAACGGGGAACGGCTGGTGGCTCGGCATCCGGTCTGAGGACTGCGTTGCGCGATCGGCGTCGTGTCGCTGGTTCGGTCCCGCGGGAAGCCGTGGCAGCTGCGTTGCGGGACGGATGTGTCGAGGCGCGCGGATTCGAGGTGGTGCCGTGGTCGGCGCGACCAGCGACATGAGCGCGTGGTCGGGGATGATCACGCGGACGCCACGGCGACCGAGTGTGTAGCCTCGGCAGCTGTGAGCTGGCTGCCCGACGACTTCGTCCACCCCGTCTACACGCCCGTGCCCGGTACCGCGCTTCACCTGCGGCCGATCCGCGAGACGGACACTGCTATCGACTACCCCGCTGTGATGGGCTCCCGGGAGCGCTTGTGGAGCATCTTCGGTCCGGCCTGGTCATGGCCCAAGGAGACGATGACCTATGAAGAGGACCGCCTCGACCTGCTGCGGCACGAGAAGGAGATAGCCGCGCACCAGTCGTTCAACTATGCGCTGCTGGACGAGGAGGAGACCGCGATCCTGGGCTGTGTGTACATCGACCCGCCCGAGCGCACCGGTTCCGACGGCGAGGTGTCCTGGTGGGTGGTGGACGACCTCGTCGGCAGCGAGGTGGAGCGTGCGCTCGATGCGCTGGTGCCGCAGTGGATCGCCACCGACTGGCCCTTCCGCCGGCCCCGCTTTCTGGGCCGCGACATCACCTGGCAGGACTGGCTCGCGTTGCCACCGATCTCGTGACACTTCTCAAGCGGTAGCCGGATCGGCGGACTGTCGGCGGTAGCGACGAGGGAAGGCCACGGGGGCTTCAGGAGTTGTCGCGGGCGAGCAGGCCGTCGACGAGGAGTTGCAGCATCCGGGTGGCCTGGTCGGTGTCGGCGGCGGCCAGCATGATGCCGGCCATGCTGGCGGAGATGTCGGCCGGTCGGACGTCGGCGCGCAGGGTGCCGTCGGCCCGGCCGGCGTCGAGGATGGTGGCGATGGCGACCTCGAGACGCTCGCGGGTGTGGCCGGAGTTGAGCGCGCCGCTGGCGATCACCGCGCGCAGGGCTTCGGCCATGCCGCGTTTCGTGGCGACGAAGTCCTGGTAGCGGCGCATCCATTCGCGCATGGCGTCGGTCGGCGGAAGCTCGGTCACCAAGTCCGCGGCCATGGCACAGAGGCGGGCGAGTTCGCTGCGGTAGACCTCCTCGACCAAGGCGTCACGGGACGGGAAGTTGCGGTAGAGCGTGCCGACACCGACGCCCGCCTCGCGGGCGATGGCCTCGATCTTGACGGGGCCGGAGCCGGAGGTGAGGGCGCGGGTGGCCGCCTCCACGATGCGCCGGCGGTTGCGCTGGGCGTCGGTGCGGGTGCCAGGGCGTCGCTCGTCCTCGGAAACGGGATCACCTCACAAGCGGAATCGGTTCCGCTTCTGCTAGGGTCGGACAGGGTCAAGCGGAATCGGTTCCGCTTATGGTCATCGTAGCGGGAGGACCACGGCCATGACCGCATCGCGTGCGTCTGCGTACGGGAAACTGGGCGACCACGACGTGCTGAGGGTCGGCTTCGGTGCCATGCAGCTGGAACACGCCGACCCCGACGCTGCCGTCAGGGTGCTCCGTCGCGCGATCGAACTCGGTGTCGACCACGTCGACACGGCTCAGTTCTACGGGCCGGTCAATGACCTGATCAGGACCGCATTGCATCCGTACGCCGCCGGACTGCGGATTGTCACCAAGGTCGGCGCGGTGGCCCACGAGACCGAGCGGCTGGTCGCCGCCCAGAAGCCGGCGGAGCTGCGGGCGTCGGTCGAGGAGAACCTGCGCGCACTGGGTACCGACCACCTGGCGGTGGTCGATCTTCGCCGCGCCGACGTGCCGCCGGGCATTGTCGCCACCGGCGACCAGGTGGTCGATCTGGACAGTCAGCTGGCCGAACTGATCGCCCTGCGCGACGAGGGCAAGATCGGCGGCATCGGGCTGAGCCACGTCGACCTCGCCCAGCTGCGGCAGGCTCTTCCGGCCGGCATCGTCTGCGTCCAGAACCTGTACAACGTCCTCACCCGGGGCCACGAAGACGTGCTGACCGAGTGCGCCGAGCAGGGCATCGCCTGGGTGCCGTACTGCCCGCTCGGATCGGCTTTCGACCGGCTGCCCAGCGTCACCGACAACCCGGTCGTCCTCGCGCACGCCCGGCGCCTCGGCATCACCCCGGCTCAGGCCGGGCTGGCCTGGCTGCTCGGGCACAGCCCGGCCACGCTGCTGATACCCGGCACCCGCAACCTCGCGCACCTGGCCGACAACGTCGCGGTCGCCCGGATCGAGCTGGACCACGAAGCAACGACGGCCTTCGACGCTCTGGCCCAGGATGTGTCCGCTCAAGCGGACCTGGACGCGCATTCCGAGGCGTCGCGCCGATGACGGCCGAAATTCCCTGGCGTTCGCTTGCTGATCGAAATCCACCCCGATCCCGAACCCGGGCCGACCATGAGGATCCCCGCACGACGCTGACCCCGGGTGAGGAGAACGGCATGGGCTGTCAGGGCATCGGCACAAGACGTGGCTGATGCCGGCGGCGCTCCGATGTGACGGAGCGACCAGCAGCACGAGCGATTGCCGGCCGGTTGATGTGCAGGCGCTCGAAAGCCTGATCTCCTACACTCTCGCCATGTTCGAGTACCACGGCTGGATAACGCTTCGCTCGACCGCCGAAGCGCTCGACGATGAACCGCCACTCCGGCTCGGCGAGATCCAAGACCTGGTCGACGAGCTCGCTGGTTACGCGTTGATGGATCTTCAGCCGATGAACGGCACCTACTACATCCATCTGGGCGGGAACCCGAATCGCAGCGGGCAGCGCGGGCCGGCGGTGATCGACTTGTTCGCCAAGGTCGGCAGGCTTGCCCCCGGATCTTACGGGCTGCTGTACGTCCACGACGCCGACCACACGCTGAGCTTCCGTGTCTTCCGGCTGGTCCGGGGCACGGTCACCGAGCACCCGGACCACCTTTTGTCACCAGTGATCCCCACATTGGAAGACGCCGAGACGAGCTGACATCGCGGACCACGCGTGTTCGGCCGGCGCAGCGTCACCCTGGAACCGATGACAACCTGGTTCCGCACGCGGACGTTCTGAGGGGTATGCGGGTAGATCCCAGTTTCGAAGTGTTCGTCGAAGGCAGTTCGACGGCGTTGCTGCGCACCGCGTACCTGCTGACCGGCGACCGCGGGCACGCCGAGGACCTGTTGCAGACGGCGCTGTTGCGCACCGCCCGGCATTGGCCGCGGGCGCGTGACTCGCCTCAGGCGTATGCACGCACGGTGTTGCTGAACCTGTCGCGGGACCGGGTCAGGGCGTTGTTCCGGCGCCCGAGGGAGGCCCCGATGCCACCCGACGTGGACACGCTGCACGCGGTCGACGCCGGGTACGAGCAGGTCTCCGAGCGCCGCGTGGTGCTGCGCGCGCTGGCCGAACTGCCGATCCGCCAACGGCAGGTCATCGTGCTGCGCTTCTTCGAGGACATGTCCGTCGAGCAGACCGCCGGGCTGCTCGGCTTCAGCTCCGGGACGGTCAAGTCGCACACATCCCGGGCTTTGGCCAGGCTGCGCGAGCTGCTGGCCGACCACGACTCACTCCAGGAGGTTCCCCGTGCTCACCGATGAGCAGTACGGCCGCCGGATCGGTGACCGGCTGCGGCACGAGCTCGACGACGTCCACGCGAGCCCGGACCTGGTCCGCAAGCTCCGCCACCGCCGGACCAGGCGCACGTGGGCGATCACCGGTGCCATCGCCACCCCGGTGGCCGCCGCGGCCGTCGTCGCAGTGGTCGTCTCGACCCAGGCCACCCCCCACCGATCCACCACCGCAGCGCCCACCAGTGCGGCGTCCACCAGCGCTCAGCCCCGGATCGTCACCGTGGCGTACATCCAGGCGGAGACGGTGAAGGCACTCGGCCAGGGCACCCAGTACGTCATCTACTCGAAGGACACCTACGAGAGCGGCTACTACGAGACCTGGACCGACAAGGCGACCCAGCGGTACCGCAACGACATCTACACCCGCCTTCCGGCCGCCACCCAGGCGGGTCGCGCCGGGGACGGGAAGATGACCCTCCCGTCCGGCCCGCCCACAGCCCCGTCCGGGCCGCCCCACCGCCAACAGTCGCACGCCGTCAAAGGCCCGGGGGAGAGCCAGGAGATCACCACGGTCGACTGGGAGAACAAATGGTGGTCCGTCGACCACCTGAGGGACGACAAACCGCAAACCCCGATCCCGGACCCCACCGATCCGGACGGCATGAGGAAGGCGGTGGCCGAGGGCAAGGTCGAGCTGGTGGGCCAGGAGAAGATCGGCACCGTCGACACCCACCACCTCCGGGTGATCGGCCCCCGGCGCGAGTACAAGATCGACCTGTGGGTCGACAGCACGACGTACCTGCCGGTCAAGGAAACCGCAGTCAAGGCCGGCAACAAGCAGGGCGGTGACGAATTCCCGGAGTCCAAGGGCGAAGCGATCACCTACACCTGGCTGCCCCGGACAGAAGAGAATCTCGCCAAATTGACGCTGACCCCACCCGCCGACTTCAAACAGCTCAAGTAGACCCCAAGCAACAGCCCGCATGGACCCGGGCGAAGCCCTGCAGCTTCGAAGTGGCCCTTCAAGCGCGTCCGCGGCGCCAGCCCATCGGGCTGGCGCCGCGGCCGAGCCACCTCAGTCCGTGACCCTCCTCGGTCGTTTGTTCCCAGTCACGCTCAGCGGCATGTGAGTGGGTTTCAAGGGCCCCGAGTCCGGACCTGAAGGGCGTCGACTAGCGCCGTTCTCGGTGCGGATCATCGTGCTGCCGGTCCTCGATCAGCAGATCCGCTCGGCCGGAACGTCCACGTACCTCGTACCCGAGCTCGTGCATGCCAGTGGCGCATACGACGACTGGCTGCGCGAACTCGTACGCAAGCTTGCCTGAACGCATGGCGGCAGCAATCAAGCACCGGATCGTGCGGCGGCCAGACATGCGGCGCTACGCATCGATGTCTCGTTGATTCCCGGTCTGTCCTGCGCCGTGACGGCGCGGCCGGCGGCGGCGGCGCCGAACGTCCGCACAGCGGCACGAGAGTGATCGGGAATCTCGCGGCGGCTTCGACGTCGGCGAGGTTTGTACGCTGGGGGGATGGAGGCGGAACTGGCTCGCGAGCTGGAGCGGGTGGGGGCGGTCGCGCTGAGGACGACGGCGTGCGGCCTGGCCTGGGTGGTCGCGTTGGGGGTCCTCTGAGGTTCACCCCGAACGGTGGACAGGGGCTTACACAGTTCAAGCAACCACTGGCAGCGACTTCTCGTAGTCGT
>NZ_CP100416.1:1640856-1718237 GCF_026017845.1 Amycolatopsis mediterranei
GGAGGCATGAGGACATCCTTCCAGCAGAACCCCTGGTCCTGCTAACTCGGTGTCCACTACCCGGGGTGAACCTCACTCCTGATCTCGTACCCCAGCGGCAGCGACATCGTGTCGTCCGTTGCGTTTGCAGTGATCGCGGCGTCGGTGTGCTTCACGCCGGGGGCGGTGCTGTGGTGGATGCGCTACGAGTCGGTCCGGCGCACCGGCTGGCGAGCCGTGACGGTCCAGGCGGTGATCGTGAGCGAACCGGCAGGGTGCCTCGCCGTCGCTCTCGCCGCGGTCCCCGGGCCATCGGTGGATCCCGAGCGGAAGCTCGACTACGTCGTCCGGTACCGCGACGGCGAAGGTGCTCGGCTGCGGGGTGGAGCCAGCTTGTGGCACCGCCCTCCGCTGTTGGCGTTCGATCGCGCGCAGCCTGGGTGGGTCGGTGGCACGGGCCGCTCGTGCGTCGTCCTGTTCGCCGGCGGGGGCTGGGGTCCCCGCCGTCCGCGTGCTGTGCCCGCGACGTTCCTCGCCGACCTTCCCGCACGCCCGCAGTAGCGGGCCGGGGCCACCGAGATCAGGGAGCGGGGTCGTGCCGCCGTCGTGGGAGCGAGGAGGCGTAGGCCGGTGATGTGGAGTCCGATCAGCATCGGCAGGTGTGGATCGAACTGAAGCCGCCACCGTGTGGTCGTTACCGACCGACGGCGACGCCGACATCCGCTCAGCAGCATGAGCGCGCGTCGGCCGAGAGGGTGAGGCACTGTTGAGGCACAATCGGGCCATGCCGTTGTTCGAGACTTTGTGACCGGGAGTACTCGACCGCCCGATTTGCGCAGCGGGCCTGTCCTTGTCCGGTGGGAAGCGGCCATTCGAGTGAGAACAGCCCATTGGAGTGTGAATCATTGTCCGAACGGTGATCTGATGTGGGACCGGCGAAACCGGCGGGGGCAGGGTGATGACGAAATCGACGGCAGCGGTTCACCGTACGATCGTCGTGGTCGACGTCGAGGGGTTCGGCGCGTGGCAACGGACGAATCACCACCAGCTCGCGGTCCGGCGCGGGCTCTACAGCTGCCTGCGGACCTCCTTCGACCGAGCCGGCATCCCTTGGGAATCCTGTGAAACGGAAGACCGCGGTGACGGCGTCTTCGTCCTCGCGCCGCCGGAAGTGCCGAAAAGTCTCTTCGTGGAGTCACTTCCCGCCCGGGTGGTGGACGCACTCGCGGAGCACAACCACCTGCACGGGCCCGAAGCCCGCATCAGGTTGCGGCTCGCGGTGCACGCAGGAGAAATCAACTACGACGACCACGGCGTCACAGCCGCGTCGGTGAACCTGACGTTTCGCCTCGCGAACTCGTCCGAGTTGAAGGCCGCGCTGGCAGGGTCGCGGGGCATACTCGCCCTCATCACGTCGAACTGGTTCTTCGACGAGGTGGTGCGGCACAGCATCGCCGCCAGGCCAGGCACTTACCGAAATGTGACTGTCTCAGCCAAAGAGACCGTCACTTCGGCGTGGATCGCCCTGCCCGACAACCCCTACAGCGACATCGTCGACCCAGCGAGACAACCGAGTCCCGCAGCAGGCGCCGAACGCCCTGTGCTCCCTATACCCCGGCATCTCCCGGCGAGCACCGCCCATTACACCGGCCGCCTCCCCGACATCGCCAAGCTCGACTCGTTGCTTGTCGAGCCCGGGGCGAGCGGGCCCGGCGAGACCACGATATTCCTGATCGTCGGCGCTGCCGGTATGGGTAAGACCGCGCTGGCCGTTCACTGGGCACACGCGGTGAGAAGCCAATTCACCGACGGCGACATCTACATCGATCTGCACGGCTACGACCCGGTCGCGCCCACACCGCTCGAGCAGATCCTGGAACGGGTGCTCAGAGCGCTGGGTGTCACCACCCGGAACATGCCGGCGGACCTCGAGGGACAGACGGCGCTCTACCGCTCACTGCTGGCCGACCGGCGTGTCCTGATCGTTCTCGACAACGCCGCCACACCAGAGCAAGTCCGCCCGTTGCTCCCCGGATCGGCCACGTGCCGGGTGCTCATCACCAGTCGCCACCGGATGTCCGGTCTGGTCGCCCGAGAGGGCGCCGCCCGGTTGACCCTCGATCCGCTCCACCCGACGGAGGCGTACTCCCTCCTCGGGCAGATCGTCGGTGAAGACCGGGTCGCGGTCGAGGGTGCCGCGGCTGCCGAGATCACGCGCGCATGCGCATACCTTCCGCTCGCGCTGCGCATCGCCGCCGAACGCGTCGCCGCGCACCCCAGACTCACCCTTGCCGAACTCGCTCGCCAGCTGTCCGGCGAACGCGACCGGCTCGACCTGTTGGCCGCGGACGACGACGAGAGCACGGCGGTGCGCGTCGTGTTCTCCTGGTCCTATCGGGCGCTGCCGCCGGCCGTTTCCCACGTGTTCCGCTTGCTCGGCTTGCACTCCGGCCCGGACATCTCGCTCCCGGCTGCCGCGGCGCTGACCAACCTCACCATCGAGCAAACTCAGCGCAATCTCGACGCTCTCGCCAGCGTGCATCTCGTGGAGGAGGTCGACCACAACCGCTACCGTCTCCACGACCTGCTTCGGTTGTACGCTGCGGAACGCGCCGGCGAGGACGAAACCGAAGCCGACCGCAGTGACGCCAAACTGCGTCTGCTGACCTGGTACCTGCATTCCGCCGACGCCGCCGACCGTCAACTCGCACCACGTCGGCGACATGCCCCGCTCGGCGAACCACCCGTCGGCTGCCGTCCTCTGACCTTCGAAACCCAGGGGCGCGCTTGGCAATGGTGCGAGGCGGAACGCCTCAACCTCGTCGCCGCGACTCGACAGGCCTCGGCCGAGGCGCACCTGGACATCGCTTGGCAACTCCCGACCGCGTTGTGGGGCTATTTCACCCTGCGGACTCCCTGGGTCGACTGGATCAGCGCCTACCGTATCGGGCTCGCCGCGGCCGAGCAGCAGGCCGACCGGAGCGGATACGCTTGGCTGCTCGCGGGTCTGGGAATCGCGTACCGCAACCTCCGCCGGTACGACGATGCGATCGACAGCTTCGAGCGCGCACTCGATGTCTGGCGCGAACTGGGCGACCGTTACGCCGAGGCGTGGACCCTGGGAAGTCTGAGCATCGCCCTGTGGGAGCTGGAGAGGTTCGCCGATGCCTTGGCCCGTTCCCAGGAGGCTCTCACCTTGTTTCGCACAGTGGACAGCCCGTACGGCGAGAGCCAGGCCCTGCACTGCTTCGGCGACGCCTGCCGCGGTCTCGGACGGTACGTCGAGGCGATTGACTATCTCCAACAGGCACTGCACTTGCGACGGGGGAGCGGCGACCCGGGCGGTGAATCCCAGATCCTCAAAAGCCTCGGGGACACCTACCGGGACCTCGACGAACTCGACAAGGCCGAAGAGCATTACCGGCAGGCGCTCGGGATGTGGCGTGAGGTCGGCGACCGCTGGAGCGAAGCGAGGAGCCTCACGGCGATCGGTGACATAGCGAAGATCCTCGGCAACCTCGACACGGCGGTTGAATGCTGGCGTCAGGCACTTGAGATCTGCGAGGAACTCGGTGCCCCACAGACCGCGGAGATCGACGCCCGGCTGAAACACGCGGCAAACGCATCTTCAGACAAGAGGCAATGAACTGACGAACCGGTCGTGTGGTTCGTCAGTGCGCGAAGTAAGGGGACTCGAACCCCTGACCCCCTCATTGCCAGTGAGGGTCGATCATCGTCCTGACCTGCGGTGATAGAGAATCGCCTAGTGAAATGATGGGCTTGACCGCCGTTGCTTGCAACGGTGTGTTGTTGAGTGCGGTTGTGACAGGGGGTTTGCCCCAGCTGCGTCCCAGCGAAAATTGGTGAGAGGAATGGCCGCGCTCGTCCGGACATCCAGTGCGGCCGACAGACGAGTCATGCCTGGATCCAGGCGAGCAACGTCGGACCCGGCTGAGTCGAGTAGCCGGAGCCCGCAGCCAAGCGGCGTCAGGTGTACGGCCCGCGCGCAGGCTGAGTTGTCGCTGAGCGTGGTCCGCCGGGATGCGCGCCGGCCGCCGCTCGAGGCCATGGCCACTGTCGAGCCTGGGAGCATCGCTCCTTGGGTGGCGGCTCGGCTGCACATCATGAAGAGCCAGGGTTGACAGTTGTAGACTACAACTCAATACTGGTGACATGGCCGCTCGGAACCAACTCGTCGACGCGCTGCACGAGGCGATCATCTTGTTCTCCCGCAACACGCGGGTGCGGGCGAACCAGATGTACGACGGGATGTCCTTCGTCGCGTACTCGGTGCTGTCCTATGTCGGAGGACGTCGGGATGCCACCGCATCGGGCCTGGCTGACTCCTACCACCTGGAGAAGTCCACGGTCAGTCGTCAGCTGTCCGAGTTGGAGGCCGCGGGCCTGCTGCGACGGTCCGCGAACACCGACCAACCCCGCACCAAGCGGTTGGAGTTGACCGCGGAAGGTCGACGTCGATTGCTCGATATTCGCGCTCATCAGCGAAATGGCCTCCAGGAGCGCCTCAGCTCCTGGTCCGATGAGGACGTCACCCGATTCGCTGAGCTCTTCGGTCGTTTCGTCCACGACCTCTGACCTTCGAGCGTTCCATCACCCACGCAAGGGAGCGTTGTCATGCCGCAGCCCGATCTTCGTCGTGCCCTCATTGAGGAGGAGCAGCGGATCGACGCCGAGATGGATCTCGAGGCGCACAATGCCAAGAGCCCCTACAACGTTGCCGGGTACCGGCCGGTGCGCAGGGAGCTGTCGCACTCACCGGTCCGCATCAGCGGCACTCTGCCGGCCGACCTCGACGGCGCGTACCTCCGCAACGGCACCAACACGCAGTTCGACGACTCCAAGGTCCGCCTGCACGCGTTCTCCGGCGCCGGCATGATCCATGAAATCCAGATCCGGGACGGCGCGGCCACCTACTCCAACTTCTACGTTCGCACGCCGCGGTTCGAAGCCGACCGCGCAGCGGGACGCGAGGTCTACGCCGAGTTCTCCGATCTGGTGGCCGGAAGGCCGGGTGCGCAGAGGTTGGAGCTGGTCGAGAAGAAGATCGAAGCCGGCATGGTGCCGCCGCTCGACCCGTTCGAACGCACCCCCGGCTCCACCTCGATCCGCTACCACCACGGCCGGCTCTACTGCCTGCAGGAGACCGGCTACGCGTTCGTGCTCAACACTCAGGTCGATGCCGATGGCCGGCTCGTGCTCGACGGCACCGGCACCCTGGAGACATGGGACGGCGAGTGGGAAGGCCCGTTCTCGGCCCACCCACGAATCGACCCGGACAGCCACGACGTCTACAACATCAGCGTGGAGCGTTCCGGCCGGATCATCGCGGGCCAGATCCATGAGGGTGAGCTCGTCGCCCAGGCCGAGGTACACCATCAGACCTCCGAGACCGGCTCGATGGGCTGGCTGCACGACTTCTTCCTCACGGCCGGTCATCTGGTGTTCCCCGACATCTCGGTCCGAGTTGCGCCCACTGGACTCACCGGCCCCGACGGCAGCCTGTTTCACCACGACGGCGAGTACCGGATGCGCTGGGGAGTGGTTCCCCGCGTCATCGACGAGAACGTGGGCGTCCAGTGGTTCGAGACGGACCACGTCGGCACCATCTGGCACGTCATCAACGGCTGGGAACAGACCGGGGAGGACGGTCACGCCCAGATCGTGCTGCACTCGCCCGTGTTCGCCGGCTATCCGGCCGGCATCCCGATCCACACCCCCGAGGAGCCCCCGGCTCAGGTCAAGACCTGGGTACTGGATCTCGACACCGGCAAGGTCGTCGACGACCGCCTTCTGCTCGACCACGGCTACGAGCGACCCAGCCTGAACCTGGACTACGTCGGCCGTCCCAGCCGCTACTGCTACCTGCTCGACGAGCACGGCGACGGATACATGGGGAAAGGCGTGCTGAAGTACGACCTCATCGACGAGAAGGAAGTCGCTTACCTCGACTACGGCGACATGTATGGCGGCGAGGCTCTGTTCGTTCCGCGTAGCGGCTCGACCGAGGAGGACGACGGATACCTTCTCGACCTGCTCATGGCCGCCGAGAGAGCCGAACTGATCATCATCGACGCTCGGACGATGATCGAGCTCGCTCGCCTGCACCTGCCCCAACGGGTGCCGTTCGGAGTGCACGCCACCTGGCTGACCACCGAAGAGATCGCCCGGCTGGCTTAGGCCGTCCGCGGTCGCCGTGCCGGCGGGCGCGGTGTAGACGGTCAGGTGCAGGCCGGGGTCGGCAGGCAGCTCCATCGACTCGACGTCCAGGTCGAGCCGGCCCACTACCGGCTGGTGCACACGCTTGCGTGCCGGTGGAGCCGAACGTCCTGAGATGCCCACCGCTGCCGATTGCGGCCGGCTTCCATGCGTGCCGGCGCGGCTGCTGCGCTCCATGCGCACGTAGTAGTCGACCGATACCCCTGCTGGTAGAGCTACCTCTTCGCGACGCAGGCCTTTGACCGGCGGTTGCCGCCGTAGGCGGGCAGCCTGGCCCGCTCGGGCGTGATCCGCGCGCGACTTCGCATGGATGCCCGAACCCACGACGAACGGAATGGCTGACCGATGCGTTCAGGGTGACGTTCCCTCATTTGTCCGTAGTGGACGTCCGGGTGTGGTCGGCGACGGTATCGAACGGCACCCCGTCGAGGCAGGGATCGTTCGGGTCGATGGCACGGACGACGCGGCGGCTGATGTCGCGTAGCTGACGCTGTTGGGTGTTGGTGAGGGTGTCGAACACGAGCCGCCGTACTTCGGCGACGTGTCCCGGTGCCGTGGCGACGACTTTGTCCCAGCCGGTGTCGGTCAGGATCGCCAGGGTGAAGCGCCCGTCGGTGGGATCGGGGGCGCGGCGGACCCAGCCGCGTTTCTCCAGCCGGGCGACGACCTGCGACAACCGCGCCAGTGAGCCCTCGGCGAAGGCGGCGAGCACGCTCATCCGCAGCGTGTGCTCGGGTGTCATCGACAGGCCGGCGAGTACCTGGTACTCGAAGTGGCTGATCTGCGCGTCGCGCTGGAGCTGTGCGTCGATGGCCACCGGGAGCCGTGCGAGCATCCCGGTCAGGGTGAGCCAGGTCTGCAGCTGCTCTTCGTCGAGCCAGCGCGGCTCCGCAACATCACTCATGCCCCCGAGGATAACTCGCCTGTGACCAAAGATGACTTGCATCTTTAAGTCATCGCGGCCTAGTGTCACTTAAAGCATTAAGTCATCGAGTGGCCGGAGGGCCTTGTGAACATCGTCTTGTGGATCATCGCCGGTCTGCTCGCCGCCGCTTTCGCCGCTGCTGGTGCGATGAAGCTGACGCAGCCGAAAGAGAAGCTCGCCGCGTCCGGCATGGCCTGGACCGAGGACGTCAGCCCCGGCCTGGTCAAGCTGATCGGCGGCCTGGAGGTCCTCGCCGCGATCGGCCTGATCCTGCCCGCCGTGCTCGACATCGCCCCCGTCCTGGTGCCGTTCGCCGCACTCGGCCTCGTCCTGATCATGATCGGCGCGATCGTGACCCACGCCCGTCGCAAGGAGACCCAGGCCATCGGCATCAACGTGGTCCTGCTGCTGCTCGCCGCCGTCGTCGTCTGGGGCCGGTTCGGCCCGTACTCCTTCGGCTCCTGAGCTGACATGTCACATCCGGCCATCCCGTAACGCCACATTCAAGGAGCACCTCATGCGCGCAATTCACGTCCCGGCCGCCGGCGAGCAGCCGCAGGTCGGTGACCTGCCCGTCCCCGCTGTTGCCGACGGCTCCGTGCTGATCCGGGTCAAGGCCGCTGCGCTGAACCCGGTCGACAACGCCATCGCCGCCGGCTACCTCGCCGGCATGCTGCCGCACGAGTACCCGCTGGTGCTCGGCCGTGACGCCGCCGGTGTCGTGGAGGCCGTCGGCGCCGGTGTCGAGCACGTCAAGCCGGGCGACGAGGTGTTCGGCCACGTGCTGCTCGCACCGCCGGTGCAGGCCGGCACCCTCGCCGAGTACGCCGTCCTGCCCGCTGCCGCGGTCGCGATCAAGCCCGCCGCCCTCTCGTTCGTCGAGGCTGCCGCGCTGCCGCTGGCCGCCGCGGCCGCCGTGCAGGCTGTCGACGCCATCGAGGCGAAGCCCGGGCAGACCGTTCTGGTCAACGGCGCGTCCGGCGGCGTCGGCTCCTACGCCGTGCAGTTGCTGGCCGCCGGCGGGGTCACCGTCATCGCCACCGGCAGCGACACCGGCCGGCTCACCGGTCTCGGCGCGACCACGGTGGTGGACCGGGCGGCCGGACCGATCGCCGAGCAGGTTCTCGCCGCCTACCCCGGCGGCGTCGACGCCGTGGTCAACCTGTTCGGGCACAGCGCCGATGACATCCCGCTCGCCGCCGTGCGCCGCGGCGGCAAGGTATCCGCCCTCACCCAGGTGCCCGAGGCCGACGCCGGTACCGCCGCGGGCGTCACCGTGACCCCGATCATGGCCGCGGCCGTCCGGGAAGTCACCGGACCGCTCGCCGAGCAGGCCGCCGCCGGCACCCTCAAGGTCGACGTCGGCTCGGTCATCACCCTCGACCAGGCCCTCGACGGGCTCGCCACCATCGCCGCCGGACACGCCAAGGGTAAGACCGTCGTCACTCTCGACAACTGATCACCAGCGCAAGACGGGTAGGGCTCCTCGCCCGCTGAGCCCTACCCGTCTCCCCGTCGCCAATCCCGCCCGCACGACTTGCCGAAGGATTCTTCATGACCACCAGCGCTCCCGCCACCAAAGCCGCCTGGAGTTCCACCCTCGCCGCCGCGGGAATCGGTGCCGTGGGCGGGTTGCTCGTCAACGCCGCCATCGCCTGGGCCGGTCAAGCCCTGCTCGGTGCCCCGGACGAGTTCCGGCAACTCACCCTGCCCGTCTACGGTCCGCTCACGATCATCGGCGCGCTGGCCGGCGCGATCGGCTGGCGCCTGATCGTCAACCGCAGCCGCAACGCCGCCCGCCTGCTGACCTGGCTCGTGCCCGCCGTCGTGGCGCTGTCCCTGATCCCCGACCTGATGCTGCTGTCCTCGAAGTCGCAGCCCGGCACCACCGTCGGCGGCGTCGTCGCTCTCATGCTCATGCACCTGGGGGTCGCCGCGGTGGCCGTTCCCGCCTACCGGCGGTTCATGCCGCCTCGCTCCTGACCGCAGCTCCTTCTCTCACCCCGAGGCGTGACCATGACGAACCGCAGCGTCCACGACCTGCTCAACCTGGCCAACCCGGCCGGTGCCTACGACGCGCTGCTGACCCGGGTGCTGCCGCAAGCGCGTGTCCAGCGCCGTTGGGAACCATCCGACGGGCCGCTGCCGTCGCTGTTCGTCAGCCACGGCGCCCCGCCCACCCTCGACGACCCGCAATGGCTCGACGACCTGTTCACCTGGGGACAGGCAATGCCCAAGCCCCGCGGGATCGTCATCGTCTCCGCCCACTGGGAGAACGCCCCCGCCGCGCTGTCCGGCTCGGCCGCCGGCACACCACTCTTCTACGACTTCGGCGGCTTCCACCCCCGCTACTACACCCTGCAGTACGCCACCCCGGACGCCACCGACCTAGCCCGCCGCATCGCCAGCACCATGTCCTCCACCGGACCTGTGCACCAGTTCACCGACCGCGGCCTCGACCATGGCGCCTTCATCCCGCTCATGGCGATGTACCCGGCCGCCGACGTGCCGGTCGTGCAACTGTCCATGCCCAGCCTCGACCCCCAAGCCCTGCTCAGACTGGGCCAGCGGCTGCGCCGGCTGCGCGAGGAAGGCATCCTCGTCATCGGCTCCGGGTTCATGACCCACAACTTCGCCGTCATGCGCAAACCCGCCCTCGTCGACTACACCATCGCCTTCGACACCTGGGCCGCCGACGCCATCAGCCGCGGCGACGTCGACACCCTCACCGACTACCGCGCCAAGGCACCCGGCGCCGACATCGCTCACCCCACCGCCGACCATTACGTACCGCTGCTGCTCACCCTCGGCGCCGCGACCGACCTGAGCACCGCGACCTCAGCCATCGAACGCATCCACTACGGCAACTCCATCCGCTCGATTCAGCTCGACTGACTCCGTGCGAAGCCTCAGCTCGCCCAGCGTGCCGGCGGGTAACCGCTTGCCGGTGCGCCGGCCGCTGACGGATTCTCCGGCCCGAACGTGGCGGCTGCCATGGCTCGCGCCGCTTCCTGGCCGTCGTTTCCGGGAGTCAGCGCGGTAGCGGGTCGCCGAGCGCCGTGACGGCACGGGACGGGCTGGGGCGGCCGAGTTTTGCGGCGAGCCAGATGCTGGTGTCGACCATCTTCTGCAGGTCGATACCCGTCTCGATGCCGAGGCCGTGCAGGTGCCACAGGAGGTCTTCGGTGGCGAGGTTCCCGGTGGCGCTGCCCGCGTAGGGGCAGCCGCCCAGGCCGCCGGCGCTGGCGTCGATCGTCGTGACGCCGTGGCCGAGCGCGGTGAAGGTGTTGGCCAGGGCTTGGCCGTAGGTGTCGTGGAAGTGCACGGCGATCGCGTCGACCGGGATTCCCGCAGCGGCCAAGGCGTCGAGCACGGCGACGACGCGGCCGGGTGTCGCGACCCCGATGGTGTCGCCCAGGCTGAGTTGGGTGCAACCGAGCGCCATCATCCTCGTGGCGACCTCGACCACGCGCTCGACAGGTACCTCGCCCTCCCACGGGTCGCCGAAGCACATGGACAGGTAGCCACGCACTCCAAGGCCCGCTTCGCGGGCGCGGGCAACGACCGGCGTGAACATCGCCAGGGATTCGTCGACCGTGCGGTTGAGGTTCCGCCTGGCGAACGTTTCGGTGACGCTGCCGAACACTGCGATGTCGCGCACGCCGGCCGCGAGCGCGCGCTCCAGGCCGCGCTCGTTGGGTACCAGGACGGGGTACCGCACTCCTGGTGCGAGGGTGATCGCGTCGAGGAGCTCTTCGGCATCGGCCAGCTGGGGAATCCACTTCGCGGGCACGAAGCTGGTCGTCTCGATGAGAGTGTGCCCGGCGTCGACCAATCGCGCGACGAATTCGGCCTTGACCTCGACCGGCAGCACGGCCTGCTCGTTCTGCAGCCCGTCCCGGGGGCCGACCTCGCAGATCGTCACCCGGGACGGCAGCCCGTGCAGCGGCGTTGTTCCGTAGTCCATGTCAGGCGTTCCTGATCGCGGCGGCTTCGCCGAGGTCGAGGATCCGGACGGACTTCTCCCGCATCTCGATCTTGCGGACCTTGCCGGTGACGGTCATCGGGAACTCGTCGACGACCAGGACGTAGCGCGGGATTTTGTAGTGCGCGAGCTTGCCGGTGGCGAAGGCCCGCAGGGTTTCGGCGGTCACCTCGGCCGCGTGATCGCGGAGCTTGACCCAGGCGCAGAGCTCCTCGCCGTACTTGACGTCGGGTACGCCGATGACCTGGGCGTCGACGATGTCGGGGTGAGTGTAAAGGAATTCTTCGATCTCGCGGGGGTAGATGTTTTCCCCGCCGCGGATGACCATGTCCTTGATCCGGCCGGTGATGTTGACGTAGCCGTCGGCGTCCATCACCGCGAGGTCGCCGGTGTGCATCCACCGGGCGGCGTCGATCGCCTCGGCGGTCTTCCCGGGGTCGTTCCAGTAGCCCAGCATGACCGAGTAGCCGCGGGTGCACAGTTCGCCCGCTTCGCCGCGGGGCACGGTCAGGCCGGTGGCCGGGTCGACCAGTTTGATCTCCAGGTGCGGGTGGACCCGCCCGACGGTCGAGACGCGCAGGTCGAGGGAGTCGTCCATGCGCGTCTGGGTCGAGACGGGGCTGGTTTCGGTCATGCCGTAGCAGATGGTGACTTGTTCCATGCCCATCCGGGACACGACCTGCTTCATCACCTCGACCGGGCACGGCGATCCGGCCATGATCCCGGTGCGCAGGCTGGAGAGGTCGTAGGCGGCGAATTTCGGGTGGTTGAGTTCGGCGATGAACAACATGGTCGGTACCCCGTAGAGCGAGGTGCACCGTTCTCGCTGCACCGCTTCGAGGGTCGCTTCGGGGTCGAAGCCCTGGGCGGGGATGACCATGGTGGCACCGTGGGAGGTGCAGGCCAGGTTGCCCATCACCATGCCGAAGCAGTGGTAGAACGGCACCGGGATGCAGACCCGGTCCGCCGGTGTGTAGCCGCAGAGTGCGCCGACGAAGTAGCCGTTGTTGAGGATGTTGTGGTGCGACAGGGTCGCGCCCTTGGGGAAGCCCGTCGTCCCCGAGGTGTACTGGATGTTGATCGGGTCATCGGGTGACAGCGCGGCCTGCGCCGCCGCCAGCCGGGCCGCGTCGCCGCACCGGCCGGCCGCGAGCAGTTCGTCCCATGCTCCCGACCCGATCAGCACCACCGAACGAAGCTCGGGACAGTTCCCGCGGACCTCTTCGATCATCCCGGCGTAGTCCGAGGTCTTGAACGCCCGTGCCGACACCAATACCGAGATCCCGGCCTGCTTCAGCACGTATTCGAGTTCGTGCGTGCGATAGCTCGGGTTGATGTTCACGAGGATGGCGCCGATCTTGGCTGTCGCGTATTGCAGCAGCGTCCATTCGGCCATGTTCGGTGCCCAGATTCCGACGCGGTCGCCCTTCACCACGCCGGTTTTCAGCAGACCCAGGGCGAGAGCGTCGACGTCGTCGCGCAGCTGCGCGTAGGTCCATCGTCGGTCCGTCGGGACCTCGACCAGCGCCTCCCGGTCCGGGTCCGCGGCGACGGTGCGGTCGAAATCGTCCCCGATGGTGTCGCCCAGCAAGGGCACCTCGGAGGGGCCGGAGGCGTAACTGCCGTTCACGCTCGACCTTCCGCCGGAGCGGGGACCACGGGGAGCACGACGCGGGAAAGCCGGGACGCGTCGTGGGCGATCACCTGCCGGGCCGGGCGCGACTGCGTGCCCAGGGGTTCGCCGGTGTTGAGGTTGCGGTCCCACCGGGGGAAGTTGCTGGAGGTGACGTGGACCCGGATGCGGTGCCCCGCGCGGAACACGTAGCTGGTGGACCACAGGTCGACGACCTGTTCGGTGAACTCGCCCGGCGTCGCCACCGCGCGGACGATGCCGTCGACGACGTTCCGGGAGACGCCGCGGGTGTCGACGTCGCAGAGCCGGACGACCCAGTCGGTCGTCGGCGCGTCGGTCGCCGCGGTGAGGTGGGCTCGGACGCGGCCGGTGACCTCGAGGTCGTCGGCGAGCGGGTCAGTCGTGTAGAGCAAGACGTCGGGCCGGGCTTCGATCTTGGCTTGGTCCAGGGGGCCGGGCGGGAACTCGTTGGACATCAGCAGGGCGCCGCCGGTGGTCGGCACCGGGTCGGCGGAGTCGTAGGTGAAGGCGCCGGTTTCTTCTTCGGTTTCCGGGGCGTCGAAGGCGAGCCGGTTGCCGGCGCGCAGGAACAGGTCGGTGTCGACGGCGCGGGCGAGGGGCCACTCCTGCTCCTCGCGCCACTGGTTGGTGCCCATGACGAACAGCAGGACCGGCGGCAGCTCGGGCTGCGAAGGTTCGTCGCCGGGGGAGAGCCACCGGCGGAGCCAGCCGAGTTCGAGGTCGGCGAATCGGCCGCGGAAGCCGAGGAGTTCGGTGCTGGCGGCCATCCCGAAGTTGACGTCGCCCAGGTATCCCATGGTGCCGGTGTGCGACCACGGGCCCATGATCAGGTTCGCGGGGCGGCCGGCCGCGCGCATCGCGGTGAAGTTGTCGAGGGTGCCCTGGCTGAAGATGTCGTACCAGCCGCCGGTGTGCAGGCTCGGCAGGTCGATCTCTGCCTGCCGGCCGGCGACGCGGCAGGAGTCGCTCCACTCCGGTTCCCGCCGGGACCGTTCGAAGCCGAGCTCGGGGATGCCGTGCCGTTCGAAGACGGGATGGTGGCCGGCGGGCAGCTCCCAGTAGGTGGTGTGCGCGACCGCGTCGGTGTCGCCGACCAGGGCCATGAGCGCCTGCCCCTGGGCCATCGGGTCGCCGGCGTACCGGCGGAGCAGCGTGTCCACGCCCTGCATGAGCGACCACGGCACGGTGATCCCGAGTTCTTGGGCCCCGCCGCGGGCGAAGAGCCCGTCGTCCGGCTCGGACCAAGTGACCATCGGCGAGATCGCCTTCAGCTCCGGCGGCTTGGCGAGCGCGGCCATCCACTGGGTGTTGCCCAGGTAGCTGGGCCCGAACATCCCGACGGACCCGTTCGAACCCGGGAGCGCCGCGGCCCAGCGGACGGTGTCGTAGCCGTCGTCCATCTCGTAGGTCCACGGCTCCCATTCGCCGTCGGAGGCGTAGCGACCCCGGGTGTCCTGGACGACGACGAGGAATCCGCGCCGCGCCCGGCCGACCGGGTCCATCAGGCCGGCCAGCATCGGCTGGTTCTTGCCGTAGGGCAGCCGGGCCAGCAGCACGGGCCACGGGCCGTCGGCCGTCGGCCGGTACACGTCGGCCCGCAGCACGACACCGTCGCGCATGGTGGCCGGCACGTCGTGTTCGATCGTCACGTCAAGCACAGGGGGCCTCGTTCCTCGCACCGATGAGAGCGACCGGACCCTGACAGACCGGCGAGACCCGCGGCACACCCGAACGGGTGTAGCGGCACGAACGCCGGTGCGGTGTCCTGAGCCGGGACCGTGACAGCAGCCTCCGGGGAAGTGTTTGATGTGGACATGCGGGTGCACTCGCTCCTCGAGCTGGAGGAGCAGTACGCGAACTTGCTCGCGGCGCTCGACCGTGGCGAGGCGTTGCGTCGCGCCCTGGCATTGCTCGCCGACGGTTCGGAAGTCGCGTGGACGGCCCGTCCGGACGCGGACGGCGTGCTGACGCTCGACCAGGTCACCGGCGACCGGACCGGCGTGCTCCGCGCCCTCCGGGTGCCGCCCAGCACGGGGCTGACCGGCAAGGTGTTCCGGGCCGGGCGCGCGGAGTGGGTCGACGACTACTTCGGCAGCCAGGAAATCACCCACGACTTCGATCGCCACATCGCCACCGAAAACGTGCGGCGCGTGCTGGCTGTCCCGCTGCTGCGCGACGGGGAGACGCTCGGGGTTCTCGCGATCGGCCCGCGGGAGGACGGAACGTTCGGCGACCGCGAGATCGAACACGCCTCGGCGATCGCGGCCCAGGCCGCGCTGGCGATCTCGCTCGCCGAACGCGCGCGGCTGAGCCGGGAGATCGCGGTTCACGAGGAGCGCCGGCGGATGGCGGCCGATCTGCACGACAGCGTCGGTGCGTTGCTGTTCGCCATCGGCTCGGGCATGGCCGATCTCGCCGAGTCCACCCAGGCCGATCCGGAACTGCGTGCTCGTCTCGAGGGGCTCCGGCGGCAGGCCGTGGACGCGACCACGGCGCTGCGCGAGTCGCTGCGCACGCTGCGCTCCTCGCCGGCCGCGCTCGCGCTCGGGGTCGCCTTGCGCGCCGACTGCGAGGCCTTCGCCGACCGCACCGGCCTTCCCGCCGAGCTCGTCATCCTCGACGAAGACCCGCCCGAACTCGCACCGTCCCGATCGGACACACTCCTCACCGCGGTCCGCGAAGCCCTGCTGAACGTTGAAAAACACGCCCACGCCAGCGCCGTCACCGTGTCGGTGCAGCACAGCAATCCCTGGCTCACCGTTGCCGTGCACGACGACGGCGTGGGACTCGGCCCGGACTACACGCCGGGTCTCGGTCTCACCAGCAGCGCCGAAGCGCTTGGCCGGCTGGGCGGTTCGGTCCGTGTCGTGTCCGATCCGGACGGTGGCACGATCTGGCGGGCCCGGTTGCCGTGCTGACTCGTGAGCGGACCCGGATCGTGATCGTGGACGACCACCCGGTCGTCCACGACGGCGTCGCGGCCCAGCTGCAGCGGTACCCGGACATGGTCGTCGTCGGCCACGCGGGCACCGGCGCGGAGGCGGTGACCGTCTGCGCCGCGGAACACCCCGACGTCGTGCTGCTCGACCTGCGGCTGCCCGACTGCCTCGCCGCCGACGTCGTGCCCGCACTGCACCGGGTCAGCCCGGACAGCCGCATCCTCTTGTTCACCGCGTTCCCGGAACACGTCGCCGTGGCACCGACCCTGGCCGCCGGCGCCTGCGGCATCCTGGTCAAACATGCCGGCGCCATTGCCATCCGTGATGCGATCCGCAGCGTCGTCCGCACCGGCGCCTTCCGAACCGGCACGCCCGCCTCGTCGACCGCACCGGTCACCGCCCGCGAGTACGACGTCCTGCGGCTCGTCGCGGCCGGGCACACCAACCCCGAGATCGGCACCGAGCTGAACCTGTCGATCAACACCGTCAAGACTTACCTGTGGACCGTGATGCAGAAACTCGCCGCCCGCAACCGAGCCCAGCTCATCGCCAACGCGCGCGGGCAGGGCCTGCTCTGACTCGTCCTTTGTGGACTAGCGGGCAACTGCCGGTGAAGACGGCTCCACTGCCGGACGGTCCGGTAGCGCAGTCGTTCCGTGCCTGGATCGCCATGCGCCGACCTGGCCAGCGATGAGTCCACGCAGGCGCGGTGGGCCTCAAGCGGCGAGTGCCAGGGGAGCGAGCGGGAAACGGTCCTCGAAAAGCGCCTGCAGAAGGCCGGGCAGCTCAGCGGGCAGGAGCTTGTCGCGGCAGGTCGAGACTGCGGCGGCTGACCAGCCGTCGTCGATCATCCAGGTTTTGTGGCTGTGTCGTAGGCCGTGGAAGGTGAGGCCGGGCTTGGCGGGTTGGAGGCGGATGGCGGGGTTGGGGATGTGGTGGTTGCCGTCGGCGGCGGGGCGGAAGGCTCGGCGGGAGAAGTTGCTGCGTCGGTGCCATTCGAGGTTGGGGGTGACGAAGACCTGGCGGTGGTTGTGGGTGGTCATGTGCCAGCGCAGGAGGCGGACGAGGAACGGGGGCAGGCTGATGGTTCGTTCGGACTCGTCGGTTTTGAGGTGGCTGAGGTAGAGCGGGCCGCTGCAAGGCTCGTGGAGCGCGCCGATGTCGGGGTCGAGGTAGATGGAGCCGGTGTCGTCGTCGTAGAGGTGGACGTTGTCGCGGTCGAGGCCGGTGAGTTCGCCCCAGCGGGCTCCGGTCCAGCCGCCAGTGACGATGAGGACTGCACCGCAGGGTCCGTACTTGAGGGCGACTTGGTCGGCGACGTGGAGGACTTCGGCGGGTTCGCCCCAGATCTTGCACGGGGTGCGCTGGGCGCGGCGGCGGCGGGCGACGAGGGGGTTTGCGGCGATCAGCTTCTCCGGTACGGCGTCGGAGAGCAGGAGTGAGAAGCATTTGATGATGCTGTCGACCGTGGTCTTGGCCAGCCCAGAGGCACGCAGCTTCTTCTCCCAGGTGCGGATGCCGAGGTTGGTGAGTTCGGAGAAGGTGGTGGTGCCCCAGCGGGGGAGGATGTGGATTTTGAGGAAGCTGCGGTAGTTCTCTTCGGTGCGTTGGTCGATGTCGAGGGAGTCGAGCCAGGCGGGGGCGAATTGGGCGATGGTGGTGCGGCCGTCTTCGGGGTCGATCCAGGTCCCGGTACGTTGTTCGTGGAGCATGGTGCTGATGTGGTCGTCGGCGGCGGTGGCGGTGGGGAAGCCGGAGATGGCGCCTTTGGTGCCGTCGGTGCGGCGGTAGCGGACTCGCCAGGTGTCGTCGCCGGCGGGTTCGGTCCAGGGCACGGTGAACTCCTGTGCTGTGGTGAGGGGGTCGCGTGGTGGTGCGTGTCCAGGACCGCTCCATAGGCGACAGAGGGGAAGCGTGTTCGGCGAAGAACCTCGTCGTGGTACCGGAACGGGTTTCAGTGACTGGTGCGGCGTCGGCGTCCGGGGCGACCGGTCTGGTCACGGTTGCTCGGTCCGCGGTGGCCTGCGGCGATGATCGCGCGGAGGTCGTCTTCGGTGAAGCGCAGGTGCTTGCCGACGAAGGTGCACGGGATGAGACGCTGGCCGGCTTTGCGGCGGAGCCAGGACTCGCCGACGGTCAGCCGCTCAGCCGCGGCTGCCGGCGTGTGGAGCAGCCGGCCTGCTTCATCGGTGGAGGAGTCGGCGGGCGGTAGTTCGAGCGCCACCGGGGCGGATCGCCGCAGGGCTTCATCGTCGGTCTGCATGGCTGCCTCGCAGTGAGCGACGGATCGTGGTCGCTGCTAACTCCGTCCAGCCGCATCGGAGGAGACAGGACTGCGGTGATGCGCGGCGAACCGCTTCGTGACGAGATTCGGCGAGGGAGCTGAGCTGCCGCCGATGGCATGAAGGTGCGCCCAAAGAACCTCTGGCGTCCACCTGTCCGAGGGACGCTGCTGGGGCACTTTTCGTGACCCCATTTCGCCGCCGTCGGCGCGGTGCCCCAGTTTTGCCCCAGCTACCCGCCGGTAGCTGAACTTCTTCTTGACGAAACTCAAGATCCGGTACAACGAAAAAACCGCCCTACCTGGATCTTCAAATCCGGTGGGCGGTGTTTCGTCACTGTGGAGCTAAGGGGACTCGAACCCCTGACCCCCTCACTGCCAGTGAGGTGCGCTACCAGCTGCGCCATAGCCCCGAGGCGAAGGTGAACTCCGCATCTCGTATGCCCACACATTACACCCCGCCCAGACCCCCTCCACGCGGGGGTCCCGGCAACGTCGTCAAGCGATCGACACCCCGCTCACCAGCATCTTCACACCTTATTTTTAGTCATGTATTGACCTCCGACTGTGGCCGCCGTTACATTTTGCGCGGTTGTGACGCCGAGGTCCCCGCCCGTTACGCCGCGTCTTCAAACCGGGCACACCTCTCGATGACGCCGCGCACGCGGCAGAGGAGGCTTCGATGACGAGACGGCGGGTGATGGCGCTGCTCGCGGCAGCGTCGGTTCTGGTCGGAAGCATGACGACGACAAGAGCTGAAGCCGCTGTTGCCCCGGACGGGTGGTACACCGTTGCCGCCGGGAACAGTGGGAAGTGCGTTGATGCCCGGGGCGCCGGGACAGCCGATGGGACCGTTGTCCAGCAGTACACCTGCAACCAGACCGCCTCGCAGCAGTGGCAGTTCCAGTCCACCGGGGACGGCTACTTCCGGATCAACGCCCGCACCAACCCGGCCGCCGCCTGGGACGTCACGAACGTCTCGACCGCCGATGGTGGCCTGCTCCAGCTCTGGACCTACGGAGGCGGCGCCAACCAGCAGTGGCAGGCCGTCGACGAAGGCGGCAACCGGTACCACTTCGTCAGCCGCAACAGTGGGAAGTGCCTCGACGTCCCCGGCGCCTCCACCGCCGATGTGCAGCTCCAGCAGTACACCTGCAACGGCACCGCCGCCCAGTCCTTCATGCTGACCCCCGTGAACACGAGCCAGCCGGGCCAGCCGGACTTCGGGCCGAACGTCGTGATCTTCGACCCGTCGATGCCGAGCTCGGCCATCCAAAGCCGGCTCGACAGCATCTTCGCCCAGCAGGAACGCAACCAGTTCGGCAGCCAGCGCTACGCCGTCATGTTCAAGCCCGGCACCTACGCCAACGACGTCAACGTCGGCTTCTACACGCAGGTACTGGGCCTCGGCCTGAGCCCCGACGCCGTCACGATCAACGGCGCCGTGCACGTCGAGGCCGACTGGTTCCCGCCGCAGAACGCCACCCAGAACTTCTGGCGCGGCGCCGAGAACCTGTCCGTGAACCCGAACGGGGGCGCCGACCGCTGGGCCGTCAGCCAGGCCGCGCCCTACCGCCGCATGCACGTCCGCGGTGACCTGCAGCTCGACGACGGCGGCTGGGCCAGCGGCGGCTGGATCTCCGACACGAAGATCGACGGCCAGGTCCGCTCCGGCTCGCAGCAGCAGTGGATCTCCCGCAACTCGCAGTTCGGCAGCTGGAACGGCTCGAACTGGAACATGGTCTTCGCCGGGGTCCAGGGCGCGCCCGCCAACACCTTCCCGGCGCCGCCCTACACGACCGTCGGCCAGACGCCGGTCGTGCGCGAAAAGCCCTTCCTCTACCTCGACAGCGCCGGGAACTACCAGGTGTTCGTCCCGAGTGTGAAGACCAACGCGGCCGGCACGACCTGGGCGAACGGCACCGCCCCGGGCACGTCGATCCCGATCGACCGGTTCTACATCGCCAAGCCCGGCGCCACCGCCGCCGACCTGAACGCCGCGCTCGCCGCGGGCAAGAACCTGCTGGTCACGCCCGGTGTCTACCACCTGAACCAGACGCTGCGCGTCACCCGTCCGGACACCGTCGTGCTCGGCCTCGGCATCGCCACGCTGACCCCGGACAACGGCCTCACCGCGATGACCGTCGACGACGTCGACGGCGTCAAGGTCGCCGGCCTGCTCATCGACGCCGGCACGACCAGCTCGGCCACGCTCATGCAGGTCGGCCCGGCAGGCTCGGCCGCGAACCACGCGGCGAACCCGACGTCGCTGCACGACGTCTTCTTCCGGATCGGCGGCGCCGCCGTCGGCAAGGCGGCCACCAGCCTGGTCGTCAACAGCAGCAACGTGATCGGCGACCACATGTGGATCTGGCGCGCCGACCACGCCGAGCGCAACGAATACGTCGGCTGGAGCACCAACACCGCCGACACCGGGCTCGTCGTCAACGGCAACGACGTCACGATGTACGGCCTCTTCGTCGAGCACTACCAGAAGACGCAGGTGGTCTGGAACGGCAACGGCGGCCGGACGTACTTCTTCCAGAACGAGATGCCCTACGACGTGCCGGACCAGGCGAGCTGGATGAACGGCTCGACGCCGGGCTTCTCCGCCTACAAGGTCGGCCCGAACGTCACCAGTCACGAGGCGTGGGGGCTGGGCAGCTACTGCTACTTCAGCACCAACCCGTCGGTCGCCAGCGCGCACGCGTACGAGGCGCCGAACACGCCGGGTGTCCGGTTCCACGACATGGTCACCGTCTCCCTCAACTACCAGGGCACGATCACGCACGTGATCAACAACACCGGTCCGGTGACGCCGTCCGGGACCAAGGCCGTCAACCTGGTGAGTTACCCCTGAGCACCGGCGTGCGCCGTGGTGGCGGCCGCGGCGCACGCCGGTCCTTTGTGGATACGCCCGAACGGGGTGTTCCGGGAGCCGGACGGGGTAATCCACGCGATACTGAGTGCTCCCAAAGCTGAATCCCTCGATCCGGGAGCGGCAGATGACCTCCTTCGCAGCGTTCACCGTCGTCGAACCCCGCAAAGCCTGGCCGCTGGTGGCCGTCCGCGGTGTGTTCGCCGTGCTCTTCGGGCTCTTCGCGCTGATCTGGCCCGGCGCCACCGTGCTCGTCCTGGCGATCCTGTACGGCGTGTACGCGATCGTCGACGGCATCGGCGGTCTGATGCAGGCGTTCCGCCCGGGCGACACCGGGCACCGGGTGGCCTACGGTGTCCTCGGTGCGCTCGGCATCGTCGCCGGGATCCTCGTCCTGGTCTGGCCCGGCATCACCGTCCTGCTGCTGGCCCTGCTGGTCGGCTTCTGGGCGATCATCACCGGCATCGCCGAGGTCGCCGCGGCGATCCGGCTGCGCAAGCAGATCCAGGGCGAGGCCTTCCTCATCCTGGCCGGCGCGATCTCGCTGATCGCGGGCATCCTCATCGTGATCAACCCGATCGCCGGCGCGTTCGGCATCGCGCTGCTCGTCGGCATCTACGCCCTCATCTACGGCATCGTGCTGCTGGTGCTGGCCTTCCGGCTGCGCAAGCTGGGAACAGCAGACGCGCAAAACTGAGTAACGTGCGGGGGTGTCGACCCGCGAACTGGTGGTGCTGGGCACCGCGAGCCAGGTGCCCACGCGCCACCGCAACCAGAACGGCTACCTCCTGCGCTGGGACGGCGAGGGCATCCTCTTCGACCCCGGCGAAGGCACCCAGCGGCAGATGCTGCGGGCCGGCGTGGCCGCCACGGACATCACGCGGATCTGCGTCACGCACTTCCACGGCGACCACAGCCTCGGCCTGTCGGGGGTGATCCAGCGGCTGTCGCTGGACAAGGTCGCCCACCCGGTCGACGCCCACTTCCCGGCGTCCGGCGCGCACTACTTCGAACGCATGCGGCACGCGACGGCCTTCTACGAGCAGGCCGACCTGCGGGAACACCCGATCGCCGAGGACGGCCCGATCGCGACCGGCAAGCTCACCCTCGAGGCCAGGCGCCTCAGCCATCCCGTCGAGGCGTTCGGCTACCGGCTGACCGAGCCCGACGGCCGCACCATGCTCCCCGAGCGGCTGCGCGAGCACGGCATCGCGGGCCCGGACGTCGGCCGGCTGCAGCGCGAAGGGCGCCTGGGGACCACCACGATCGAGGACGTCAGCACGCCGAGGCACGGTCAGCGGTTCGCGTTCGTGATGGACACCCGGCTGTGCGACGCGGTGTACGCCCTCAGCGAAAACGCCGACATGCTCGTGATCGAGTCGACGTTCCTGGCCGAGGACACCTCCCTGGCGAAAGACTTCGGCCACCTCACCGCGCAGCAGGCCGCCCGCGTCGCCGCCGAGTCCGGCGTCCGGCAGCTCGTCCTGACGCACTTCTCGCAGCGCTACCCCGATCCGGCGCGCTTCCTGGAAGAGGCGAAGGGCGAGTTCGACGGCGAGATCGTCGTGGCGCAGGACCTGGAGCGGGTCCAGGTGCCGAAACGGCGGTCTTTCCCAACGGCGTGAGAAGCGCCGTAGGCTGCATCTCGTGAGCCAGCCGATCCTGATGACCGTCGACGACGATCCCGCCGTGTCCCGCTCGGTCGCCCGTGACCTGCGCCGGCGCTACGGGAAGGACTACCGCGTCATCCGCGCCGACTCCGGCCCGGACGCCCTCGACGCGCTGCGCGAGATCAAGCTGCGCGGCGACGCCGTCGCGGCGATCCTCGCCGACTACCGGATGCCGCAGATGGACGGGATCGCCTTCCTCGAGAAGGCGATGGACCTGTTCCCGCACGCCCGCCGCGCCCTGCTGACCGCCTACGCCGACACCGACGCCGCGATCCAGGCGATCAACGTCGTCGACGTCGACCACTACCTGCTCAAGCCGTGGGACCCGCCGGAGGAGAAGCTCTACCCGGTGATCGACGCGCTGGTCGAGACCTGGAAAGCGGTCGGCGACAAGCCGGTCGAAGAGGTCAAGCTCATCGGCCACCGCTACAACTCGCCCTCGTTCCACCTGCGCGACTTCCTCGCGCGCAACGCCGTCCCGTACCGCTGGTACTCGGTCGACGACGACGAGGGCGGCCGGATCCTGCAGGCCGCCGAGGCGACCGACAAGGACATCCCGGTGGTCGTCACGCCGGACGGCACCGTCCTCAAGAACCCGACCGGCAGCGAGATCGCCGACGCGGTCGGGTTGTCGACCCGGCCGGCGCAGGAGTTCTACGACCTCGTCGTCATCGGCGGCGGCCCGGCCGGCCTCGGTGCCGCGGTGTACGGCGCCTCCGAAGGCCTGCGCACGGTGCTCGTCGAGAAGAAGGCCACCGGCGGCCAGGCCGGCACCAGCTCGCGCATCGAGAACTACCTCGGCTTCCCCGACGGCGTCTCCGGCGCGCAGCTGACCGACCGCGCCCGGCGCCAGGCCCAGAAGTTCGGCGCCGAGGTGCTGACCGCCCGCGACGTCGTCGGTCTCCAGGCCCGCGGTTCGCAGCGGGTGATCACCTTCGGTGACGGCAGTGAGATCGCGGCGCACTCGGTGATCCTGGCCAGCGGCGTCAACTACCGCGCCCTGGAGGCCGACGGCATCGAGGAGCTGAGCGGCCGCGGCGTCTACTACGGCTCGGCCGCGACCGAGGCGCCCGAGTGCAAGGGCGAGCACGTCTACATCGTCGGCGGCGCCAACTCCGCCGGGCAGGCCGCGGTGTTCTTCTCCCGCCACGCCAGCGACGTCACGATCCTGGTGCGCGGTGCGTCGCTGGAGTCCTCGATGTCGCACTACCTGATCGAGCAGATCGCCGGGATCGAGAACATCCACGTCCGCACGCACACCACCGTCAAGGAGGTGCACGGCGACGGCCACCTCGAGCGGCTCACGCTGTGCGAGAACGGCGTCACCGAGACGGTCGACACCGGGCACCTGTTCATCTTCATCGGCGCCGCCCCGCGCACCGACTGGCTCGGCGACGCCATCCACCGCGACGAGCACGGGTTCGTGTGCACCGGGCCGGACCTGCTGAGCGCCGGGCAGCGGCCGGCGGGCTGGCCGCTCGACCGTGATCCGCACTACCTCGAGTCGTCGATCCCGGGCGTGTTCGTGGCCGGTGACGTGCGGTCGCAGTCGGTCAAGCGGGTGGCCTCCGCGGTCGGCGAGGGCGCGATGGCCGTGACGCTGGTACACCGGTACCTGGAGGAACAATGAGCGCACTGCCGCGGGAAGAGCTTCGCGGCCTCTTCCTGTTCGAACACCTTTCCGAAGCCCAGCTCGACTGGGTCGCCGCCAACGGCGTGATCGAGGAGTACGAAGGCGACACGTTCGTCATCCGCGAGGGCGACGAGGCGACCTGCTTCTACGTGATCCTGAACGGCGCCGTCCGGATGACGCGGCTGGTCAGCGGCACCGAAGTCGAGACCAACCGGTCCGACCAGCGCGGCGCCTACTTCGGCGCGACGCAGTTCTTCGTGCACCAGGACGCCGAGCACCGCTACGGCGCTTCGGTGCAGGCGCTGAGCGACCTGACGCTGCTGGCGCTGCCGTCGAAGGAGTTCTCCACCGAGTTCCGCAGGTGGTTCCCGATGGCGACGCACCTGCTGGAAGGCATGTACCTCGGCTGGCGCAACAGCGACACGGTGATCGGCTCCCGCCGTCGCCTGCTGGCGCTCGGCGAGCTCTCGGCCGGCCTGACGCACGAGCTGAACAACCCGGCCGCGGCCGCCGTCCGGGCGACGTCCGCCCTGCGCGAACGCGTCGCCGGGATGCGGCACAAGCTCGCCTTCCTGGCCAAGAAGGACATCGACCCGGAGCTGCTCTACCAGCTCATCGACGTCCAGGAACGCCTGGTCAAGCAGGTCGTGCAGGCCGAGAAGCTGACGGCGATGCAGCAGTCCGACCGCGAGGACGAGATCGGCGACTGGTTCGACGACCGCGGCATCGACGGCGGCTGGGACCTCGCCGACATCTACGTCCGCGCCGGGCTGACCACCGCCGACCTGGACAACGTCCTGGAGCAGGTGGGCGACACCTTCATCGACGGCGCCGTTCGCTGGCTCGCCTACGCGCTCGAAACCGAGATGCTGATGGGCGAGATCGAGGACTCCACGACCCGGATCTCCGCGCTGGTCGGCAAGGCCAAGCAGTACTCGCAGATGGACCGGGCGCCGCACCAGTGGGTCGACGTCCACGACGGCCTCGACTCCACGCTCGTGATGCTGTCGGGCAAGATCGGCGGCGGCATCCGCGTCGTCAAGGAGTACGACCGCAGCCTGCCGAAGATCCCGGCGTACCCGGCCGAGCTGAACCAGGTCTGGACGAACATCATCGACAACGCCCTCGGCGCGATGAAGGGCGAGGGCACGCTGAGGCTGCGGACGTGGCGCGTCGACGACCAGATCCGCGTCGAAATCGGCGACACCGGCCCGGGCATCCCCGCGGACATCAAGCCGCGGATCTTCGAGCCGTTCTTCACGACCAAGCCGGTCGGCGAGGGCACCGGGCTGGGCCTGGACATCTCGTGGAAGATCGTCGTCGAACGGCACCAGGGCGACCTGCGCGTCGAATCCGAGCCGGGGAACACCCGGTTCGAGGTCTGCCTGCCGACGGTCGAGCAGGCCTCGCTCTGATGGCTTCCGTCCCGACGGTCACGACCGAACTCGGGGCGCTGGTCGGGCAGGCGGGCGACGGCGTCCGCGTCTGGCGCGGGATCCCGTACGCCCGTCCGCCGGTCGGTGAGCTGCGGTGGAAGGCCCCGCAGCCGCCGTCGCTGTCCGGCGGCGTGCACGTGGCGACCGAGTACGGGCCGCACGCGATGCAGTCGCCGGACCCGATGAACCCGGCCGCCGTGTGCGACGAGGACTGCCTGTACCTCAACGTCTGCACGCCGGAGGGACCCGCGCCCGAGGGCGGGTGGCCGGTGCTGTTCTGGCTGCACGGCGGCGGCTACCGCGTCGGCCACGGCGAGCAGCTGGGCGACGGCGAGGAGTTCGCGCGCGCCGGGATCGTCGTGGTCACCATCAACTACCGGCTCGGCTCGCTCGGCTTCCTGCACCTCGCCGGGATCTTCGGCGAGTCCGAAGTGGACGCCGGGGTCTGCGGGTTCCTCGACCAGGTCGAGGCCTTGAAGTGGGTGCGCCGCAACGTCTCCGCGTTCGGCGGGGACCCAGAGCGGATCACCGTCTACGGCGTCTCGGCGGGCGCGAAGAGCGTCGGGAACCTGCTGGGCAGCCCGCTGGGCGCGGGGTTGTTCGACCAGGCCATCAGCAGTTCCGGCGGCGCGGACCACGTGGCGACGCCGGAGGCCGGGACCGCGCTGGCGCGGCGGCTGCTGGACGAGGTCGGCTGCCAGGACCTCGCCGCCTTGCGGTCGCTGCCGGCCAAGGAGTTCGTCGAAGCGCAAGAACGGATCCTGAGCGGCTTCCAGGCGCTGTGGCTCTGGCGGCCGACGCTGCACCCGCGCGTGCTGCCCGAGGTGCCGATCGGGCCGATCCGGCGGGGGAGCGCGGCGGGGATCCCGCTGCTGGTCGGCTGCAACAGCAACGAAGGCAGCACGTACGCGATGATGCTCGGCGACGACGTCGCCACGGCGCCGGCTTCCGGTGTGCTCACGAACATCCTCGGCGACGCAGGGGCGTCACAGCTTCTCGAGACGTACCTTCGGCGCGTTCCCGACCTGAAGGCCGCTCGGATCGCCGCGCTGGGCGACGAGCGCTACGGCATTCCGACGCAGCGGCTCGCCGACGCGCAGTCCGCGCACGCTCCCGTTTACCGGTACCGGATCGACATCGCCGCGCCCGGCGTGCCCGAGCAGCTCGACGGCGGCCACGGCACCGAAACCACGATGGCGTGGAAGGTCCCGCTGCCCTTGGCCGCGCAGGGGACCGCCGTGAACCCGGCGCGCGAGCGGGCGGCGCTGCTCGTCCACCGCGCCTGGGTGCGGTTCATCCGCGACGGCGTCGCCGACGCGGACGGTCCCGAATGGCCACCCTACGGCCCGGAACTGCGCCCGGTGCTGGTTTTCCGGGAAGACACCGATCTGGTGCTCGATCCACGCGCCGACGAGCGGAAAGCCTGGGGCGACACGGAATGGGCGTCCGGGACCTGGTTCCCGGTGACCTGAGACCGTTCATTCACCCGCCGTTCACTTCGAACCGGCTCGCTCCCGCGTCCAATGAGCGAAAGCCCGTCGAGGGGAGTGGCCGAGTGAAACGCCGGGTGTCGATCGGACTGGCCGTGGTGCTGGTGCTGGCCGTCGTGGGGGTGATCATCTGGGGTCGCGGTGACGACAGTGCCGCGGGCTCCACGACGACGGTGCGCGGGGTGATCGGTTCGGAGAAGCAGGCCTTCTTCACCGACCAGCGCGTCGTCGACGCCTTCGCGCGCCACGGCCTGAAGGTCGAAGTGGACACCGCGGGCTCGCGGCAGATCGCGACGACCGTCGACCTCGGCAAGTACGCGTTCGCGTTCCCCTCGTCCTCACCCGCGGCGCAGAAGATCCAGCGCGACCGCAAGGTGACGACGGTCTACACGCCGTTCCAGTCGCCGATGGCCGTCGCCTCGTTCGAGCCGATCGTTTCCCTGTTGCGGGCCAACGGGACCGTGCACAAGGGGGCAGGCGACTACGATGTCCTCGACATCGCGAAGTACCTGGACCTGACGAAGGCCGGGACGCGCTGGGACCAGCTGCCGGGCAACACCGCCTATCCGGCGCGCAAGAACGTCCTGGTCACCACGACCGACCCGCGCGAGTCGAACTCCGCGGCGATGTACCTGTCGATCGTTTCCTTCGTGGCCAACGGGAACGCCGTCGTCAGCACGCCCGACCAGGAGGCGAAGGTGCTGCCGTCGGTGGCGAAGCTGTTCCTCGACCAGGGGTACACGCAGAACAGCACCGAAGGGCCGTTCGAGGACTACCTCTCGGCCGGCATGGGCAAGACGCCGCTGGCGCTGATCTACGAGTCGCAGTACGTCGGCCGCGTGCTGAGCGGCGACGGCTCGATCCGGCCGGACATGCGGATGCTCTACACCGCGCCGACGGTGTACTCGAAGCACACGCTGGTGCCGTTGACCGGCGACGGCGACAAGGTCGGGCAGCTCCTCGCGACCGACCCCGAGCTGGGCAGGCTCGCCGCGACCTTCGGCTTCCGCACGACCGACCCGAAGCTGTTCGCCGAGGTCGCCGCGTCGGCCCACCCGCCGGCCGACCTCGTGGACGCCGTCGAACCGCCGTCGTTCGAAACGCTCGAGCGGCTGCTCGACGCCGTCGGCAAGCAGTACTGACATGGACTTCGCGCTCACCCCGCCCGAGCCGGTCACCGCGATCCCTTCCGAACGCGCGGCCGGGCTGATCACGCTCAGCGAGGACACGCGGTCGGCAGTCTCCGTTCGCGCTTCGGAGTTCGCGTCCCGGCTCGAAGCCCTCGACGTCCGGTCGCCGGAGTTCACCGACCTGCTCGACGAGCTGCTGACCGTCGGCGAGGCCGACATGCGCGCGGCGGCCGGGGTCGCCGGAACGATGCTCGACCGGTCGTTGCGCAGTGCGGCGTCCCCCCAGGACGGCGTCACGACGAGCCTCGCGAGCCTGCGCCGGACGGTCGCCGAGCTGGACCCGGCGAAGCTGCCGCTCACCGGCCGGAAGCTGCTGGGGGTGTTCCCGGTCGCGGCCGGCGCGAAGCGGGCGCTGGATCGCTACCGCGCGGCGAACGAGCCGGTCAACGCCCTGGTCGTCGACCTGCGCGGCCGCCAGGACGTCCTGCGCCGCGACAACGCCTCGATCAAGGGCGAGCGCGAGCGGTTGTGGAAGGTGATGGGGAAGCTCGCCGAGGCGGCCGCCCTTGCCGAGGCCGTCGACGGCGCGATCGAAGCACAGGCGGGCGTCTTCGACCTGACGGATCCCGCGCGCGCCAACGCGTTGCGCGCGGACGTGCTGTACCCGATCCGGCAACGGCACCAGGACCTGCTGACCCAGCTCGCCGTCAGCGCGCAGGGCTACCTCGCGCTGGACCTGGTGCGCAAGAACAACGACGAGCTGATCCGCGGTGTCGAACGGGCGGTGTCGACGACCGTGTCCGCACTGCGGGTCGCGTTGCTGGTCAGCGGGGCGCTGGCGAGCCAGCGGGACGTCCTCGACGAGGTCGCGGCCCTCCAGGCGACCACCGACGGGCTGATCCGCGCGAACACCGAGCTGCTGGACCTGCAGTCCGCGGAGATCCGCCGGGCGAGCAGCGACCCGGCCGTCGCGACCGAGACGATCCGGCAGTCCTTCGATCGGATCTACGCCTCGATCGACGCGATCGACGGGTTCCGCGCCGACGCCGTCCGCACGATGGCCACGACCGTCGAGTCGCTGTCCGGCGAGATCCGCCGCGCCGAAGACCACCTGCGACGCTCGCACGAGGGGGAAGCATGAGAAAACTCTGGGGGCTCGCGCTCGCTGCCTTGCTGCTGGCGGGGTGTTCCGATCCGGCGGCCGCGCCGCAAAGCGAGTCCGCGCCCGAACCGGGGACGCTGCGGATCCTCGCGGGCAGCGAGCTGGCGGACATGCAGCCGGTGCTCGACGAAGCCGCGCAAGCCACCGGGGTGAAGGTGAAGTTCACCTTCACCGGCACCTTGGAAGGCGCCGAAGCGCTGGCGAACGGCAGCGCCGACGGCAAGTACGACGCCGTGTGGTTCTCGTCGAACCGCTATCCCGCCGGCCTTCCCGAAGCGGCGAAACGGCTCGGCAACCAGGTCAAGATCATGAGCTCGCCGGTGGTGCTGGGCCTGGCCACGCCGGTGGTGCAGCGGCTGGGCTGGGCCGGCAAGCCGGTCAGCTGGGGTGAGATCGCCGCGCAGGCCGGGAAGAAGGCGTTCAGCTACGGGATGACGGACCCGTCGGCGTCGAACTCCGGGTTCTCGGCGCTGGTCGGGGTCGCGTCGGCGCTGGCGGGCGCGGGCAACGCGATCGACGCCCGGCAGATCGCTTCGGTCACTCCGCAGCTGACGCAGTTCTTCAGCGCCCAAACGCTTTCGGCGGGGTCTTCGGGCTGGTTGTCGGACGCGTACGTCCGGCGCGCGACCGGGCCGGACGCGGTCGACGGGCTGATCAACTACGAGTCCGTGCTGCTGTCGGCGAACGCGTCCGGGAAGCTGCCCCAGCCGCTCACCCTGGTCTACCCGAGCGACGGGGTCGTCACCGCCGACTACCCGCTCACCCTGCTGGCGGACGCCGGTTCCGACGCGCGCTCGGCCCACCAGCGGCTCGCGGACCACCTGCGGACGCCGGCGGTGCAGAAGCGGATCATGGAGACCACGCAACGGCGTCCGGTCGTGCCCGGGGTCGCGCTGGGGCCGCAGTTCGCGCAGCGAGACCTCGTCGAACTGCCGTTCCCGGCGACGCAGCAGGCGGTCGACGCGTTGCTGTCGGCCTACTTCGACAAGCTCCGGCGTCCCTCGCGGACGCTTTACGTGCTCGACACGTCCGGCTCGATGGCGGGCGCGCGGATCGACTCGCTGCGGTCCGCACTGGTCGGGCTGACCGGCGCGGACACCTCCTTGACCGGCCGGTTCCGGCGGTTCCGGAGCCGGGAGGAGGTGACGATGCTGCCGTTCAACACCGGGCCCGGGGCACCGCGGACGTTCACCGTGCCGGAGGAGAACCCGGCGGCCGAACTGGCGCAGATCAAGACGTTCGCCGAAGGACTGGTTGCCCGGGGCGGAACGGCGATCTACGACAGCCTTTCCCGGGCGTACCAGGTGCTCGAGCCGCTGATGGCCGCGGACCCGGACCGGTTCACCTCCATCGTGCTGATGACCGACGGCGAGAACGCGAACGGCTCGTCACTGCCGGACTTCCTGACGTCGCTGGCGTCGCTGCCGCCCGCGATGAAGCAGGTTCCGGTGTTCACGGTCCTGTTCGGGGAAGGCAGCAGCGACGAGCTGACCCAGGTCGCGACGCGGACCGGCGGCAAGGTGTTCGACGCGCGCAACGTCCAGCTGTCCCGGGTGTTCCAGGAGATTCGCGGGTACCAATGATGCTGCGTTATCTGGGCTCGACCAAGAACCTCGCCGGCTGCGTCGGCGGCCTGCTCGGCGTCGGGCTGTACCTGATCGGGGTGGTCGGGTGGTTCTGGCCGTTCGTCGTGGTGGCGCTCTACGCCGCGGGAGCGCTGCTCGCGCCGGGGGAGAAGGTGCGGCTGGTACCCGATGCGTCCGCCGGGCTGCGGGAGTCGCTGGACGCGCTCGAGGCCACGGTTTCCGCGCAGGCGTCCCGGATGCCGCCGTCCTCTGTGGACACTGTGCACCGGATCGCCGAGGTGCTTCGCGACCTGCTTTCCCGGCCTCGGCGGCTCTCGGGTGACCCCGAGCTGCAGCACGCCGTCGTCCGGCTCGCGGGCACGGATTTGCCGCTGTCGCTGGAAACCTACCTCAACCTACCGCGGTGGTTCGCGGCGCGGCGTGCCGGTGCGGGCTCGGAATTGGTGACCCAGCTGGGTTTGCTCGAGGCGGAGGCGCACCGGGTGGCCGAACGGTTCTACGCGACGGAGGTCGACCGGCAGGCCGATCACACGCGGTATCTGCGGGATCGGGAAACCTGAACCCCTGTGGGTGACGACGTTCGAACGCGCGTTCGAGTAGTGTGGTCGATGTCTCACAGGGAAGGGGAAATCATGAACGCGTACCGAGGTTCGGCAGAGTCAGCGTCATCGCGGCGGTGGTCAGCCAGCTCAGCAGGTCCGGCAGGGGAATGCGGGAGAGGCGGTCCGGCCATTCCTCCGCCACTGTGTGCAGCACGAGCTCGTCGTGCCGCGGCTCCACCTTCGTCAGGTTCAGGCCGGGCGGAAGTTCCGGCAGGGGAAGCACGATGGGCCGGAAGCGGCGGGGCGGCCGCAGCTGCCGCTGTCCGATGTGGAGGGTCTGCGGCACGAGCACCACACCGTCGGCCGCCACCTGCGGGCGGAGCGTCAGGTGGCCCCAGTGCGGTCGCTTGGCCCAGTGGATCCGCAGCAGGCCGCCGTCGGCCGGAGTCGCGACGATCCCGGGGCGGGCTTTCGCCACCCGGTCCTGCAGCACCTCGGCGGAGACGGCGATCGCCAGCTGCACCCGCGCGGGTTTGGCGGCCGGCGTGGGCAGCGAGCGGAGGCGGACGTCTTCGGCGAAAACGGTGACGCGGCGCAGCGGGATGGTTCCGGGCTCGCCGTCGTCTTCGGGCTCTGGCCAATCGACGTCCTCGGCGACGATCCGGACGTCGCCGAGGCGTCCGGTGGCCAGCCGCAGGCTGTCGGCCGGGTAGTCGAGTTCGGCGAGGGTGAGGCCGACCTCGCGGCCACCCACCTGCGCGGTCAGCCGCCGGCCGACGAGCTGTTCGGTGACGGTGCGCACCAGGGCGGCCGGCGTGACCGGGACGTTCGGCAGGAGCGAACGCCCGGCCGCGGCCAAGCCGGCCAGCTCGGGCCAGGGTGACCAGCCGTCGAACCACCTGCCGTCGCTCATCCGCCCAGTGTCGCCCACGGACACCGGCGGCGGCGACGGCGGGTGGTTCCCGGCCGGCCCAGCGGATCGCCTCCGGTCACCGTCCCGCGAAGCGGGCGATGATGCCGGTCACGACCAGCCAGAACACCGCGGCCAGGCCGAAGTCGAGGATCACCTGCAGGTTGCCGTCGCCGACCGGGAACAGGCCGGGCCAGAACAGGGCGAGAGGAACCGCCAGTGACTTGATGAACTGGAAGAAGGAGTTACCGGCGTTGGCACCGGCCAGCACCATGATCATGTAAAGAACTTCGATCCCCGCGAAGATCGCGCCGATCGCCGTGATGACCCGCACGGCCGTGTTCCGTCTGGTGGTGGTTCGCCAAGGAGACATGCCGCGAAAATTCCCGGATCAGGTGACGGATCAAACGCTCCAAGGCCCAGATTGCGCCGTTTGGCCGCTTCTCTTGCTCTCCGTCAGTACTCCGGCACAAGTGGTGAGCGACTGAGGTCCGGTGTCGGCGCGCTTGTCCTTTTTCGTCGTCTCTGCTCAAGGAGCTGTGGTCATCAGGTTCGTCCGCTGCCCAATAACGAACCCCGGCTGCGGGCGTTGTTCGACAGGCTCACTCAGCACGGAACGCTGCCAGCCGCGGTGAACCAGTCGGCCATGGCCGGGCATCGCCGCTCCCGTTCGCCCGCACTGCGGCACATCGCCGTTCGCTACTCCGGCCGGCTAGAGATCGACGCGTCGGCTTCGACGATCCCCGGCGGCGAGGCCATCAGCAGCCACACCCGGGGCATCTGCTCCGGCATCCACCCGGCGATCGAGCACGCCATCGCCCGCAGATCAGCCACCCGGCCGTTGTGGAAACTCACTCCTGCTGCGGCGGCTCGGACGGCATCGCCAAGGCCGGTCGGCAGCCTGAAAACCGTTCTCCAGCAATACAACAAGGTCATCCGCGCACCTGGCCGCTCACACAGGCATCACTCGCCCGCACCGCTGCAACCCGTGCCACGCCCACAACGGCACCCCACGCCCGCCGCGGCTAGACATCACACGGACCCGCCCCGGTGCACAGGCTCTCCGCCTGAGTAGCTGTGTCATCGGCCCCTACTCGCCGCGTCACCGAGCAGCCGGGCGACGGCCCAGTCCTGCACAGCGAGCCCGACGGACTTGAACACGGTCCGCCCACTGACCACCGGAGGCGTGCGCAAGGCCGCCCCGAGCTCGATCAGGTCACCACGGTCGAGGACTCCGCTCTCCACCGCATGGATCACCTCGCCAGCCTCCTCAAGAGCGGCGTCGACCTGATCCACCACCACGCACCCCGCGGTGGCGAGCAGTTCGGCGGGCAGCTCCCGCATGGACGGCAGGTACGACCCGATCGCGTTGACATGAACCCGGTCCGGCAAGTCATCGACAGCGAAGAGAGGAGTACTGGACGAAGTAGCGCAACAGACGATCTCCGCGTCGGACACCGCGTCCGGGGCGCTCGAAGCCACCCGAATCGCCACCGATGGGAACTCGGCACTCAACCGGCCCGCCAACGCCTCCGCACGCGAGAGGTCGCGCCCGAACACCGTTACGCGGCGCATCGGACGCACCGCCGCCACCGCGCGCACCTGGTCGGCGGCCTGGGCTCCGGTGCCGAGGAGTGCCAGGCTGCTGGCCTCGGCCGGGGCGAGCAGGTCCGTGGCGACGCCGGACACCGCGCCGGTGCGCAGGGTGGTGACCTCGACGGCGTCGGCGACCACCTGGCCGTCGGCGGTGTTCCACACCAGCGTGCCCAGGATCATCGGTGCCCGGCCGGGGACCAGGTTGAGCGTCTTCACGACCGTCGTCGACGTCGGTGTGTGGCAGGCGGTCATCACGAGCGTCGTGGCTCCGGCGAAGGACAGCCGTTGCGGCACCACGAAACGGCCGGCGGCGAGGTCGAGGAATGCCTCGCGGACCGCTTCGACGGCGGCCGGCATCGGGACGGCCCTCCGGACATCGTCGGCGTCGAGCATGCGCGGCCCCTCCGGCGTCGGAACTGCCGCTAGCCTGGCGTCAGTGTCAGGGTGGTGTTGCCGCTGTTGCGGTGGTTGGGATCCTGGCTGCTGGTGATCTGGCTCGTAGCCTCGCTGCCGCCTGATATGCGGGTTGGCGATCATGCGTTGTGCCGGTCGCCGGTGGTCGGGGCCGACCGGCGTGACTTGATAGGAGCGTGGCAGCGCCCCTCGCTGAGGTGTGTCCGCCGGCCGGCCCAGCCGTCCCTTCGAGCTGGAAGGAGACCATCCCCATGGTGGTGCTGGGTATCGATGTCCACAAGGGCACCCACACAGCGGTCGTGGTGGACCAGGTGGGCCGCAAGCTGGGCGAGAAGACCGTGCGAGCCACGGATGCCGGTCACCGGCAGCTGCTGCGCTGGGCGTTGCGGAACTGGCCGGATGCCGAATCGGTGTTCGCGGTGGAGGACTGCCGGCACGTGTCGAGCAGGCTGGAACGGGCGCTGCTCACCGCGGGGCAGACCGTGGTCCGGGTGCCGCCGAAGCTGATGGCTGGGGCTCGCTCGTCGGCGCGCACGCGAGGCAAGTCCGACCCGATCGACGCGCTGGCCATCGCCCGAGCCGCGCTGCGCGAACCGAACCTGCCGACCGCGACACACGACAGCGTCTCGCGGGAGATCAAGCTGCTGGTCGACCACCGCGAAGATCTGGTCAACACCCACACCCGGATGCAGAACCGGCTGCGCTGGCACCTGCACGAACTCGACCCCGAGCTCAACCCCACCGCACGGGGACTCGATCGGCTGTGCGAACTGGACCGGCTGGCCGCCTGGCTCCATCAACAGCCCACGTCCATGGTGGTGCGCATCGCCGCCGAGCTGGTCACCGACATCCGGGCCCTCACCGTCCGCGCCAACGCACTGGAGCGGGAACTCGCCCAGCGAATGACGCACGTCGCGCCCCGCCTGCTCGCCTTGCCCGGCTGTGGTGCGCTGACCGCGGCAAAAATCGCCGGCGAGACCGCCAACGTGACCCGGTTCCGCTCCGAAGCCTGCTTCGCCATGCACACAGGTGTCGCCCCCATCCCCGCCTCCTCGGGCAAGACCAACCGGCATCGGCTGGCCCGCGGCGGCAACCGGCAACTCAACGCCGCACTGCACCGCATCGCCGTCACCCAGATCCGCCTGGACGGTCCCGGCCGCAACTACACCCAGCGACGCCGAAGCACCGGAGACACCACCATGGAAGCACTCCGCGCCCTCAAACGACGCCTCGCACCCATCGTCTACAACACCCTCCAAGCCGACACGACCACCCGACCAACCCACCACCCAGCAGCGGCTTGACATAGGAGCAACGCATGTCCGAGGCCACGCAAGATCCCGTCGAGGAGCAGCGGTTCTTCCGCGACGACTGGTACGGGGAGGAGATCACCGGGCGGCACTACGTGCGGTGCGAGTTCCACGAGGCCGACCTCTCCGAGGCGGTCACGCGGAACTCGGTGTTCACCGGCTGCGTCTTCGGCAACGTGCGCTTCAACGCGTCGCGGCACACGGACTCGGCCTTCACCGGCTGCGCCTTCAAGCGGTGCAACTTCTTCGACGCCGAATTCACCGGGTGCAAGCTCGTGGGCGCCACGTTCACCGAGTGCGAGCTGCGGCCGTTGCGGGTCACCGGCGGGGACTGGTCGTTCGCCGGCCTGGCGGGCGCCGACCTGCGCGCGGTCACCTTCCAGGGCGTCCGGATGCGGGAAGCCGACCTCACCGGAGCGAACTGCGCCGGCGCGGTGTTCGCCGACGTTGACCTGTCCGGGGCGATGCTGCACGCCGTCAAGCTGCCGAAAGCCGAGCTGCGGGGCAGTGACCTCTCGGCGCTCGACCCGCTGAACGCCGAGCTGGCCGGGGCGATCGTGTCACCCGAACAGGCTGCGGTACTCGTCACGTCGCTGGGGCTGCGGGTCCGGGCGTAGGCTCGTCGCGATCGGGAAGGGAGCGCCGCATGGGTGTCGTGACACCGGGTTTCCAGGGCCGCGCGCGCAGCGGCAACCCGCGGCTGCCGCCCGGGCAGTACCTGGCCGAGGACTTCCCCGTGCTGTCGGCGGGCCCGACCCCGCGCGTGCGCACCGAAACGTGGGAATTCACCGTCACCACCGAGGCGGGGGAGAAGCACACCTGGAACTGGGCCGAGCTGATGGCGCTGCCCAGCGAGAAGCCCACGGTGGACATCCACTGCGTCACCCAGTGGTCCAAACTGGACACCCGGTGGCGCGGTGTTTCGATCGACACGCTGATCGGCGGGCTCGACACCGAAGCCGATTACGTGATGGTGCACGCCTACGGCGGGTACACCACGAACCTGCCGCTGGCCGACCTGCTCGACGGCCAGGCCTGGATCGCCTACGAGTACGGCGGCAAGCCGCTGACTCCCGAGCACGGCGGCCCGGCGCGCCTGCTCGTGCCGCACCTGTACCTCTGGAAGTCCGCCAAGTGGGTGCGCGGGCTGGAGCTGAAGACCCGGGACGAGCCGGGCTTCTGGGAGAACGCCGGCTACCACGACTACGGGGATCCATGGCGCGAACAGCGGTATCAGGGCGACTAGCCTGGCGGGTCGCCCGCCTGGCCGGCTTCCGCGACGAGACGCCGACGGCGCGCACGCTCGTCTTCGACCTGCCCGGCTGGCCGGGCCACCTGGCGGGCCAGCACGTCGACGTCCGGCTCACGGCCGCGGACGGCTATCGCGCGCAGCGCAGCTACTCCCTCGCCGCGCCGGCGGACGGCGACCGCGTGGAGCTGACGGTGCAGCGCGTCGCCGGCGGCGAGGTGTCCGAGCACCTCGCCGGCCCGTACGCGATCGGTGACCCGGTCGAGATCCGCGGCCCGATCGGCGGCTGGTTCGCCTGGCGCCCGGCGGACCCGGCCCCGGTGCTCCTGATCGCGGGCGGCTCGGGCATCGTCCCGCTGATGGCGATGGTCCGCGCCCGCCGCGCGGCGGGCGTCCGCACGCCGTTCAAGCTGATCTACTCGCTGCGCACCCCGGCCGAGCTGTACTACGCGGACGAGCTGCGCACGCCCACGGCGGGCGTGGACGTGACGTACGTGTACACCCGCGAGCTGCCCGAAGGCCGCCCCGGCATCCCCCGCCGCATCGACGTGGCGACGATCAACACGGCGGGCTGGCCGGCCGAGTTCGGCGCCTCGTGCTTCGTCTGCGGCCCGACGGGCTTCGTGGAAACGGTGGCGGACATCCTGGTCGCCCTGGGCCACGACCCGCACCGGATCCGCACGGAACGCTTCGGCCCCAGCCGCGACTGAATGCTCCACAGGCATCCGATGATTAGGTGATCCGGTGCCCCGCTGAGCGGGAAATTGTCGACATCCTGCTCGAGAGATCCTATGTTTCCTCCATGCTGACCAAGTGGGGCTCGACGCGGCGCCGCACCGTGGTGACCGTCCTCCTGAGTGCGGGCGCGCTGCTCGCCACGACCGGTCCGGCGGCCGCGGCCGGTCCCGATGCCGCCGGCCGGGACCTCTACGTCTCGCCCGGTGGGTCCGACTGGGCCTCCGGGACCGCCGGCCACCCCGTCCGGACCCTCGACCGGGCCCGCGACCTCGTGCGCCAACGCGCACCGCACCTCACCCGGGATCTCACCGTCCACCTCGCGCCCGGTGTCTTCCGGCTGGCTGCACCCCTGCAGCTCGACGCGCGAGACTCCGGCGGCAACGGTCACCGCGTCATCTGGCAGGGCAGCGGCGACACCGAGCTGAACGGCGGCGTGCAGGTCACCGGCTGGCGGCCGGTACCGGGGCGTCCGGGCCTGTTCGCCGCGCCCGCGCCCGCTGGGCTGGACAACACCCGCCAGCTCTACGTCGACGGCGTCCGCGAGCAACGCGCCCGCGGGCCCCTGCCGGTGACCGTCACGGCGACCGCCACCGGCTACACCGCCAGTGCCGACACGCTCGCCCGCTGGCGCAACCCGAAGGACATCGAGTTCGTGTACACCTCGGGCGAGGCGCTCTGGAACGTCCAGCGCGACGGTCTCGGCCAGTGGACCGAACCGCGCTGCCCCCTCGCCGCCGCCGAGGGCACGACGATCACCATGGCCAACCCGTGCTGGGACAACTCGACGAAGCGCGTGCTGTTCCCGGACATCCCCGGCCGCAGCGTCAACATGGTCGGCCCGGCCGACCTCACCAACGGGCGGCACCCCAGCTACGCCGAAAACGCCTTCGAACTGCTCGACACCCCGGGCGAGTGGTACCTCGACCGGTCCGCCCGCGTCGTCTACTACCTGCCGAAGCCCGGCCAGGACCTGCGGCGCGCGGACGTCGAAATGCCGGTGCTGGAGAAGCTCCTCGACGCCAAAGGCACCGCCGCCGCGCCGATCCACGACATCGCCTTCCGCGGCTTGCGCTACTCCTACGCCACCTGGCTGACGCCTTCGTCATCTGAAGGATTCTCGGAAATCCAGGCGGGATACACGATCACGGGTGCCAACGGCTGGGCCGTCCAGGGCCTCTGCCAGTTCGTGGCCGGCGGCACCTGCCCGTACGCCTCGTGGACGCGGGAACCCGCCAACGTCTCCGTCTCGCACGGCCGGCGCGTCGAATTCGCCGACAGCGTGTTCGCCCACCTCGGCGGGGCCGGGCTCGATCTCATCGAGGGCACCAAGGAATCCCAGGTGCGCGGCGACGTCTTCACCGACATCTCCGGCAACGGCGTGCAGGTCGGCGGCGTCGACAAACCCGTCACGGACACCGACGCGGACGTCGTGCGGGACGTCCAGGTCACCGACAACCACCTCTACGGCCTGCCGCGCGAATTCCACGGCGGTGTGCCGATCGTCAACGGCTACACCGTGCAGAACACCATCTCGCACAACCAGATCGACCACGTCGGCTACTCGGCGATCTCGGTGGGCTGGGGCGGCTGGCCGGACAAGATCAAGCGGCCCGCGACGCCGAACCTGTCGCACGACAACACCGTCTCGGACAACCTGATCTTCGACTACATGCAGATGCTCGACGACGGCGGCGGCGTCTACACCCAGGGCATCACCGGCACCTCCCTGGACGACGGCGAGAAGGTCACCGGCAACGTCATCCACGGCCAGTGGGGGCTCGGCAAGAGCGTCTACACCGACAACGGCAACACCTACGAGACGATCCGCGGCAACGTCCTGTACGGCGCGGCGTACTTCAACGTCGGCACGGTGCACGTCGACTACCGCGACGACCTCGGCAACAACGACCCGACGCTGATCGAGGGCAACTACTGGGAGCAGGGCGACCGCGACAAGGTCGACAAGGGCGCGATCACCCGCGGCAACCAGATCCTCGCCCGCCCGGCGGACGCACCGCCCGCGATCGTCGCGAACGCGGGCCTGGAACCGGCCTACCGCAAGCTGCTCACCCGACCGGTCGGCGGGTGCGGGCCGGCCGAAGCGCCGTCACGGGTCGGCACGTTCGCCGTCGCGGGGAAGCTGTACGCGACTTGGAACCCGACGTTCGCCTTCAACAACGCACCGGTCACGGCCTACGTGGTGACCGCATCGGGCGGCGGGCGCACGCAGTCGGCCACGATCACCGCGGCCGACTTCGCGAAGCGCGCGTACGCCGAAGTACCGGGGTTGACGGACGGGACGCCGTACACGGTGACAGTCGCGGCGCGCAACGCGTTCGGCACGAGCGAGCCGTCGCTGCCGTCGGCTCCGGTCACCCCCGGCCTGAAACCCGTTGCGCTGCCAGGAGTCCCGACGAGCGCACGGGCATTGCCGAGCGCAACGGCGGCTTCGATCCGCTGGAACCCCCCGGCCGCGGCGGGCGACACCCCGGTCCTGGGGTACGTGATCACGGTGTCCGACGGCCGCACGATCCCGGTACAGGGCCGCGACGCCCTGGTCACCCAGCCGACGGTCAAGGGCATGACCAGGGTGATCGACGGCCTCGGCCCGGCAACGGCCTACACGTTCACGGTCGCGGCGGTCTCGGCAACGGGAACCGGCCCGGCGGCGACATTCACCACCACAACGGCGGCTGCCTGAGCTGGCCGGGCCTCGTTGTCCACAAGCCGGCCGCACTGTGGACAACGAGGCCCGGCCACCGTCTTTCCCGGCTTTTCGTCGTACCCCACCGATGGACTGGACCTGGGACGGCCCCTCGGAGAGGGTGGGGGCTGCGCTGAGGCCGGCTAACTCGCGTCCGGGCGGGAAAGCAGCTCTCGCAGCGTCGCCAGCAGCTCCCGCCGGTCCGCCGCCCCGAGCTTCCCGCGGATGCGGGCCATGTGGTGCTCCACCGTCTTGCCCGAAATGAACAGCTTGCTGCCCGCCTGCTTGTACGTCAGCCCCTCCACGACCAGGCGGGCCACCTCCAGCTCGCGCTCGCTCAGCGCCGCCAGGCCCGTTCCCGCCGCCGGTTCCGAGGGAGCCCCCGGGTCGCGGCGGGCCGCCGTGCCCTGGAACTGGCGGGCCGCCTCCAGGAGCTGGACCATCGCCTTGCGGTCCGATGTCCTGATCGCCGCCTGGCCCGCGAGCCTTGCCGCGTCCCAGCGCAGGCCCAGGTCGTGCAGCTCGGCCGCCGCCGCGGTGATCGTTTGCGGGTCGAATGTTCCGCCCAGGACCGCCAGCCAGCCCTGGGCTGCCGTGGCCAGGGCGCGGGGGTGGCGGCCGCAGTGGGCGTGCGTGGTCAACGTCGCCAAGTGGGCCTTGACCGCGTCCGCGTCCTCCAGCGTGATCGCCGCGTGCAGCTCGTGCCAGACCAGCGATACTGTCCACAGTGGAGGTTCGCCGAGGCGGGCCAGCAGGCCGTGGGCGCGTTCGAACTGGCCGGAAAGCTTGGCGAACGCGCCGGTGCGGGCCGCGGCGATCGCCAGCTCGCCCAGCGGCAGCAACGTGAACAGGTCCGTCTGCTGCCGCATCGACGCCTGGTACGCCCGGTTCCACGACCGCTGCAGCCCGACGAGGTCGCTGGCCCGCCGGGCCAGGCCGAGCTCCAGCGTCGCGAAGAACAGCTCGTCGCGCGCCTCCAAGGAAAGGCCCGCGACGGCGTCACGGTGTTCCGCGGCCGTCGCCAGGTCGCCCGCCGTCATCGCGACCCAGCCCAGCAGCAACCGGTGCCGCACGGCCAGGAGGTCGCCGCCGGCTCCGCCGTCCAGCGCCCGGGTCAGCACCGACTCGGCCAGCGCCAGTTCGCCGGTGTGCAAGGCGACGAGCGCGGCCAGCGCGGCGGGGCTGTCCGGCAGCAGCATGCCGCCCAGGGCCGGCTCCAGCATCGTGGCCGCGCCGAGCAGGGTCGACAACGTCTCCGTCGCGCAGCCGGACACCGAATCCACGATGCCGCGAGCCATCCGGGTGGCCGCGCCGGCGAACAGCGTCGGCGCGACGCCCGGGGCGGGGGAGTCGAGCAGGCGCCGGGCCCCTTCGATGTCACCGGTCCCCACCAGGGCCGTCGCCGAGAACGCGTCGGCGCGGCCCGCCCAGTGGTACAGCTCGGCGCTGCGGGCCAGCTCGCCGCGGTGGGCCAGCACGGTGGCCGCGATCTCCGCGCCCACCGCGCGGGTTTCCGCGTCGGCGGCGCCGAGCATCCCGTCGCCGAGCCGCAGCGCGGTGTCGAGGTCGCCGGACAACGCGGCCGCGCGCGCCCAGCCCGCCGTGACGGCGGCAGAGCGGTCGCCCGCTTCGGCGGCGGCTTCGAACAGCCGCGTCGCCAGCCGCGCGTCGGACGGCAGCGCTTCGGCCGCCGCCGCGGCGAACGCGGCCGCCGCGGACGCGCCGGAACTGCCCGTGCCGAGCAGGGACCGGGCCAGGTCGAGCACCGGGAGGCCGTTCGCCAGCTGCAGTTCGACCAGCCGCTGCACCGTCGTCAGCCGGCGCGCGGGCGGCCCGAAGTCGCGGACGGCGGCCGCGGCCAGCGGGAGCAGCGTGTCGTCGGGGGCGAGCAGGCCGGTCGCGCGGGCGCCCTCGACGATGGCGGGCAGCTGATCTGGGCTGCGGTCGAGCAGGGCGCACAGCAGGTCGAGGTTGCGTCCGGCGCCGGCTTCGGCCGCGATCAGGTAGCGGAGCACGTCGTCGTCGAGCTCGTCGAGCTCGGGCCGGAACTCCTCCAGCCGCCCGAGCAGCGCGCGCTCGGCCAGCCGCGGCACCCCGCCGCTGCGGGCGTGCAGCTCGGCCGCGGCCGCCGGGTCGGCGGGCGAACCGGTCACCGCGGACATCAGCCGCGCCACGTCTTCGACGCCGAGCGGGCCGAGCTGCAGCAGCGTCCAGCCGGACGCCACCGCGGCCGGCCGGTGCGCGACGACGATCGGGCCGTCCGCGCCGGCGAGCAGGTCCTCGAGCTGGTCGGGGCCGAGCCGGTCGGCGTCGTCGACCAGCACGGCGTCGACGCCGGCCGCCCGGTACCGGCGGTCGAGCGCGGCGAGCAGCACGCTCTTGCCGTAGCCGCCGGGGGCGACGACGGCGAGCCGCAGCGGCGCGTCCGGCTCGGCGGTGACGCGGTCGAGCAGTTGCCGCGCCGCCGGGTGCACGGGAACCGTGTGCGGCGGGGGGACCTGCGTGAGCAGTGTGTTCAACAGTGACCTTCACCGGAGGGAGCGCAATGGGTGGGGACGGGGGTACCGGCGGCGGGGCCGGCGGTGGCTTCGCGGGCGGTGACGGTGATCACGACGGCCGAAACGGCCGCGGCGAGCACCAGGACCGCGGCGGCGAGGGGACGCCGGCGGCGGAACAGGTTCATCGGGCCGGTGCGCTCGGGCAGTTCGAACGGCGTGATCTCGACCGGCGGCCGGGGCGGCCGCTCGCCGAGCTCACCGAGCGTGTCCACCTTGGGGAGCAAAGTGGTTTCGACGGCGGGAGGTTCCTGCGGGGTCCCCCGGTGGTCGGCGCGCAGGGCCGCGAGGGCCGCCGCGCCGAGCGCGGTGGTCGCCGGCGGAACCGGTCCCGCGAACACCGGGCACGGCGGCCGGGCCGGCAGCGCGTGCGGCGGGACGTCACCGCAGAACACCACGCCGGCGAGACCCTTCGGGGACGTCGAGGCCGCTCCGGCGAGCGCGAACAGCGTGCTCAGCGCGGCCGCCGGGGCCACGCCTTCCGCGCCATGGCCGAGCTGCCAGCCGCTCGCGCCGCTCGCCGTCGCCAGCGTCACGTTCACGCCGTCGGTGCCGTATTCGCACACCCCGGCCACCTGGGCGCCGGGGCCGGGCACGGGCAGGTGCGCGCCGAGCGCCGCGATCGAGCCGGGGACCAGCGTCACCGCGGTGAACCCGGCGTCGGCCAGCGCCCGGCGCAGCACGTCACGGCGGTAGCCGCCCCAGTCGCCGGGGTGGGTCAGCACCAGGTGCTGCGGGGGGCCGCCGAACAGGTTCGCGGCGTGCTCGGCGATCCCTTCGACGAGCACGGTGGTGAGCGTCTCGGGCGGGAACGGCTCCCCTTCGACGAGCATCGGCACGTCGTCGCCGATCCGCCGGTGGAAGCCGGTGAGCAGCCGGGACGGGACCTGGGCACCCGCCTGCGCGGCGGCGTCGCCGGTGAGCAGGTACCCCTCGTCGTCGAGGAACAGCGCGGACGCCGCGGCGGGGGAGCGTTCGCCCAGCCAGAGGGGTTCGGGTTCGCCCCAGCCGGGGCCTTGCCGGCGACAGGTAGCGGCGTGGGTCCGGCCTTGGGCCACATCGATCCCGAGGACGTACGGCAACGGCGCTTCACTCCTCACGTCGTGGGTCCGATCGGGGGCGGCGAATCCCCCTAGGGCTTGGGGCATCCTCACCCAAACGGGTTAGTCGGGCAAGGGTCTGGAGGGATTTAACCCAACTGAGCGCGTCTCCAATGAGCCCCTAACTCCCTAACGATGACATATCGATCCCCTATCGGCTGACCGGACTGCGACTCGGAGTAATCCCCGATGTGCGCTGGGGGACGGTCTCCCTACCTTGATGTCGGAGCACCGGTCCCTGCGGCCCGTGCCGTCCCCCGAACCACCGGATCTGGAGAAACCCATGGACTCCGTGCAGACCCTGCACGACTTCGCCCTGAACCTGCTCAACGACCCGACCGCGCTGGCGGCCTTCGGGACGGACCCGCAGGGCGTCCTCGCCGCCGCCGGTCTCGGCGACGTGAGCGCCGCCGACGTGCACGAGGTCATCCCGCTGGTGCTCGACTACGTGCCGGTCGACAGCCTCCCGGCCGTGGGCGGCCTCCCCGTCGTCGGCGACCTGTCGCCGGTCGGCACCGACGCCCCGGGCGTCCAGGGCGCGATCGACCAGCTCACCGCCCTCACCGCGGGCCTCGGCCTGCCGGCCACCTCGGGCCTGCCGGGCGTCGGCGACCTGGGCGTCGGCGAGCTCCCGGTCGTGGGCGAGCTGCCCGCCGTCGGCAGCCTCGGCTCGCTGCCGGGCGTGAACGACGTCACCAACGCCGCCAACGTGACCGCGCTGGCCGGCAACGCCACCGGCGCCATCCTCGGTGGCGACCTGGCCCACGGCCTGGACTCGCAGGCGCTGGCCAACCTGACCGCGGCCCCGGCGTACCTGACCGAGCCGGAGTCGGGCGTGACCGGCAACGTGGCCTACGCCGCGGCGGCGGGCGTCGGCGAGGTCCAGCAGGTCCTCGCCACCTCCAACGCGGAGATCCACGAGGTCAACGGCCACGTCGGCGACCTGGCCGGCACCGTCGGCGACGTGACCGGCAGCCTCGGCGCCGGCCACGCGGTGAGCGGCCTGACCAGCCACATCGGCGACTTCTCCGGCATCCTCAAGGGTGCGGGCGACGTCGACGTCAAGCACGTCACCGCCGATGTCACCGGCGCCGTCCACGGCCTCGGTGACGTCACCAGCACCGTGACCTCGGCCACCGGCATCAACGTCGACCACAACGCGGTCGGCCACGTCGGCGACCTCGCCTCGGGCAACGGCACGGCCGTCCACGACGTGGTGTCCGACGTCGCCGACGTCAGCCACAACGCCCTGGGCAACCTGCACCTCGGCGACATCGCCTCCGGCAACGACATCCACCTCGGGCACTGATCCCCGAACCGGTCACCGGTGCCCGTCCCGCGGTCTGGGTGCAGCCGCGGGACGGGCACCCGGTGTGCGTACGGGGAGTGAACCGGGGACACTCGACCATCGTGACCGCACCGGCTTGGCTCGAAGTGCTCAACGAGACGCTGGACGCGTGCCGCACGCACGGCCGCGCCGATCTCGCCGAGCGCCTGCGCAGACGCCGGGACGCCCCCACCGGGCAGATCCGGCTCGGCGTGCTCGGCTTTCCCAAACAGGGCAAGGGTTACCTGCTCAACGCCGTGCTGAACGCGCCGGTGTGCGCGGTCGGTGACGCCGCGACCCCCGCCGTCCCCACGGAAATCGCCTACGCACCCGAACCCGCCGCGACCCTGGTCGGCCGGTCCCGCGAACGGATCCCCGTCGCGGTCGAACGGCTCACCGGCGAGCTCGGCGCCCGGCCCGCCGGCACGCTCAGCCGCGTCGAGGTCGGCGTGCCACGCGAACTCCTCTCGGCCGGCCTCGTCCTGGTCGACACCCCGCCGGTCGGTGACCCGCGGTCACCGCGCACGGCCGCGGCGCTCGACTTGCTCGCCGAAGCCGACGCGGTGATCCTCGTCTCCGATGCGACCGCCCCGCTCAGTGCGGCGGAACTCGCGCTTGCCCGGCACGTGCGCACCTGGTGCCCGCACGTCGTGCTGGCGCTCACGAAGATCGACGCCTGCCCCGGCTGGCGGGCGGTCGCCGAACGCGACCGCGCCATGCTCGGCGAGGCCGGGGTCGACGCGCCCGTCCTGCCCGTTTCGGCCGTCGTGCGCCAAGCCGCCGCGAAGGCCGGCGACGCGGAACTCAATGCCCGCTCGGGTTTCCCCGAGCTGCTGGGCTGGATCGCCGAGCAGGCCGCGCGGCCGCCCGAGCAGTCCCGCGCGCTGCTCGCCGCCGTCGGCGTGCGCGCCGCCGCCGCCGAACTGGTGGAATCCCTGCGCGACCGCGTCGACGCGGTCGCGCAGGACGCCGGGCTCGGCCAGGCCGCGCTGCTGCAGCGGGCCCAGCGCCGCGCCGACGACCTGCGCCGGCAGAACACCCGGTGGCAGAACCTGCTCTCCGACGAGATCACCGACCTGCTCTCCGACGCCGAGTACGACCTGCGCGAGCGGACCCGCAAGATCGTCAACACCATCGACCGGACCTTCGACGAAGGCGACCCGGCGAAGGTGTGGGACGAATTCGCGCCCTGGCTGGACAACGCGCTGGCCGAAGCCGTCGACGTCAACTACACGTGGCTGGCCGACCGGGCGGAGTGGATCGCCCAGGCGGTCGCGGCGTGCTTCGGCGCCCAGTACGACCGCGCGCTGCCGGACCTGCGGCTCGACGGCTCCGGTCTGGAGTACCTCGACGACGTCGGGCGGCCGAAGATCGAGAAGTTCAAGATCGGCCAGCAGGCCTTCACCGGGCTGCGCGGGTCGTACGGCGGCGTGCTGATGTTCGGCCTGGTCACCAGCCTCGCCGGGCTGCCGCTGATCAACCCGATCTCGATCGGGGCCGGCGCGGCCTTCGCCGCCAAGACGATCAAGGACGAAGGCGGGATGCGGCTGCAGCGGCGGCAAGCCGTGGCCAAGCAGGCGGCGCAGCGGCACGTCGACGACGTCTTCCTGCGCTTCAGCAAGGAATGCCGCGACGCCATCCGCGTCGTCCAGCGGCGGCTGCGCGACCACTTCACCGGGCTGGCCGAAGAACTCGCCGACGAGCTGACGCACGAGCGGGAGACGATCCTGGCCGGCACCGCCGAGCGGGAGCGGCGGACCGGGCACATCCGCCGGGAAATCGACCGGCTCGCGGCGCTGCACCAGCGCGCCGGCGAACTCGGCACGATCGCCGGACGGCAGCAGCGGCGGGAGCTTTCGGCGTGACCCAGGACGTCCGCGACCTGCTGCACGCCGCGGCCGGGCTCTACCGGGACGACCCGCGGGCTTCGGCGCTGCTGCACGACTGCCTCAACCGCCTGGAGCAGCCGCTGCGCGTCGCGTTCACCGGGGCGCCTTCGTCGGGGAAGACGACGCTCGCCGCCGCGCTGGGCGAATATCCGACGCGCGCGCTGCGCGACCTCGTGCTGCTCGACGACCCCGGCCCGGCCGACGACGTCCCGGACGCGACGGTCCGGCTGGTCCGCCACCTCGAGCCGGACGAGCTCGCGGCGGCCCACCCGCCGGCCGGCTCGGCGTTCGCGCGGCAGAGCGCGGTGAACTCGGTGCTGGTGCTCTCGCGCGCCGACGAGGTCGGCGCCGGCCGGATCGACGCGCTGCTCACCGCGAAGCAGCTGGCGCGCCGCGCGTGGCGGGAAGACCCGCTGTGCACGGGTTTCCTGGGCGTGATCGCCGTCGCCGGGCAGCTCGCCTACGGCGGCCGGTCGTTGCGCGACGACGAGTTCGACCTCCTGGCGGCGTTCGCCGCGGTGCCGCGCGAGGAGCTGGAACGGCATGTCCTGTCGGTGGATTCGTTCACCGATCCGGCGTTCCCGGGCCCGATCCCGGTCGAGACGCGGCGGTCCCTGGTGGTGCGGTTCGGGATGTTCGGCGTCCGGCTGGCGCTCACGCTGATCCGCACCGGCTGCGACGACCGCGTCAAGCTCTCGGCGGAACTGGTGCGCCGCAGTGGGTTGGGCGAACTGCGGGACACGCTGGCCGGGTGTTTCGTGGCGCGGGCCGAGGCACTGCGGGCGCGGACGGCGATCATCCGGCTGGAGGCCCTGCTGGCGGCGCACCCCCGTCCGGGCGGGGACCGCCTGGTGTCCCGCGTGGAGCGATTCGCGGCGGCGGCCCACGACTTCCGCGAGCTGCGCCTGATCGCCGACATCCGCGGCGGCCGGACGGCGCTGTCCGGCGAACCCGCGGAGGAGGCCGTCCGGTTGCTGGGCGCCCAGGGTACGACCCCCGCGGACCGCCTCGCACTGGAGCCGGACGCCGATCCGGACGAGATCTACGACGCCGGGCTGGACGCGTTGCGGCGCTGGCGGCACGAGGCCGAACGCCCGGACCGCCCGCACGCGGAACGCGCGGCGGCGCACGTGGTGGTGCGGTCGACTGAAGGGCTGCTTTCGCTGTTCGCCTAGAGGACGGCGGTCACCTCGACCTCGACCAGGTGCTCCGGGACGTCCAGCGCCGCGACGCCGATGAGCGTGGCGGGCGGCTTCGCCGTGGTCCCGATCTTGGCGCTCCCGCGGGCGATGCCGTCGAGCAGGGCGGGCATCTTGTCCGGTGTCCAGTCGACGGCGTAGACGGTCAGCTTCGCCACGTCGTCGAACGTTCCGCCGGCCGCGGCCAGTGCGGCGGCGACGTTGACGTAGGCCTGCTCGACCTGGGCGGCGAGGTCGCGTTCGGTCTCCCAGGCGACCTGCCCGGCGACGAAGACGAGCTTCGTCCCCTCGGCGACGGCGACCTGGTGGTAGACGTCGATCTCGGGCAGTTCCGGCGGGTTCACCATGGTGACGGTCATCTTTTCCTCCGTGCTCTCTTGTGGTTACCCAGGAACCATAGGAGAGTGTTGGACCATGCGGAAGAAGGCACTTTTCGGTGACGGGGGAACCAGATGGTGACCAAGCAGGACACGGACCTTTCCCGCGCGGATTCCCTGGCGCGCGAGATCTTCTCGGACGTCGCCAACAAGTGGGCGTTCCTCATCATCGAGACCCTCGGCGAGCGCACGCTGCGGTTCAGCGAGCTGCGCAACGAGGTCGAGGGCATCAGCCACAAGATGCTGACGCAGAACCTGCGCATGCTGGAGCGCAACGGGCTGCTCGTGCGGAAGGTGCACCCCACCGTCCCGCCGCGCGTCGAATACACGCTCACCGAGCCCGGCCAGGGCCTGCGCGCGACGGTCGACAGCATGTGCGGCTGGACCCAGCGGTTCATCGAGGACATCGAAGCCGCCCGGCGCAGCTTCGACGGCTGACGGCGTCACGAAGACACCGACCGGCGGGCCGGTTGGCGACCGGTTGTCCGGTGTTGACGCCCGCAGCGGCGCGGCGCACCATAGACCGGTCTATGGTCCAGTGCCGGCCGAAGGGAACTCCCCATGCCCGAAGACGTCCGCCCCCGGGTCCGGTTGTTCGGCGAGCTCCTGGCGCACTGGGCGGCGCAGCGCCCGGACGGCACCGCGCTGATCTTCGGCGACTCGGTGTGGACCTGGGCGGAGATCGACGAGCGGGTCCGGCGGCTGTCCGGGGCTCTCGCGGCCGCCGGTGTCACCCGGGGCGACCGGGTCGCGTTCGTCGACAAGAACCATCCCGCCTGCCTGGAGACGACCTTCGCGGCGGCCGGGATCGGCGCGGCCAACGCCGTGGTGAACTGGCGCCTTTCCGGCGAGGAGCTCGCGTACGTGCTCAAGGACGCGGGCGCGAAGGTGGTCTTCGTCGGCGCCGAACTGCGGCCTGCGTTTGACGCGATCCGGGACCGGCTGCCCGCGGTGGAGCGCGTGATCGTCGTCGGCGGGGACGCCGACGAGTACGAGGCCTTCCTGACCTCCGCCGCGCCTCACGTCGGCACCGGCATCGACACCGACGACGGCGTGCTGGTCATGTACACCAGCGGCACCACCGGTTTCCCGAAGGGCGCGGTGCTCACCCACCGCAGTGTCCTCGCGCACGGCCTCGCCGCCGGGACCGCGTTCCCGATCGGCCGGGGTGACGTCAACCTGGTCGCGATGCCGCTGTTCCACGTCGGTGGCAGCTGCTACGCGGTTTCCGGCTTCCTCTACGGGGAACCGTCCTACCTGACGCGCGAGCCGGACGCGGCGTCGCTGTTCGCGGCGCTGCGGGCCGGGATCACGCACGCCTTCCTGGTGCCCGCCGTCGTGGCCGGGATCGCGCAGGCCGGCGAGGCCGCGCTCCAGGCGTTCTCCAAGCTGAAGTACCTCTGCTACGGCGCTTCGCCGATGCCGCTCCCGCTGCTGCGCACGGTGCTCGCCGCCTGGCCGGACGTCAAGTTCGCCCAGGTCTACGGCATGACCGAGCTGTCCGGCGCGGTCACCGCCCTCGACCCGGAGGCGCACCGGGACGCCACGCACCCGGAGCGGCTGGCCTCGGCGGGCACCGCACTGTCCGGAGTGGACCTCCGGATCGTCGACCCGGTCACCGCGGAGGACGCCGAAATCGGGGAAGTGTGGGTGCGCACCGAGCAGCGGATGGCGGGCTACCTCGGCAAGCCGGAGGCGACCGCGGAGACCATCGTGGACGGCTGGGTCCGCACCGGCGACGTCGGGCGCCTCGACGACGGTGGGTTCCTGTTCCTCGAGGACCGCGTCAAGGACATGATCATCACCGGCGGTGAGAACGTCTACTCGCCCGAAGTCGAGCGCGTCGTGGCGGAATTCCCCGGCGTCGCGGAGGTGGCCGTGATCGGTATCCCGGACGAGAAGTGGGGCGAGCAGGTCAAGGCCGTCGTCGCCGGCGACCAGCTCGACGCCGACAAGATCGTGGAGTTCTGCCGCGAGCGGCTGGCCCACTACAAGTGCCCGCGCAGTATCGACGTCGTAGAGGCGTTGCCGCGCAACGCCACCGGCAAGATCCTCAAGCGTTCGCTGCGCGAGCCTTACTGGCGGGACCGGGACCGGAACGTCTGATGCCGCCGGTGACGCGCCGCGGGTACTTCGAGGCCGCGCTGAAGGTGCTGGCGGAGCACGGGTTCACCGAGCTGAACGTCGGCGTGCTGTGCCGCGGCCTCGGGGTCACGAGCGGGTCGTTCTACCACCACTTCGGTGGCTGGCCGGGGTTCGTGGCACAGCTGCTGGAGCACTGGGAGAACCGCCAGGTCCGCATCCTGCGCGAGGGCGGCTTCGGCACCGGCGGCCCGGCGGCCGACTTCGCCGCGCTGATGGACCTCACCATCGGGCTGCCCCACGAGGCCGAGGCCGCGATCCGCGCGTGGGCGAAGAACGACGAAACCGTGCGCGCGGCGCAGAAGCGCGTCGACGACGCCCGGCTGCGGACGGTCGGCAAGGCGGTCGAAGGCATCGTCGGCGACCGGGCACTGGCCCGGACCCTGACGTCACTCGGGATGGCGATGCTGGTGGGCCACCAGCAACTGGCATCGGCCGGCGAGCACGGCGAGCTGACCGAGCTGCTCGCGGAGTACACCCGGCTGGTGCACTCCCGCGCGGCCGGGCGCTGACGGGGCCGGGCTTCGACGGCCCTGCCACGAATGTGGTCGGCGCCGCTCCCCGGCATGGTGCGGCCACAGCGCAGTTGCGCGTCGGCTGGTCGGGCCGGCAGGTGGTTTTGCCGAGCCTGCGATGATTTCCCAGGTCCCTTCGCCTCGTGTGAGCGGCAGGGGTCAGTAGCCGACGAACTTTTTCTTGATCCAGTTCCCGGCGCGGGCACGCAGGTCCTCCGGGGCCAGGCTCGGGTCCTTGGCCTGGGTCGCCATCCAGAACTGCTTGGCGCGCTCGGCGGTCTTGTAGACGTCGCGCACGTAGGCGCGGAACGCCCGGATCTGGTCAGCCGGGTCGGTTGAGTCGGCCTTGGCGCCCAGGTACTTCACGCGGTTGCTCTTGAGCAACTGCCCCAGGCCGAACGCGCTGGTGGTCGGGGCCTTCGCTCTCGGCTGCCAGCCCGACTCGTGCTCGATGATCCAATCTTCGGCGTCGGTGATGTCGTCGGGCTTGATCGCGCTCCCGCCCGCCCGGCGCGGATCGACCGGGTCGGGCCGGCCGAAGGCATTGGGGCCCAGGTGCGGGTCGTCCATGTCGTCGCGCTGCACCGAGGCGACCAGCCGGGCGACCGCCGCGTTGCCCGCTGCGGTCTGGAGGGTGTGCAGAGGGTGCTCGCGCTTGCTCCCGTGGACCGGCTCGGGCTCGTGGCCGTCGACCGACGGGGTGGTCGTGCGCGTGGAACGGTTCATCATCCCAGTCGCGCACGAGCGACTGAATGGGTGAATGTCCATTCGGGCGAACTCAAGTGCTGTGCTCGCCGGCCTCTCGTCAGCTCGCCAATGAAGTCCCCATCGGATCCTGCCCGGTCGACCTTCGTGGTCAACGCACTAGGCGTTGCCGAGCACCCGGGTCACCGCGATCTCGATGACGACCCGCTGCGGGTTCGGCTTGGGCTGCCGGTAGCGGGCGGCGTACCGGTTTTCCGCGTCCCGCACCGATTCCGGGTCTTCGCGCAGCACCGCGCGTCCCTCCAAAGTGGACCAGCGCGGGCCGTCCAGCTGGCAGACCGCGACCGGGATCCCGTCCGGGCCCGCGGCGCGCACGAGCCGGGCCTTGACCGACGGGGCGAAGGTGATCACGCGGGCGAGGCCGGCTTCGAAGTCGACGGTGACGCCGACCGCGACGACGTGCGGGGTGCCGTCCGGGCGGACCGTGGTCAGCGTGGCCAAGTGGCGCTCGGTCCAGAACGTGCGGAACTCCGGCCCGCGGCCGTCGAGGTCGATCTTCATGGCGTCCACGCTAGTCCGTCCGGGTGGGCGGGGCGTGCGCGGACCCACGCACGGTAATAGTAAGGAAAGTTTCCTAACCCTCTTGACCTGGTCTTGAAGCTTCTGTCAGGCTTCGATCACCTTCGCCGCAGCCAACGATGTCGTTACGGAGGAGCCATGATGAGAGTCGTCCGGGCCGCGGTGGTTTCGGCCGCGCTCGCCGCGGGGCTGGTGAGCGTGCCGGCGGTTGCGTCCGCGGCCGGCACGCCGTACGTGCCGGGAACGCTGCGGCCGTCCGTCTCGCAGGCCACGCAGGATGCCGCGCTGCAGAAGTACTACGACTTCTGGAAGAAGAACTTCCTGACGACCAAGTGCGGCACCGGCACCTACGCCGTGCTGTCCAAGGACGCCGACCACTCCTTCGTCGCCGAGGGCGAGGGGTACGGCATGACCATCTCGGCGATGATGGCGGACAAGGACCCGCAGGCGCGCTCGATCGTCGACGGGATCCTGAAGTTCGTCAAGGCGCACCCGTCGGTCAACAACAAGGACCTGCACGCGGCCGAGCAGGACTCGAACTGCCGGAGCGTCAACGGCAGCGATTCCGCCACCGACGGCGACCTCGAAATCGCCTACGGCCTGCTGATCGCGGACAAGAAGTGGGGCAGCGGCGGCTCGGTCGACTACAAGGCCGAAGCCGTCCGGATCATCAACGCGATCAAGAAGAGCGAGGTCAACGGCACCACGAAGTTCACGCTCCTCGGCGACTGGGGCAACGACGCGGAGTACAAGAACAGCTCGCGTTCGTCGGACTGGATGCCGGGCCACCTGCGCGCGTTCGCCACGGCGACCGGCGACAGCTTCTGGACTACGGTCCGCACCCGTTCGGAGACGGCGGTCAGCCAGCTGCAGTCTTCGTACGCGCCGAACACCGGGCTGTTGCCGGACTTCGTGGTCGGCACCAACTCGACGCCGAAGCCGGCGCCGTCGAACTTCCTCGAAGGCCCGTACGACGGCAAGTACAGCTGGAACGCCTGCCGCGACCCGTGGCGCCTCGGCGCGGACGCGATCTCGTTTTCCGGGAGTGCGGCGGTCGCGCAGGTCCGCAAGATGAACACCTGGATCAAGTCGGCGACGGGTGGGGACCCGGCCAAGATCCAGAGCGGCTATTCGCTGTCGGGTTCGAAGACCGAAAGCGGTCAGCACCCGTGCTTCACGGCGCCGTTCGCGGTGGCGGCGATGACGGACCCGGGCAGCCAGGCCTGGCTGGACAAGCTGTGGACGACGATCTCGTCGTGGTCCCCGGACTCGACGGACTACTACGGGACCGGCATCACGATCCAGGTGCTGCTGATCCTGAGCGGCAACTACGTGGCCGCTTAGCTCGGCTCGCGCGGCGGCAGTCCCGCGGCCCGGTAGATCTCGTCGATCACGGTCATCGTCTCGACCGCGTCGGCCGCCGAGGTCTTCACCGGTTCGCCCCGCAGGACTGCCGCCGCGAACGCGTCCAGCTGGTACTCGTACGACGCCCGGCGGGGGAACTTCTCCGTGCGGTGTGACTCGCCGATGCGGACCGAAACCCGGTGGTACGCCTGCGGGGCCAACGGGTTGAGCACCGACAGCGACCCGCGAGACCCCGTCACCTTCGCGCTGATCTTGAGCAGCGAAGACGACCACATCGAGCACTGGATGCGCCCGGTGTGGCCCGAGGGGAACCGCAGTTCCGCCGTCATCGCGCGGTCCACCCGCGGCGACTGCAGCTTCGCCGAGGCCGAAACCACCGACGGCGTCTCGCCACCGAAGACGCGTGCCATGTGGACCGCGTAGCAGCCCGCGTCCATCGTGGCCCCGCCCGCCAAGTCGTAGTCGTAACGGATATCCGAGAACTTCGGCAGCGGAAAGCACAACGCCGTTTCGACGCGCTGCAACTCACCCAGCTCGCCCGACGCCACGATCTCCTCCACCCGCAGCGCCAGCGGGTGGTAGCGGTAGTGGAACGCCTCCATCACCACGCGATCCGTCGTCTCCGCCAGTGAAGCGATCTCCCGGGCCTCCGCCGCGTTCGCCGTGAACGGCTTCTCGCACAGGACGTGCTTGCCCGCCGCCAGCGCCGCCCGCGTCCAGCGGCCGTGCAGGCCGTTCGGCAGCGGGTTGTAGACGGCGTCGATCTCCGGATCCGCCAGCAACTCCTCGTAGGACCCGTAAGCAGCGCCGATGCCGTGCTTGGTCGCAAACGCTTGCGCCCGCTCGAGGGACCGCGCCGCGACGGCGGTGACCGAAACCGAGGAGTTCGACGCGGCGGGCTTGACCATGGCCGTGGGTGCGATGCGAGCCGCCCCCAGGATGCCGATCCGCAGGCTCATGTCCGCGAAGTTAGCACCAAGACAAGATTTCAACGGCTGGTTGACCTCTTCAACAGTGAGTTGTAGCGTTCCGGCCAGCCGAACAGTGGAGGTCCGTTATGTCCCGTTCTCGTGCCGTACAGGCGGTGCTGCTCGCGAGCCTCGCCGCGCTGGTGACGGCTTGTGGTGGCGGTCCGGACGGCGCGGGCGGGACGTCGCAGGCCGCCGGGGCGCCCGCGTCCGGCATCCCGGACACCGCCGCGATCGTCCAGGCCGTGCAGAAGGACGCCCAGCTCAACGCCGCCCTGCCGGACACCGTCAAGCAGGCCGGCCTGCACCTGGCCTCGAACCTGCAGTCCGCGCCCAACAACTTCTACGCCGCCGACGGCAAGACCCCGATCGGCTACGAGGTCGACCTGGCCAAGGCGATCGCCGCCAAGCTCGGCGTCGCCGTCACCCACCAGGACATGGCGTTCGGCTCGCTGATCACGAGCCTCCAGTCCGGCCGCATCGACCTGACCATGGCCGGCATGAACGACACCAAGGCCCGCCAGGCGCAGATCGACTTCGTCGACTACTTCACCTCGGGCATCACGATCATGATCCGCAAGGGCAACCCGGACGGCATCACCGGCCCGGACACCCTGTGCGGCAAGAACGTCGCCGTCGTGCAGGGCACCAGCCACCAGAAGTTCGCCGCCGGGCAGAGCACCAAGTGCACGCAGGCCGGCAAGCCCGCGATCACCGTCACCGCGACCGACAGCGACAACCAGAACCAGAACCAGCTGCGCACGGGCCGCGTCCAGGCGATCCTCAACGACCTGCCCAGCGCCGTCTACATCTCGCGCACCGCGGGGGACGGCAAGTTCTTCGAGGTCGTCCCCGGGGAGCCGATCGACGGCGGCCCGTACGGCATCGGTGTCAACAAGGCCAACACCGCGCTGCGCGACTCCGTGCAGAAGGCCCTGCAGGCCCTGATCGCCGACGGCACCTACGGCAAGATCCTGCAGGCCTGGGGCGTCGAGCAGGGCGCCATCGAAAAGGCGGCCATCAATGGCGGGTCCTGAGCCGCTCCCGATCGTCCGGCTCCGCCACTGGGGCCGGTGGGTCGCCGCCGCGATCATCGTCGCCCTGCTCGTCCTGCTGGGGATTGCCCTCGGCAACGCGCAGATCGCGTGGAACCAGGTCCCGGACTTCGTCTTCTACAAGGTGATGGCGACCGGCCTGCTCAACACCGTCGTGCTGGCCGTGCTGTCCCAGGCCGTCGCGATCGTGCTCGGCATCGTCATCGCCCTGCTGCGGCGCAGCGCCAACCCGGTCGCCCGGTGGTTCGCCGCCGGCTACATCTGGATCTTCCGCGGCCTGCCCGTGCTCCTCCAGATCCTCCTTTGGTACAACCTGGCGCTGGTTTTCCCGGTGATCGACATCCCGTTCCTCGTCCACGAGCAGACGAACGTGCTGATCAGCGCGTTCACCGCCGCGTTCCTCGGCCTGGCGCTCAACGAGAGCGCGTACATGGCCGAGATCGTCCGGGCCGGGCTGAACAGCGTCGACAGCGGACAGACCGAGGCGGCCAAGTCGATCGGCATGACGCCGGCCGCGACGCTGCGCCGGGTCGTGCTGCCGCAGGCCATGCGCGTGATCATCCCGCCCACCGGCAACGACTTCATCAACATGCTCAAGGGCACGTCGATGGCGTCGGTGATCGGCGTGACCGAGCTGATCCACGCGGCCAACAACATCTCGTCCAACAACCTCCTGGTGATGGAGACGCTGCTGGCCGCGGCCGTCTGGTACATGGTCGTGGTGACCGTCGCCGGCGTCGGCCAGCACTACCTGGAACGCGCCTTCGGCCAGGCCGATCGGGGGCCGCTCGCCCGCGCCGGCAAGGCGTTGCGCGGCGTGCCGCTGGTGAGGAGTGCCCGTGTCTGAGCCACTGCTGCGTGCGGTCGGGGTCCGCAAGTCCTACGGCCACACCGAAGTCCTCGGCGGCATCGACCTGGACGTCCACAAGGGACAGGTCGTCTGCCTGCTCGGCCCGTCCGGCGCGGGGAAGAGCACCTTCCTGCGCTGCATCAACCACCTGGAGACCATCGACGCCGGCCAGATCTGGGTCGACGGCGAGCCGATCGGCTTCCGGCAGCGCGGCGGCAAGCTGTACGAGCTGCGCGAACGTGAGGTGGCGAGGCAGCGCCGGGACATCGGCATGGTCTTCCAGCGGTTCAACCTCTTCGCGCACCGGACGGCGCTGGAGAACGTCGTCGAGGGCCCGATCCGGGTGCTGGGCGTGAAACCGGACGAGGCCCGCGAGCAGGGGCTGGCGCTGCTCGACCGCGTCGGCCTCGCCCATCGCGGCGACGCCTACCCGACGCAGCTGTCCGGTGGGCAGCAGCAACGCGTCGCGATCGCCCGGTCGCTGGCGATGAAACCCAAGCTGATGCTGTTCGACGAGCCGACGTCGGCGCTCGACCCGGAGCTGGTCGGCGAGGTCCTCGAGGTGATGAGTACGTTGGCGGGGGAGGGGATGACGATGGTCGTCGTGACGCACGAGATGAGCTTCGCCGCGGAGGCCGCCGACGAGGTGGTGTTCCTGGCCGACGGCGCCGTCGTCGAGACCGGGCCGCCGTCGGAGGTGCTGAGCGCGCCGAAGCACGACCGCACCCGGCAGTTCCTGGCGAGGATCCTCGCGTGAGGAGGATTTCGCCCCGGTACCTGCTCCAGTTCGACGAGCCCGCCGGCTACCTCGACTTCGCGCGCTTCGGCCCGCCCTCGCACGCCGTACTCGACACGACGGCCGCCCTGCTCGACCAGGCCACCACGGCCGGGCCGTCCACTGTGGACGAGCTGATGCGGCAGGAGGTCCGGGCCAAGGCCGCTGCCGCGCGGCTGTCCGGCTCGGACACCGACCACACGGTCCTGCTGCCGCACACCAGCCTCGGGCTGTTCCAGGCCGCGTTCCACAGCACCGGCGAGGTGCTCGTGCCGGCCGCGGAGTTCCCGGCCAACACGTATCCGTGGGCGCGTGCCGAGCAGGCCGGGCGTCTCCGCGTCCGCCGGCTGACCAGCGGTTATGTCACGCCGGAACGGGTGGCAGCGGCGTTGACGCCGGAGACCACGACGGTCAGCGTCAGCGCCGTCGACTTCCGCACCGGCTACCGCGCCGACCTCGCCGCGCTGCGCGAGGTCGCCGGCGACCGGCTGCTGGTCGTCGACGGCATCCAGGGCTTCGGCGTGGTCGACGAGCCGTGGGAGGTCGCCGACGTCCTGGTCGTCGGCGGCCAGAAGTGGCTGCGCGCGGGCTGGGGCACCGGCTTCGCGGTGCTGTCCGATCGCGCGCTGGAGCGGATGGACCCGGTGCTGTCGGGCTGGACCGGAGCACGCGACCCGGGCCTGTTCGACGACGAGATCCACCCGCCGGACGGCACCGCCCAGTCGTGGTCGATCTCCAACCTGAGCCCGATCACCTCCGGCGCGTTCGCGGAGGCGCTCGAGCTGGTCGAAGAGGCCGGTGTCGGCGCCATCGCGGCCCGGATCGCCGAGCGGCTGGGGGAGTTCGAAGAGGTGCTCGCCTCCTGCGGCGCCGAAGTCGTGTCGGCCGTGGAACGGCGCGCTGGAATCCTCGCGTTCATCCTGCCCGGCCACCCCGCCGAGCAGGTCGGCGCCGCGCTCGCCAACGTCGGCATCGCGGCGACCGTGCGTCCCGAGCACGTCCGGCTCTCGCCGCACGCCTCCACTCCGGCGGCCGCCGCGGACCTGCTGCGCTCGGCCCTGGAGACGTTGACCGCACCCCGGGAGCCGCTGGTCGTCCCGGCCGCGGGCGCGACGACGCACGAGGTGCTCACCGCGCTGGTGCCGGCCATCCCGGGGCTCGCGGCGATGCTCGGGCCGGGCAACGAAGTCCTGCTGCACGACCTGAGCCGGCTGCCGGACTCGATCATCGCCATCGCCGGCGGCCTCACCGGCCGCAACGTCGGCGGCCCGATGACCGACCTGCTGCTCGGCCTGGTCCGCCGCGGCACCACCCAGGACCTGACGAACTACCGCACGCACGGCCCGGACGGCCGGCCGATCCGCTCCTCGACGCTGTTCCTGCGCGACGCCGACGGGGTCGCGGTCGGCTGCCTGTGCGTCAACAGCGTCGAGGAAGCCGCGGCCCCGGGCGGCAACGGCGAGCCGGAGACTTTCCCACCGGACGTCGACAGCCTGCAGCGGTTCCTCGTGGACCGGGCGGTGACCAAGGCGGGCATCCCGGTGGACCTCATGAAGAAGCGGCACAAGGCGGCCGTGGTGCGGGAGCTTGACGAAGCCGGTTATTTCCTCATCAAGGACGCGGTCGACCACCTGGCCGGGCGCCTCGACGTCACCCGCTACACGATCTACAACTACCTCAACGAAATCCGCGCCTGACGCTGCCCGATCGGCCCTTGCCACCTGCGCTTTCCGGGCGGACCATGGCCCGCATGACCGAATCGGACACGCGGGCCCTGGTCCGGCTCGAGGCGGACGGCGAGGCGGACGCCGAGGAGTTCGACCTGCTGGCCCGCCGCCTGCGCGCCGAGCTGGGCGAACTGGACGTCGACCTGCTGCCCGTCCCGGGCGAGCTCCCGCCGGGCGCGAAGGCCGCCGACCCGGTGACGATCGGCTCGCTGATGGTGGCGTTCAGCGCGGCCGGCGGCGTGTTCCCCGGGCTCGTCGAGACGCTGCGCGAGTGGCTGGGCCGCCAGGCGGGCAGCCACAAGATCAAGGTGACGATCGACGGCGACTCGGTCGAGCTGGAGCGGGCGACGTCGGCCGAACGCCGGGAGCTGATCGACGCCTTCGTCCGGCGGCACGCCTAGCCACCGCGCAGCCGGGCGCGTCACTCCACACGCGTCACTCCACAACGGACTCCACGGCATCCGCGGCGTACGAAACCCCGCCGTGACCACGGATCTCCGCCTTCAGTTCCGCCAGCCGCGAAGCGACCGAAGCCGACGTGGACACTTCGTCCACGGCCGCTCGCAACGACTCAGCCGTCACCGAATCGGCCGGCAGGTGACGACCGACCCCCAGCGCCGCCAGCTGGGCCGCGTTGCCGAACTGGTCCGCCGCCTGGGGAATCGCCACCGTCGGGACGCCGAACCACAGCGCTTCCGTCGCCCCGCCCATCCCCGCGTGCGTGATGAACGCCGAAGCCGCCTCCAGCACCGCCAGTTGCGGGACGCTTTCGTGCACCTCCACCGAGGACGGCAGCGGCCCGAGTGAAGCGGGCGGGACGTGCTTGCCCAGCGAGATCACCACGTGCCAATCCGCGGCGAACGCCGAAACGCACGCCCGGTACACCGGAAGCTGGTCGGTGAACGCCGTCCCGAACGACACCAGCAGCACCGGACGCCCCGACGACGGTGGCGTCCACGACCGATCGGCCGGCCGCGCCGGGTCCAGGCACGGCCCGACGAACCGCACGTGCGGGCCCACCCGGTCCGCGTTCGGCTGCATCGCGCGCGGGATCAGGGAGAGGACCCGCGCCGGGTGCCCGAGCCACTCCCAGGGATCGGCCGAAACGCCGTGGTCCGCAAGCCACCGCGACAACGTGGCCGCGTAGTCCACACCGGACGGTGACGTCTTGATCGGTGTCATCACCTCGGCCATGTCCTCGTCGTAGCCCTCCCACGCCACCAGCGTCGGCGACAGCTGGACCGCGGGCACGCCGTAGCGCGCGGCCAGCAGCGGCGCACCCAGCCCGCCGATGTCGTACAGCACCAGGTCCGGCCGGTCGTCGTCGAACCGGGCGGTCAGCAACGGGTGGATGGCGATGGCTTCGTCGAGGAAGACGCGCATGGCTTCGGCAGGCTCGTCCGGCCACGCGGCCGCTTCGCCGAGCGGGAACGTCGTCGGGTGCTCGACCACCTCGGCACCCGTCGACGCGACCAGCGAAGCCAGTGGTGCGCCGACGACGTAGGACACCCGGTGCCCCCGGCGGACCAGCTCGGCGATCACGCCCAGCGACGGGTAGACGTGGCTCGGCGCGGTGCAGCCGACCATGACGATGTGTTTGCGCAGCATGGTGCTCCTTCAAGACGAAGAAAGAACAGACGGCGCGCAGGTGAAGGGACCCTCCCGGTCGGCGGGGAGTCCGGCGGTCACGCCGTCTCAGACGAGGCGGAGCCGGCTGAAGAAGATCATGAAGCCGACCGTACGGGATCCCGGAACGTCCGCGCCACCCGATTTCCACCTTTCGTAGGGCATTCGCGGTCAGCCGTCCCGCCCGGCCCCGTGCCGGGATTAGGGTTCTCCCGCCCGAATACGCAGGGAAAAGGGAGAAATCTGTGAGACGTGCCTTTCTTGGAACGGGCACTGCCGCCGTGGTGGCCGCCGCGGCGGCGGCCGCGCTCGTGGCCGCGCCGGCCGCGAACGCCGCGCCGGCCGCGAACGCGGGACAGGCGACGATCGCCTGGGGACCGTGCACCGATCCCACGCTGGTCACCGCCGGCGCCGAATGCGGGTACCTCAGCGTGCCGCTCGACTACCGCAAGCCGGCCGGGGAGCAGATCCAGCTCGCCGTCAGCCGCGTCAAGCACAAGGTGGCCGACGCGCAGTACCAGGGCGTCATGCTGACGAACCCCGGTGGCCCCGGCGGGTCCGGCCTGCTGCTGGCCACCCGCGGCCCGCGCGTGCCCAACCACGCCGGTGACGCCTACGACTGGATCGGCTTCGACCCGCGCGGCGTCGGCGCCAGCAAGCCCGCGCTGAGCTGCGACCCGAACTACATGGACTACAACCGGCCGCAGTACGTGCCGTTCACCCCGCAGCTGGAGCGGACCTGGCTCGACCGGTCCAAGGGGTACGCCGAAGCCTGCGCGAAGAACAACTCGCGCGCGCTGCTGGAGAACATGAAGACGACCGACACGGTCAAGGACATGGACTCCATCCGCAAGGCGCTCGGCCAGAAGCAGCTGAACTTCTACGGCTACTCCTACGGCACCTACCTCGGCCAGGTGTACGGCACGCTGTACCCGCAGAACGTCCGCCGGATGGTGCTCGACTCGACCGTCGACCCGCGCGGCGTCTGGTACGGCGACAACCTGGACCAGGACGTCGCCTTCGACAAGAACATCCGGATCTGGTTCGGCTGGCTCGCCCAGCACGACGACGTCTACCACCTCGGCAAGACCCAGGCCGCGGTGCAGCGGGTCGTCGACGAGCAGCTGCTGAAGGCGTCCTTCAACCCGGCAGGTGGGGTGATCGGGCCGGACGAGATCATCGACGTCATCCAGCAGGCCGGCTACTACCAGCTGCGGTGGACGCTGCTGGGCGACGCGCTGTCCCGGTTCGTCAACAAGGGTGACTGGCAGAACTGGAAGACGCTCTTCGAGGCCTTCGGCGGCCGCGGCGACGACAACGGCTACGCGGTGTACCTCGCCGTGCAGTGCTCCGACGTCCAGTGGCCGCAGAGCTGGAACCAGTGGAGGCGCGACAACTGGCAGACCTTCGCCAAGGCGCCGTACTTCACCTGGCAGAACGCGTGGTTCAACGCGCCCTGCCTGTACTGGCCGGCGAAGGCCGGGAAGCCGACCAAGGTCGACGGCCGGGGCGTGCAGAGCGTGCTGATGATCGACGAGACGCTCGACGCGGCGACGCCGTTCGAAGGCAGCCTCGAGATCCGCAGCCGGTTCCCGGGCGCTTCGCTGATCTCGGAGCCGGGCGGTACCAGCCACGCGATCACCCCGCGGGGCAACGCGTGCGTCGACAGCAAGATCGCCGACTACCTGGCGACGGGCGCGCTCCCGGCCCGCAAGCCGGGCCGCACGGCCGACGTCGAGTGCGCGCCGCTGCCCCAGCCGACGCCGCCGGCGCCGACGGCCGCGAAGGCCGACGTCGCGGCCACGCAGGGCATGGTGGCCGGGCGGTTTGCCGGCTGACCTGCGGAAACCCTCGGAAACGGGGTGCCGGGCACGCTGCCCGGCACCCCGTTTTCTTGTTTCCGGCGCCGGGGGCTTTGAGAGTGCGTGGACTTTGTGTTACAAAGTGCGCAGCAACTTTGCGATTCAAAGTCCACGGAAGGAGGACGCCATGACTGGGGGACCGGCGTTCGCGCTGCACGGCCTCACCAAGCGGTTCGGGCAGGTCACGGCGGTCGGCGGGGTGTCCGTCGAGGTCGCCCGCGGCGAAGTCGTCGCGCTGCTCGGGCCGAACGGCGCGGGCAAGTCGACCACCGTCGACATGCTGCTCGGCCTGACCAAGCCGGACGCGGGGGAGGTCGCCGTCGCCGGTGGCAGCCCGCGCGACGCCGTCGACCGGGGGCTCGTCGGCGCGATGATGCAGAACGGCGCGCTGCTGCCGGACGTCACGGTCGGCGAGATCGTCGGCCTGATCGTCTCGACGCACGAGAAGCCGCTGCCCGCCGAAGAGGTGATCGCCCGGGCGGGTCTCGAAAAGCTCGTCAAACGCCGCTGCGGCAAGCTGTCGGGCGGCGAACGGCAGCGCGTCCGGTTCGCCCTCGCGCTGGCCGGCGACCCGCAGCTGCTCGTGCTCGACGAGCCGACCGCGGCGATGGACGTCGACGGCAGGCGGGCGTTCTGGGCCGTCATCCGCGAGTTCGCCGCCGGCGGCCGGACCGTGCTGTTCGCGACGCACTACCTCGCCGAGGCCGAGGACTACGCCGACCGCGTGGTGCTGATGCGCCACGGCGTCGTCGTCGCCGACGGCCCGGTCGCCGAGGTCCGGGCGGCGGTGTCCGGCCGGGTGCTCAAGGCCGCCGTCCCGGGCGCCACCGAGGCCGAACTGGCGCACCTGCCGGGCGTCACGAGCGTGCAGCTGCGCGCCGGCCGCGCCGAGCTGGCCTGCGCCGACTCCGACGCGACGATCCGCGCCCTGCTCGCGGCGCACCCGGCCGCGTCCGACATCGAAATCACCGCGCTGGGCCTTGAAGAAGCCTTCCTGGCGCTGACCGCCGAGGAGGTCGCCGCGTGAACACGACGTACCTGAGCCTGGAGATCAAGCGGATCGTCCGCAGCCCGCAGTTCACCATCTTCACCATCGGCATGCCGGTGGCGATGTACCTGCTCTTCGGGGCGATCTGGGGCGATTCGATCCTGCCCGGCGGCCTGCACTCGAGCACGCAGACGATGATCGGCATGGCCGCGTACGGCGCGAGCGGGGGTGCGTTGTTCACCGGCACCCGGGTGGCGCAGGAACGCACGGACGGCTGGCAGCGGCAGCTGCGGCTCACGCCGATGCGCGGCCCCGGCTACCTGGTGGTCAAGGTCGCCTCGGCGATGGCCGTCGCCCTGCCGGTCCTGGTGGCCATCTTCTTCGTCGGCTTCCTGCGCGGCGAACCGCTCACCATGGCCGAGTGGGGCAGGCAGCTGGTCTTCCTGTGGGCCGCCACCCTTCCGTTCGCCGTCCTCGGCCTGGCAATCGGCCTGTTCGGGAAGGGCGACACGGTCGGCGCGGTCACCGGTGCCCTGATGATGCCGCTCGGCTTGCTCGGCGGCCTGTGGATCCCCCTGGAGATCCTGCCGGGCTGGCTGTCGACGCTGGCGCACTTCATGCCCACCTACTGGCTGCGCCGGGTCGGCCTCGACCCGTTGATCCACGCGTCCGGGACGTGGGTTGCGGTGCTCGTGCTGGCGGGCTGGCTGATCGTGCCCGCCCTGATTGTGGTGCGCCGCTTCCGGCTGGACACGGCCCGGCTCTGATTGCATGTTGTCGATCCGGCCAAAAGCAGGCCATCCTTCGAGCGGGACTTGACCGTTGATACGGGCCGCGGGGCCGTGACTGTGGTCGGATCGACAACGAATGGCAGAGTAGCTTCCGTGCAGTTGAGGGAGTTGCACGGGAGAGGGCGAACCAGGTGGAAGACGAGCCGATGTCGGCCGAGGAGTCACTGAACCTGATCGCCCAGCAGAACCGGCGGACGCGCCGGGAACTGGGCGGGGGCCCGGCGCGGATGCTTGCCGCCTGGGCCCTCGCCTGGATCGTCGGGTGGGGCTTCACCTACGTCACGACGCTGCCCGGGGTCGCGGTGCCCCCTTGGGTCGCCGGCGGCGTCGTCGTCCCGCTGCTGTTCCTCGGCGCCGTCGGCTACTCGACCTTCACCAGCATCCGCTCCGGCCGCGGGATCCGCGGGCCGTCCCGGACGGTCGGCGCGATGTACGGCTACGGCTGGGCGTTCGGCTCGATCGGGCTGATGGTCGTCGACATCCGGATCACGAGTTTCCAGGCCCTGTCCACGGATCAGGTGTCGCTGCTGTGGACCGGCACGTGGCTGCTGCTCACCGGGGTGATGTACCTGGCGGGCGGCATGGTGTGGCAGGACAAGCTCATGTACGGCCTCGGCGCGTGGATGATCGTGTCGGCCGCGCTGAGCGTGCTGGTCGGTTACCCGGCGAACTTCCTCGTGCTCACCGTCTGCGGGGGCGGCGGGTTCCTGCTGGGCGCGATCGTCTACTTCATCCGCGAGAAGACCGGCCGATGAGCGAACTGCCGCAGCTCGACCCCGTCATCCACGCCCAGGCGCGGCTGCGGGTCACGGTCGCGCTGGCCGGCCTGCACACCGGCGACCAGATCACCTTCCCGCGGCTGCAGCAGCTCCTGGACATGACGGCCGGCAACCTCTCGACGCACCTGCGCAAGCTCGAGGACGCCGAGTACGTCGAGATCACCAAGGCCTACGAGCACCGCACGCCGGTCACCCTGGTCCGGCTGACCGCGGCCGGCCGGGCGGCGTTCGAGAGCTACACCAAGGCGCTGCACCAGCTGCTGGACGCCACCGGCGGGGACTGACGTGGGCCGCTGGGTGATCCACCTCGACCTGGACGCCTTCTACGCGTCGGCCGAGCAGCTCACCCGCCCGACGCTGGCCGGGCGCCCGGTGCTCGTCGGCGGCCTCGGCCCGCGCGGGGTGGTCGCCGGCGCCAGCTACGAATCGCGGGCGTTCGGCATCAAGTCGGCGATGCCGATGGCCCAGGCGCGGCGGCTGCTGCCCGCGAACGGCGTGATCGTGCCGCCGCGGTTCCGCGTCTACGAGCGGCTCAGCCAGGAGGTCTTCGCCGTCGTCACCGAGGTGGCGCCGGTGCTGGAGAAGATCTCCCTCGACGAATCCTTCGCCGAACCGCCGTCACTCATCGGCGCGTCCTTCGACGCGGTGACGGAGTTCTGCGCCGCGTTGCGGGCCCGGATCCGGGCGGAAACCGGCCTGGTGGCCTCGATCGGCGCGGGCAACGGCAAGCAGATCGCGAAGATCGCCTCCGACGAGGCCAAACCGGACGGCCTGCTGGTGGTGCCGCAGGGCACCGAACGGGCATTCCTCGCCCCGCTGCCGGTGCGTGCGCTGTGGGGCATCGGCCCGGTCGCCGAGGGCAAGCTGCGGTTCATCGGCGTCCAGACGCTCGGGCAGCTGGCGGCACTGTCCGAACAGGACGCCGTGGCCACGCTCGGCGGTGTCGTCGGCCGCGACCTGCGGCGGCTCGCGACCGGCGCCGACGACCGCCCGGTGGCCGGCCGCGCCGAGACCAAGCAGGTCAGCGCCGAGACGACGTTCGACACCGACATCAAGGACTTGCCGATGTTGAAAGCGGAGGTCCGCCGGATCGCGGTGGGCGCGCACCAGCGGCTGCTGAAGGCCGGGCGCGTGGCGCGGACGGTGGTGATCAAGCTGCGGCACACGGACATGCACACGGTCACCCGGTCGGAGACGATCTCCGCGCCCACGGACGACCTGGCCGAGCTGGCGGCGACGGCGGAGCGGCTCCTGATCGACCCGGCGGAGTTCGGCGGCATCCGGCTGGCGGGCGTCGCCTACAGCGGACTGTCGGTGCCCCACCAGGACGCGTTGTTCACCCTGGCCGCGCCCTCGGCGCCGTCGACGGTGGTGTCCACCGTCCCGGCGCCGGCCGCCGCACCGCCGTCGGAGTGGCGCCAGGGCGACGACGTGGTCCACGAGGAGTTCGGCACGGGCTGGGTCCAGGGCGCGGGCCACGGCCGGGTGACGGTCCGCTTCGAGCACCGGTCGTCGGGACCCGGCATCGCGCGAACGTTCCCCCAGTCGGACCCGGCCCTGACCCGCGGCGACCCCCGCGACTGCCTACGCTGAAGTGCCACATCATTGTGGCGTTTGGCCCTAGGCGGCCGAGCAGCCCTGCAGCTTCGCGACTTGCTGGCCCGCCAGCAGGAACGCGCCCACGCCGTACGCCGCGGTGTCGGCGACCGTCGCCGTCGCCGGGCGATCGCCTGCCGGCTGGACGTACCCCACCAGGCCGCTCGGCTGCAGCGCCTTCGTCGACAGCGCCGTCCAGGCCTTGTCGACGACCGGGCGGAAGCGGGCCGCGTCGAGGATGCCCGCGGTGATGCCCCAGCCGAGGCCGAACGTGAAGAACGCCGTGCCGCTGGACTCCGGGCCGCCGTGGTCCCACGGGTTGAGCAGGTCGGAGTTCCAGAAGCCGTCACGGCGTTGGGTCAGCGCCAGCGTCGAGGCCATCTTCTTGAACACGCGCAGGTACTCCGGCCGCCGCGGGTCGTCGGCCGGCAGCACCTGCAGCACCTTCGTCAACGCCGCCAGCGCCCAGCCGTTGCCACGCGACCAGAACACGCCCGAGCCCTTGAACCGCGCGTCGCGGTACCACAACCCGGTGAACTCGTTGAACAGCTTGTGCTCGGTGTACGAGAACAAGCTGTTCATGGCGTCCAAATAGGACGGATCGTGGTCGATCAGGCTCATCCGCGCGAACGACGGCATCGCCATGTTCAGCGCGTCGACGTAGTTCCAGTAATCGCGGTGGCCCGCCTGCACCGAGGCCACCTCGGCCTTGATCCGCGTGCGGATCGAGTCGAGCGGGATCTCCGGGTGGAAATAGGTGTAGAGGTCCAGGTACGCCTCGCCGGCGGCCTGGTTGTCCGGGAAGAACGGCCGCTCCGGGTCGTCCGGGAGCAGGTATTTGTTGGCTTGCGCCCAGGGATAGGTCTTGTGGTTGGACTGGCCGGTGGTCCGGACCAGGGCCAGGTTGCCGACGTGGAACGTGGCGTTCTGCCAGTCCGGCGCGTCGAGGTTCGTCCCGTTGGCGACCCAGTAGTTGCCCGCGGCCACCATCTCGTCGGAAACCGTGCAGGAAGCCGCCGAAGCCACCGCCGGCGAGGACAACAACCCGCCGGTCACCACCACGGCCGCGAGCACGCCGAAACCGCGAATTCCCGGGAAACGCATGAAAGCATTCTCCTCAGCACTCATGGCGGCGGTCATCCGCAGCGAGTGAAGCGCGTCCCGGTGGACGTGTCAAGGTGCCGATGAGCGGTACGCCGCAACGGTTTCCAGCAATCGGCGGGCCGCCGACTCGGCGCCGTCGGCGTTCTTCGCCAGCACCAGCGTCAGCACCCGGGAATGCGCCACCAGCTCCATCGGCTCGCCGTTCGCCTTGAGCGCGGCGACCACGGGCACCTGCAGCTGCGCGATCAGCGTGTTCCCCGACGCCCGGATCAGCGCCGCGTGGAACCGCGAATCGGCGTCCCGGAACCCGTCGCCGTCGCCGCGCTCGACCGCGTCCGCCATCTGCGCGTAGGCCGTCGCCATCGCCGAAAGCTCGTCGGGCCGCCGGTGCTGCGCCGCGATCCGCGCCGCCTGCGGTTCGATGGCCAGCCGCAGCTCCAGCAGCTCGCGCAGGTGCTCGCGGCCACCGGGACCGCCGACGCGCCAGGCGATGACGTCCGGGTCGATCGCGTCCCACGCTTCAGGCGGCAGCGTCCAGGTCCCGACCCGCGGGCGCGCGGTGACCATGCCCTTGGACTCGAGCACGCGCAACGCCTCGCGCACCACCGTCCGGGACGCCGAGAACCGGCGGCCGAGGTCCTCGGGGACGAGCGGCTGCCCGTCCCCGAGGACACCTTCGACGATGAGCCGGCCCAGTTCGCCGACGATGCGGGCGTGGAGGTTCCGCGGGGCGCCCACCGCTACTCGGGCAGGCCGACGCGCCGCTCCCCGCTGCGCAGCTGCTGCAGCACGACCGCGATCACCAGCAGGGCGCCGTGGGCGACGTTCTGCCAGAACGGGTTGATGCCCAGCCCGGACATGCCGTTGTCGAGCACGCCCAGGATGACCACCGCGAGCACGGTCGAGATGATCGACCCGCGGCCGCCCTTGAGCATCGTGCCGCCGAGCGCGGCGCCGGTGACGGCCTGCAGCTCCAGGCCCTCGGACCCGGACGTCGGCTGGCCGGAGCCGGTGCGGGCGGTGATCAGCACGCCCGCGATCGCCGCCACCACGCCGACCAGCGCGTACACGCCGATGATGTACCGGTTGATGTTGATGCCGGCCAGCCGCGCGGCGGTGTCGTTGCCGCCGATGGCGTAGACGTTGCGGCCGATGTCGGTGTACTTGAGCAGGAAGTGCAGCAGCGCCGCGACGATCAGGAACACCCACACCAGCGACGGCAGCCCGAGCACGGTTCCCTTGGCCAGGAAGATCAACAGGTCGTCGCCGCCGGTGTAGCCCTGCGCCTTGCCGTTCGAGATCACCTGCGCGATGCCCTTGTAGGTGGCGAGCATGGCCAGCGTCGCGACCACCGGGTTGACCCGCCCGAAGATGATGATCATGCCGTTGACCAGGCCGCAGAGGATGCCGACGCCGACCGCGGCGAGGATGCCGACCTCGGCGTTGCCGGTGGAGGTGAACACCATCGCCGAGATGACCGAGGCCAGCCCGGCCATCGAGCCGACCGAGATGTCCAGCGCGCCCAGGATGATCACCAGCGTCTGGACCAGCGCGAGCAGGCCCATGATGGTGATCGCGCTGCCGATCAGCAGCAGGTTGTTGGTGCGGAAGAAGTTCTCGTTCAGCACGCTCAGCAGGATCACCAGCGCGATCAGCGTGATGATCAGGCTCGAGTTCTGCACGCCGATGCCGGTCAGCACGCGGCGCGCGGCGCTCGGCTGGGGCGGCGCGGCGGGGGCCGAAGTTTCCTTGGTGGGGGTGCTCATGCGCCGATCTCCTGGGCGTCGTCCACGGCTGGTTCGGTTTCGGGGATGGCGAGGGTCAGCACGGCTTCCTCGGTCGCGTCTTCGCGGCCGATTTCACCGGCCAGGCGCCCGGCCCGCATCACGAGGATGCGGTCGGCCAGCGTCAGCACCTCGGGCAGGTCGGAGGAGATGACCAGCAACGCGATGCCTTCGGCGGCGAGGCCGTCGATGATCCGGTAGATCTCGGCCTTCGCGCCGACGTCGACCCCGCGCGTCGGCTCGTCGAGGATCAGCAGCTTCGGCCGCCGCGCGAGCCACCGCGCGAGGACGGCCTTCTGCTGGTTGCCGCCGGAAAGCTTGCGGACTTCCTGCTCCATCGACGGCGTCCGCACGCGAAGCTCGCGTACGTACTCCTCGACGAGCGCGCGTTCCTTCGCCCGCTTCACGACCCGGAAGCGGCGAAGCCGGTCCAGGACGGCGATGGAGACGTTGTCGCGTACGGACCGCTGCATGAGCAACGCATCCGTCTTGCGCTCTTCGGGCGCGAAGCCGATGCCCGCTTTGACGGCGTCACCCGGGTTGTGCGCGCGCAGCCGTTTGCCGGCGAGCTCCACGGTCCCGGACCGGATCGGCAGGTCGCCGACGATCGCGCGGGCCAGCTCGGAGCGTCCCGCGCCGACCAGCCCGGCCAGGCAGACGACCTCGCCCGCGCGGACCTGCAGCGAGATGCCGGTGACGTCGTCGGTCGTGACGTCGTCCAGCTTGAGCACCACCTCGCCGGTGTCCTGCGTGACGCGGCGCTCCAGCGCCGACAGGTCGCGGCCGATCATCATCCGGACCAGGCCGGCCTCGTCGGTCTCCGCGGCCTGCTGGACGCCGACGAGCTTCCCGTCGCGCAGCACGGCGACGCGGTCGGCGAGCTGGAAGATCTCCTTCATCCGGTGCGAGACGTAGACGACCGCGACACCGCTGTCGCGCAGCCGCCCGATCAGCCGGAACAGCGCCTCGACTTCGTGTTCGGACAGCGACGACGTCGGCTCGTCGAACGCGATCACCTTCGGCGGGGTGGCCGCGGTGAGGACCCGGAGGATCTCGACGATCTGCCGCTGCGCGGCCGACAGCGTGACACCGAGCGTCGCCGGGTCGAGCACGCCTTCGAAGCCGTACTCGGCGAGCGCGTCCTGGGTGGCCTTGGTGAGCGTGCGGCGGTTGAACACCCGGGCCTTCGCGGGCAGTTCGCCGACGAAGACGTTCTCCGCCACGGAAACGTGCGGGATGATCTCGGGTTCCTGGTAGATCACGCGCACCCCGGCGGCCATCGCCGCGCGCGGGGTGTCGAACGTGACCTCAGTGCCCTCCAGGAGCAGCCGGCCCTCGTCCGGGCCCTGGTCACCGGACAGCACGCGCAGGAGCGTCGACTTGCCGGCGCCGTTCTCGCCCATCAGGGCCAGGACTTCGCCGGAGCGGAACTCCAGCGAGACGTCGTCGAGGGCGGTGACACCGGAGAAGCGCTTGCCGATGCCCTCGACGGCGAGTGCGGGAGGAGAGGCGGACATGTGCGGGCCCTTCGGCGGAGGAGGCCCGCGGGCGGTGCGGCCGGCACCGCCCGCGGACAGCGGTCAGGTGCAGTTGACGCCGGCCTGCTTGTAGTTGTCCTTGTTGACGATCGTGGTCTTGGCGATCGTCTCGGCGGGCAGTGCCTTGCCGTTCTTCACCTTGTCGACCAGCACCTGGATGGCCGAGCGGCCGACCTCGGCGCCGGAGATGTAGAGCGCGGACTTGTTGCCGGTGTCCTTGCCCGCGGCCCAGTCCTTGCAGGTGAGGTAGGCGCCCAGCCCGACGCCGATGATGTTGCTCGCCTGGACGCCGGAGTTGGCCAGCGCGGTCACCACGCCGGTCTCGTTCTCGTCGTTGCAGCCCCACACGACCCAGTGCTTGACGCCCGGGTTGGAGCCGATCACCGCGCCGGAGCGGTTCTGCGCGTCGACGGGGGAGTTGTCGGTGCCGACGTCGATGACCTGGACGTCGGCGCCCGCGGATTTGGCGAACGCCGACTTCGCGGCGTTGACGCGGTCGGTGCAGACGGTCAGGTCCTGCTTGTACGCGCTGATGATCTTGGTGTCGGCGGCGGCCCAGCCCGCGGCCTTGAACAGCTTCCCGGCCTCGGTGCCGACCGAGTCGCCCATCTGGCTGCCGTTGAAGCCGACGAACGGGGCCTTCGCGCCGGTGCCGTCCTTGATGACGTCGTCGGAGGCGATGAGCGGGATGCCTGCGCTCTTGGCCTTGTCGATCACCTGCGGGCCGATCGCCTGGTCCGGGACGACGATCGCGACGCCGTTGGCGCCCTGCGCGACCGCGGCGTCCAGTTCGGTGATCGCCTTGTTGGCGTCCTGGCCGAGGTTGACGACCTTGAGCTCGACGCCGAGCTCCTTCGCCTTCTCCTGCGCGCCCTGCGCCTGCTCGACGAAGTACTGCTGGTCGCCCTGTTTCTGCAGGTAGTACAGGGTGACCTTGCCGTTGGTGGGCGCCTGCTGCTGCGGCGCCGCGGTGTCTTTGCCCGAAGAGCAGGAAGCCAGCAGAGCGCCGGAAATCAAACAACAACCAACAACGCTCCAGGTGCGAAACCTGTGCGGGTATGTGGACATCGAGTGCTCCCATGGGGGCCGAGGTCGGGTGGGTCGGGTCGGGTTCGCGAAGTGACTCGTATTACAAAACACCCTTTCGAGGAGCGTCAAGGCGGAGTTAGCGGAGTGAGACCTACTCTCCGTAGTTTCATGATCACGCTTGCCGGGGTCATTTATCGTATTTTTCCCGCACTGGGCTGGGCGTTGTCCGGTTTTGTCTCGTGGCGATGTTCTGATCGGTGTTGTCGACTGTGGTGGAAGTTTCAGGCGACCGGGATGCCGTCTCTGCCGGATTCGCCCGGCTGGCAGGATGGCCGGACCACGTTAGGGGGACCGATGACGAAGCACCGCGTCGCCGCGCTCGCCGGGGTCGCTCTCCTGGCCGCGGCCTGCAGCAGCCCGCCGCAGCAGGCGGGGCCGGCACCGACGCCCTTTCCCGAGGCGTCCGCCTCTTCCTCTTCCGCTTCCGCGGGAGCCGCCCCCGAGGGGGCGTTCAGCGTCGTCGCCACCGGGGACGTCCTGATCCACCCGGCGCTGACCGAGCAGGCCGAGGCCGACGGCGGCGGGAAGATCGACTACCGGCCGCTGCTGGCCGGGATCAAGCCGCTGATCTCCGGCGCCGACCTCGGGATCTGCCACCTCGAGACGCCGCTGGCGCCGGAAGGCGGGCCGTACAGCGGCTACCCGTCGTTCAGTGCCCCGCCGGAGATCGCCGACGCGATCAAGGACACCGGCTACGACACCTGCTCGACGTCGTCCAACCACACGATCGACCAGGGCGCCGACGGGGTCACCCGCACCCTGGACAAGCTCGACGCGGCCGGCGTCAAGCACACCGGCTCGGCGCGGTCGGCGGCCGAGGCCGCGAAGCCGCTGATCCTCGACGTCCACGGCGTCAAGGTCGCCCAGGTGTCGTACGCGTTCGGCTTCAACGGCATCAAGGTGCCCGCCGGGAAACCGTGGCTGGCCAACCAGATCGACGTCGACGACGTGCTGGCGGCGGCTCGCAAGGCTCGCGAGGCCGGGGCGCAGGTCGTGATCGCGAGCCTGCACTGGGGCGTCGAGTACCAGCACGAGCCGACGGCCGAACAGCGGTCGCAGGCCAAGAAGATCCTGGCGTCGGACGACGTCGACCTGATCGTCGGCCACCACGCCCACGTGGTCCAGCCGTTCGAGAAGATCGGCGGCAAGTGGGTGGCCTACGGGCTCGGCAACAGCATCGCCCGCCACTCCGAACCCAAGGGCGACACGGAAGAAGGCACGGCGGCCCGCTTCCGCTTCGTCCGCGACGGCGACCGCTGGAAGGTCGACAAGGCCGAGTACATCCCGACCCTGATCAAGCTGGACGCCCCGATCCGCCTGATCGACTTGTCGACATCCCCACCATCTCCCCAGGTCACCAAGGCCCTCCAGGACACGGACAAGAACATCCTCAGCCTCGGCGCGGACAAAGCCGGCCTCACCCGCCCCGGCAAGTAACGGACGACACGCGTACCCAGCCGGACGACACGCGTACCCAGCCGGACGACACGCCTACGCAGACGGACGACACGCCGGGCCGGGCACGTGCTCGCCGTGTCGTCCATCCAGGTACGCGTGTCGTCCGTCGAGGTACGCGAGTCATCCGTTCCGGTACGGGGTTCAGTGGGTGCGGGTGGTGATCAGGCGGGCCAGGGAGGTGAGTTCGGCGGTGGCGCGGGAGGGCGGGGCGGCCGCGGTGAGGTCGCGCAAGGCCTTGGCGAGCAACGCCTCCGCCTGGGCCTGGCTCCACTGGCGGCCGCCCGCGGCCTCGACGAGGGAAGCCGCGCGGGCCAGCGCGGTCTCGTCCAGGGGCTCGCGCCGGGCGTAGAGCGTGGCGAGGTCCGCGCCGGCGGGCGTGCCCGAACTCAGGGCCGTCACCACCGGCAGTGACTTCTTGCGGTTCTGCAGGTCCGAATACACCGGTTTGCCGGTGACGGCCGGGTCGCCCCAGATGCCGAGCAGGTCGTCGACGTGCTGGAACGCCAGGCCCACCGCCCGGCCGAACGCGCCGAAGCGATCCGCGCCGGCCGGCCCGGACGTCGCCCCGAGCGTGCAGGCCGCGCCCAGCAGGGCCGCCGTCTTGCCCTCCGCCATCCGGATGCATTCGCCGGGGGTGACGTCGTCGCGCTGCTCGAAGTCCAGGTCCGCGGCCTGCCCTTCGAGCAGGGCCAGCGTCGCCGCCGAAAGCACCTTCGCGTTCGCCGCCCCGCTCGGTGCCAGCACCTCGAACGCCAGGCTCAGCAACGCGTCCCCGGCCAGCACGGCCGGTCCGGTGCCGAACACCGTCCACGCCGTCGCGCGGTGCCGCCGGGTGGTGTCGCCGTCCATGACGTCGTCGTGCAGCAGCGAGAAGTTGTGCACCAGCTCGACCGCGACGGCCGCGGGCACGGCGTCGGCCGCCTCCCCGCCGGCGGCTTCCGCGCACAGCAGCACCAACGCCGGCCGCAGCGCCTTGCCACCGTCGGTGGCGGCCGGCCGGCCGTCGGCGTCCTGCCACCCGAAGTGGTAGGCGGCGATCCGCCGCATCGTCTCCGGCAGCCGCTCGGCGGCCGTCCGCAGCGCCGGGTCGACGAGCCCCTTGCTCCACGCGAGGACGTCGGCGAGCGGACGCGCGGCGGTGCGCGTGTTCATGGTGGTCATCAGCGGCCGACCTGGACGTCGTCGAGGGCGCCGAGGGCGTCGGGGACGAGGACGGCGGCGGAATGGTAGGCGCTGATGAGGTAGGAGGTGATGGCGTGGTCGTTGGTGTTCATGTTTCGGACGTTGAGTCCGGGTTGGTATTCGTCGGGGAGGGTTTTGGGGCGGAGGGCGATGACGCCGGCGTCGTTTTCGCCGGTGCGCATGGCCAGGATCGTGGTGGTGCCTGCCGCGGTGATGGGGATTTTGTCGGAGGGCAGGATCGGGACGCCGCGCCAGGCGGTGACGCGTTTGCCGTCGAGGATGGTGGTGTCGGGGTAGATGCGGCGGGTGGTGCATTCGCGGCGGAATGCGGCGATGGCGTGGGGGTGGGCGAGGAAGAAGCGGGTTTTGCGGCGTCGGCAGAGCAGGTCGTCGAGGTCGAGGGGGGTGGGGGGTCCGGTGCGGGTGGGGATGCGTTGTTTGAGGTCGGTGTTGTGCAGGAGCCCGAAGTCGGTGTTGTTGATCAGTTCGTGTTCTTGCCGTTCCCGTAACGCTTCGACGGTGAGGCGGAGTTGTTGTTCGAGCTGGTTCATGGGCTGGTTGTAGAGGTCGCTGACGCGGTTGTGGACGCGGAGGACGGTTTGGGCGACGGCGAGGTCGTATTCCCGGGGTGCGGGGTCGTAGTCGACGTAGGTGCCGGGCAGGAGTGGTTCGCCGTCGTGTCCGGCGGCGAGGTCGATGGCGGCTTCGCCTTTGGTGTTTTGGGGTTTGCGTGGCCGGGTCAGCGCGTCGGCAACGTGGGTGCGCAGGGTTTCGGAGCGGCCGTTGAGGCGGGCGTAGGTGGCGGCGGGGAGGACGAGGGCGATGACGGGGGTGGCGGCGCGGGCGGTGAAGGTCCAGGTGCCGGGGTGGGGGCCGAGGAGTTCTTCGCCGAAGTGGTCGCCGTCGGTGGCGGTGCCGAGGTGCAGCTCGTCGCCGTAGGGGCCGGTGGTGTGGCGGGTGATTTTGCCGTGGGCGAGCAGGAACAGGGTGTCGAGTGGTGTGCCGGTGGTGAAGAGGGTGTCGCCGGGTTCGTATTCGCGTTGCTCGAACGCTTCCGCCAGTGCCCTGAGGGCGGTTTCGTCGCCGAAGTCGCGTAGCAGGGCGAGTTCGGTGAGTTCGGCGGGGACGACCTGGACGCGGGCGCCGGTGTTGTAGAAGGAGAGTTTGCCGTCGCCGAGGGTGTAGGTGAGGCGCCGGTTGACGCGGTAGGACCCGGCGGGGACCTCGACCCAGGGCAGCTGGGACAGCAGCCAGCGGGTGGTGATGCCGCGCATTTGCGGCAGGGTTTTGGTGGTGGTGGTCAGGGTCCGGGCGGCGCGGACGCTCAGCGACAGCTGCACCGACGTGGTGGTTTCTTCGGTGACGGTCACGGGGTTTCCCGGCCGATTTCGGCGTTTTCGAGGACGGCGAGGGCGTCGGGCACCAGCACCGCGGCCGAATAGTAGGCGGAGACGAGGTAGGAGATGATGGCTTGGTCGTTGATGCCCATGAAGCGGACGTTGAGTCCGGGTTGGTATTCGTCGGGGAGTCCGGTTTGGTGGAGGCCGACGACGCCTTGGGCTTGTTCGCCGGTGCGCATGAGGAGGATGGAGCTGGTGCGGGTGTCGGTGACAGGGATTTTGTTGCAGGGGAGGAGGGGGATGCCGCGCCAGGAGGGGACTTGGTGGCCGGCGAGGTCGACGCTGGTGGGGTAGAGGCCGGCTTTGGTGCATTCGCGGCCGAAGGCGGCGATGGTGGTGGGGTGGGCGAGGAAGAAGCTGGGGTCTTTCCAGACGAGGGTGAGCAGCTGGTCGAGGTCGTCGGGGGTGGGTGGGCCGGTGCGGGTGGGGATGCGTTGGGCGAAGTCGGTGTTGTGCAGGAGCCCGAAGTCGGTGTTGTTGATCAGTTCGTGTTCTTGCCGTTCCCGTAGCGCCTCCACGGTGAGGCGGAGTTGTTGTTCGATCTGGTTCATGGGCTGGTTGTAGAGGTCGGCGACGCGGGAGTGGACGCGCAGGACGGTTTGGGCGAC
>NZ_CP100416.1:1718337-1718884 GCF_026017845.1 Amycolatopsis mediterranei
TGTTGTTCGATCTGGTTCATGGGCTGGTTGTAGAGGTCGGCGACGCGGGAGTGGACGCGCAGGACGGTTTGGGCGACGGAGAGTTCGTATTCGCGGGGGCGGGCTTCGTAGTCGACGAAGGTGCCGGGGAGCTGGGGTTCGCCGTCGTGGCCGGAGGCGAGGGAGATTTCGGCTTCGCCGTGGTCGTTGCTGGCGGTGGTGCCGCGGGTGCGGTAGTTGTCGAGGTGGGTTTGGAGGGTGGTGGAGCGGGTGAGGATGTCGTTGAAGGTGGTGCGGGGGAGGGTGAGGACGGTGCAGGTGGTGACGGCTTTGGCGGTGAATTCCCAGATGCCGTCGTCGTGGGTGAGGGTGGTTTCGCCGAAGTGGTCGCCGTCGGCGAGGGTGCCGAGGACGACTTGGTCGCCGTAGGCGCCGGTGCCGATTTTGGTGATTTTGCCGTGGGCGAGGAGGAAGACCTGGTCGGCGGGGGAGCCGAATTCGACGAGGGCGTCGCCGGGGGCGTATTCGTGTTGGGTGAAGCGGTCGGCGAGTTCGGTGAGGACGTCTT
>NZ_CP100416.1:1718984-1954099 GCF_026017845.1 Amycolatopsis mediterranei
GCCGAATTCGACGAGGGCGTCGCCGGGGGCGTATTCGTGTTGGGTGAAGCGGTCGGCGAGTTCGGTGAGGACGTCTTCGTCGTCGTAGCCGCGTAGGGGGGCGAGTTCGCCGAGTTCGGGGGGGATGACGCGGACGTGGGCGCCGGTGGTGGTGAAGGTGACGCGGCCGTCGCCGACGGCGTAGGAGAGGCGGCGGTTGACGCGGTAGGCGCCGGCGGCGACGTCGACCCAGGGGAGGAGTTTGAGCAGCCAGCGGGAGGAGATGCCCTGCATCTGGGGGACGGATTTGGTGGTGGTGGCCAGTGTCCGGGCCGCCGCCCGTCCCAGGCTCGACGGTGCCTGCTCGGATTCCACCGGGTCGGTGACAGTCACAACGAGGACCACCCAATCATTCGCGTTCGGCACGTGCGGCGTCCCGGCCGGCACGCCGGTCATGATCTTTTATTGCTGATATCCGCCTGGTTTTGCGGCTCCGCCGAATCAACATAGCAACGGCGTCCCGTCGCACAATGACACGATCGGGGTCATCGGCGAAAATCACCTGTTCGACCTGGGTGGGTTTCGGGTGGCGTCCCGCGGAGGGGGCGGACCGGATGCGGTGACTGCCTGTTCCTGAGCGTCACCCGGTCGGGAAGGTCCAGCTCTGCACCGGCCTGCCGTGATCGCCGTGCGGAACGGAGAAAGGGTCCCGGAGGCCCGGTAACTGCGCCGAACCGGCGACGAGCGCGGATTTTTACGGCCACTCGGATGAATTCCGCCGTTGCTGTTGTCGGCCCGTAAATGGGTGACTAACTTGAGCGGTCCCGGCCGTGGAATGCGCCGGGCAGTGCTTCCCGCGCTTCGCGGGCGAAAGGACCCGGATGAACATCTTCGTGGCCGGCAGTCTCTGGGTGGCCGGTGCGGCCTGCGTCGGCGGCCTGATCGCCTACCTGGTCCGCCGGTTCGGCCGGGACGACGAAGGGCGGCCCGGCAACAACGACGCGGCCGGTCAGGTGTTCACCATCGTCGGCGGGCTGCACGCGGTCCTGGTCGCCTTCGTCCTCATCTCGCTGTACGACTCGGTCAGCACCGTGAGCCAGACCGCGCAGAGCGAAGCCGACAGCCTGGTCGCGGCCAGCTGGGCGGCCGACGCGCTGCCCGAGGCGACGAAGGACCGGGTGCACCAGCTCGCCGCGGCCTACGCGCGCACGGTCGAAGAGCAGGAGTGGCCGCGCCTGGCCGACGGCGGCGAGGTCCCCGCCACGGGTGCTTCGCAGCTCGACCAGATGCGCCAGGCGGTGGCCGAAGCCCCGGCCGACGACGACTGGCTGCTGGACCGCAAGACCGAGGCGAGCAACCAGCTCTGGTCGGTCTACCAGGCCCGGCAGCAGCGGCTGGCCCACTCCGGCGCCGGCGGGGTCGGCGCGGTCGTCTGGTTCGCGCTGATCCTCGGCAGCCTGATCACGGCCATCCTGCTGCCCAACCTGTTCGGCGGCACGCGGCTGGCCGCGCACATCGTCATCGTGTCCACCCTGGCCGGCACGATCACGTTGCTGCTGTTCGCGATCTACCAGCTGCAGAACCCGTTCAGCGGCGGCGTCAGCGTGCCCCCCGAGGCGTTCACCTCGGCGCTGGCCAGGCTGGTTTGACCGGCACGCGGATCCGCTGGGCGGCCGCGTTCGGCGTGGCCGCGGCGGTTTCGGCGCTGCTGGCGGCCTCGGGCTGGCTCGCGCCCCCGGCGTCCCACCTCACGGTGGCGCGGGAGCCGGCCGGCTGCACGATCCTGCAGGCGGAGAACGAACGCAGCGGCGCACCGACGACGCTGCGGCTGCTCTCGCTGCCCGGCGGCGTCACGCGGCGGGTGAGCCAGGCCGGGTACTGGATCAACGCGATGGGCTACTCCGCGGCGCAGAACGTGGTCTACGGCGTCGCCGACGGCACCCGCGCCGGCCGGTACCACGGCGCGCACGCGGTGCGGATCGACGCCGCCGGCGTGGTCACCGACCTGGGCGTGATCGGCCGGGCCGGCGCGCCGAAACCGGTGTGGAGCCCGGTCACCGGGGCCACCGCGGGTGCGGTCGACGGCGCCCGCTGGTACGTCCGGCAGGGCAGCGATCTGTACACAGTGGACATCGACCCGGCCGGCGCGGACTACCTGCGGGTGGTGCACCGGACGTCGCTGCGGCCGGTGTCGCTCGCCATCGGCGTCGACGACTTCGCCGTCGACCCGGCGGACGGGCTCCTGTACGGCGTCTCGGCGACTTCGCGCGGGGACAGCTCGGTGGTCACCCTCGACCCGGCGAGCGGGAAGGTCGCGGTGGTGCCCGGGCTCCGGTTCCCCGAAGGCGGCGCGTACGGGTCGGTGGTGCTCGCCCCCGGCGCGATCTACGCCACGGCCAACCAAGCCGGCCGGCGCAGCGCCACGTTCCGCTTACCGCGGGACGGCTCGGGCCCGGCGACGGAGGTCGCGACCGGGCCACCGCTGGTGAGCGGCGATGCGGCCGGCTGCCTCGCCGAGCCGCCGGCACGTCCGCCGACGACGTCACCTCCGCCGACGACGCCCCCGGGGCAGTCGTCACCACCCCCGACGACGCCTCCGGGGCAGTCGTCGGAGCCGCCGCCGCCCCGGACCGAGACGCCGTCACCTGAGCCGTCGCCGGAGCCGCCCCCGCCGCCGCCACCGGTGGAGCAGCCCGTCGTCCTGCCCCCGGCCCCGGTGCCGGCACCCACGCCTCCGGCGGTGGTGACGCCCCCGCCGTCCACCCCGGCCCCGTCACCTCCGCCGCCGGCCCCGCCGACGACGCACCACGCGCGTCCGGAGGAGAAGACCGAGCCGGTGGCCCAGGACACCGGACGACGGCGGACCCAGGAGAAACGCCGCTGGGGGCTGACGGCGCTGATCCTCGTGCTCGGCGGGGGTGCGGCGGCCGCCCACGGGCGCCGGCACCGGTGAGCCCGGTCAGTACTTGAACTGGTCGACGTTGTCGGCGGTGATGAGCAGCGGGTCGCCCAGCAGGACGGTCTTCGCCGCGGCGTCGTACTTCACCGCCGGCAGCTCCAGGCTCACCTTGTTGACCGGGCCCAGTGGCTTGCCGTCGACGACCTGCTTCGCCGTCCACGCGGTCAGGTAGCCCAGCGACTCGACGTTCCACAGCACCGACTGCGAGCACGCGCCCTTGAGGAGGAACGGCTTGATCGCCTGCGGCGTCCCGACACCGACGGTGAACACCCGGCCGATCTTCTGTTCGTCGTCGACGGCCTTCGCGACGCCGGGCGCGGACGTCGTGCACTCGCCGATCAGCCCGGTCAGGCCGGGATGGCCGGCCATGAGCTGCTTGGCCAGCGCCGTCGCGGCTTCTACGTCTTCGCCCGCGTACACGGTGTCGACGAGCTCCGCCTTCGGGTAGTGCGCCGCCGCGTACTCCTTCTGCACCGCGATCCACGAGTTGAGGTTCGCCGCGGCCGGTCCGCAGGAGACGATCGCGTACTGGCCGGTGCCGCCGGTCTTGGCCATCAGCGCGTCGACGAGCGCGGTGCCGATGCCCTGCGCGCTGGCCTGGTTGACGAACACCTCACGCTGCGTGCCCGGCGCGTCGGTGTCCGAGGTGAGCACGTGGATGCCCTTGGCCCGGGCCTCGGCGATCACGCCCGCGAGCGCGGCCGGGTCGTTCGGGGCCACGACGATGACGTCGACCTTCTTCGCGATCAGGTCGCGCATGATCGTCACCTGCGCGGCCGGGTCGACGGTGGCCGGGCCGGTCGAGTGCCACGCCAGCCCCAGCTGTTTCGCCGCCTCGAGCCCGCCGTTGTCCATCGCCTCGAAGTACGGGATGCCGCGGACCTTGGGCACGAACTCGACCCGGGTCGGCGACGGCGCGGGCGCGCTGCCCAGCTGGTCCGAGCAGCCTCCGAGCGTGAGCGCCGCGACCAGCGGCACCGTCGCGACCAGCCGGAAGGTCTTCGTCGGCCCTCGCATCTCCACCCGTTCCTCAGGCAATTCGATCAGTTCGATGGGTCTGCCCATGGTGGAGACCAAGGGCGAACGTAGGGCCCCGGGTAACTGTGGTCAACGGGATGTGCGCAAAGGGTTACGAAAGTGAGCTCTGCTTCGAGGGCGTCCGGAGGTGGAAGCCCTGGCCGGCCGCTTTTGGTCACGTTCCGTAGCAGGCCGCAAGCCCCGGGTGGGGTGACCGGCGAAACGTGCGCGTGGTACCCCCCAGGGGTATCGTTCCGGTCATGAGTGAACAGCACGGGGCTTCGTGGGCGACAGCGATCCAAGCGACTCTGCACTGCCTGACCGGCTGTGCCATCGGTGAGGTGCTCGGCATGGTGCTGGGCACGGCGTTCGGCCTGCACAACGCGGCGACCGTGGTCCTGTCGATCGTGCTGGCCTTCGTCTTCGGGTACGGCCTGACCATGCGGGGCGTGCTGAAGTCGGGGCTCGGCGCGGCGGCGGCGTTCAAGGTTGCGCTGGCCGCGGACACCGTGTCGATCGCCGTGATGGAGCTGATCGACAACACCGTGGTCGTGGCGATCCCGGGCGCGATGAACGCCGGGCTGGCCGGCTTCCTGTTCTGGCTGTCGCTGGCGCTCTCGCTGGCGATCGCGTTCGTCGTCACGGTGCCGGTCAACAAGTGGATGATCGGGCGCGGCCTCGGCCACGCCAAGGTGCACGCGCACCACCAGCACTGACAGCGCGTCCGGGGAGGTGGCGGCCTCCCCGGAGGCACTACACGCTCGAAAGGTCGATCGCGCGGTCCACCTTGCGCCGGTCGAGCACCCGCAGGATGCCTTCCAGCAGGTAGTAGTCGGCGTAGGGCAGCGACACCTCGACGCCGTCCTCGTTCGGCCGGTTGCGGGTGCAGCGCGCGACGCTCGCCTCGGCGCGGGTGGACTTCGTCGTCAGGCACGTCCGAGACACCGCGGTGAGAATCCTCAGCGCGCTTTCGCGGTAGTGCGGGCGGTGCGTGAGTTCGGCGAGATCCAGCAGACCGCACGCCATGATCACGCCGGCGGAGGCGTCCTTGACGTCGTCGGGCGCCTGCGGGGCCAGGTAGTCCCACACGGGCACGTGATCGGGCGTCAGCTGGGACAGCGCGAAGTCCGCGAGCCGCCGGGCGGTGGTCAGGAACTCCGGGTCGCCGGTGCGCCGGTGGATGGTCGTGAACCCGTAGACGCCCCAGGCCTGCCCGCGCGACCAGCACGACGTGGGGCTGTAGCCCTGCACCGTGTTCGGCCCGATCGGCGCGCCGGTGACCGGGTCGAAGTCGAACACGTGCGGGGTCGACCCGTCGGGGCGAGGGAAGTGCTGCTGTGCCGTCTTCGCGTGCGCGGCGGCGATTTCGAGGTACTTCGGGTCCCCGGTCTGCGCACTGGCGAACGCGAGCAGGTCCAGGTTCATCATCGTGTCCATGATGACCCGGCCGGCGTTGTTCGGGTCGGACAGCGCACCCCAGGCGCGGATGAACCGGCCCGCGGGGTTGTAGCGCTTGATCAGCGACGACGCGGCCTGCACCGCGCCGGCCTTCCACTTCTCGTCGCCGGTGAGCCGCCAGGCGGTCACCCACGAGGGGGAGAAGAGGAAGCCGAGGTCGTGCGTGCCCGTGTCGTTCTGCCGCGGCGCGAGTTTCTCGGCGGAAGCCAGTGCGAGGGTTTTGAATTGCTCCTCGCCGCTGTGCAGCCAGGCCAGCCACAACTGGCCGGGCCAGAATCCGCCGACCCAGTCGCCGTTCTGCGAATAGGTCCATTTCTCGAACTTCGTGCCGACCGGAAACGCGGTGACGCCGGGGGCCACTGCGCGGAGCTTGGCCACCGCGTAATCGGCCGCTTGGCGGAGCGTCCGGGTGGCCGAGGCCAGGTCGGGGTGGTCGGGGGTGGCCGCGACGGTGCCTGCGGCGGCGGCCGTCGAGGTGCTGGCGCCCACCGCCACCGCGGCACCGGCCGCGGTGGTCAGCAGGGTTCTCCGGGAAACGCTCACAGGTGCCCGCCATTCCGTGAATCCGTGGGGAGGAGAGTGCCCGGAATTTTTGCACGCCCGGCGGGCGGTTGTACACCCGGCGGAAGCCTGTTCACGCTTGTGAATTGTGTGCCGCTGAGTGGAATGGCGGGGAAATGGGCGAAGGCCCGGCGGGGGACACCGGGCCTTCGCGTTATCGCGGGGGTGAGGGCAGTCGACCCCCGCGATGATCGGGGGTTCAGCAGTGCGGGGCGACGGGGTCGTCCGAACCGGTCTGGAGGTAGGTGTCCGAGACGTAGTTGTTCGGGCCGATCCGGTCCCAGATGTTGGTGGTGCCGAACTTGCCGGCGACCGTGTCACCCTCGACGTAGCACTCGATGTTCACCTTGGCGTAGTTCGCCGCGAGGCCCTTGATGGCGGCCGAAGTGCTGGCGCTCGCCCGGACGTTCATCGGGTCGCCCGCCGTGCTGACCACGCCGGTCTTGTCGGAGCCGGTCCACAGGTAGGTGACGTTGACGTTGCCGTTGTCCGACATGCCGAGCCCGTCGTAGAAGACGCCGTCGGCGAGGTCGATGCCGGCCGGGTTGCCGACCTTGTAGCCGAGGTCGTCCTTACCGCCGTTGTAGCCGTTGTGGTAGGCGGCGTACGCCTCGGGCTGGCCCTGCGGGAGGTCCTTGTACTCGGCGCGCACCGAGGCCGGGTTCCAGTAGTCGTCCTTGGTGTTCCACGGGCCGACGTCCCACACCGGCGCGTACTCGCACCGGCTGCCGTCGGTCTTGCAGACGCGCACGGTGTAGGTGCCGCTGCCCTTGCCGGCCAGGGCGCGCCCGGACGGCAGCGCGACGAAGTGGTCGCGGCTGGTGATGACGTGGCCGTTGGCGGTCGTCTGCCCGGTCAGGCCTTCCCGGGTGCCGAAGACCTTGTAGGTCAGCGCGGTCGCGGCGGCCAGCGCGTTGACCTGCGGGACGCTGTCGGCGCTGAGCGCGACGCTCTTGACGGAGGGCCGCACGCCGTCGGCGGTGCTGTGCAGGCTGATCCGCACCTGCACCTCGCTCACGGCGCTCTTCAGCGCGGTGCCCGCGGGGGTCCACTCGGTCCAGTCGTTCACGCCGGTCCGGCCGCGGACGTCGACGTCGACCGAGGTGCCCTTGGGGGTGTCGGCGGTCAGTTCGGCGCTGACGCGGTTCGCCGCCGAGCCGAGCCTGTGCTCGGCCGTGGTCAGGCTGCCCTCGCTGCCGGCGAACACGCGTTCGGTTCTGTGCCAGGCGGCGTCGGTCAGCGTCAGCGTGCCACCGGCGCCGGTCACGTTGACGTCGTTGCTGTCCACAGTGGATAGATCGGCGGTCCAGTTGGTGTTGGACGGCGTCGTGGCGGCCTGCGCGGGGGCTCCGGCCAGCGCCGTCACCGCCCCGGCGGCCAGAACCGCCGCGGTTACGCGGCCGGCCTTCATGATCCGGATCATCCCCGGTTCTCCTCTCGCACTTGTTCACTCGAACGTGGAGGAAGACTGACGGGGCGGCGTACATGATCTGTACAAGCGGATTGTGCGCCGGGGGGAAGGTATGTGCGGGCGGTGGTGCGAGTCGTGGTCTGCCGGATTCTCGGCTGCCGGATTCTGCGCTGCCGGATTCTGCGCTGCCGGATTCTCGCCTGCCGGATTCTGCGCTGCCGGATTCTTCCCGCCGGCCCGAACGCCGGATTGTTCAACGGCCGACAGGCCGTGTCAAGGCGGGAAAGCGTGCCTTGACACGGCCTGTCGGCCGCTGAGGCGGCTGCGTATCGGTTCGGCAGGGGGGTGTGGCCGGGGCGGTCCTGTCGGCGGCGGTCGAGCGGAGTTGCCGCGGTGGAGCCGAGTCGGCCGTGGCGGAGCCGAGCTGCCGCGGTGGAGCCGAGTCGGTTGTGGAGCCGAGTCGGCCGCGGTGGGGCCGAGCTGCCGTGGCGGAGCCGAGCTGCCGTGGTGGGCCGAGCTGCCGCGGTGACCTCAGGCCGAAGCTATGTGCGGCCGCGCTTCCACGACGACCGCCGGCTCCTTCGGCCGGGTGGACAGCTCACGCCAGATCGCCAGCGCCCGCTCCGAGTAGTCCCGCGAGCGCTCCGGCTGGGAAAGCGCGCGGTGCAGCTCGCCGAGCAGCTGCGAAACCTCCGCCTCCGATCGGCGGTCGCCGTTGCGGCGGTGCACCGCCAGCGAGTTCACCAGCAGCAGCTGCGCGTGCGCGAAATCCCCGCTGTGCAGGCACAGCTCACCGAGGTTCTGGTTCGCGTACCCCACACAATGGTCGTCACCGAGGTCGGTGAAGATCGCGATGGCCCGGTCGACGTGCTCGCGGGCCGCCGCCAGGTTGCCCTGGTGCTGGAACAGCAGGCCCAGCCGTTTGAGGGCGTGGGCCTCGCGGTGGCGGTCGCCGATCGCGGCCGACAGCTCCAGTGCGTCCGTGATCCAGCGCTTCGCCGCCGCGTAACAGCCCCGGGACATCCACACCGAACCCGCGCCGAGGCGGGCCACCGCTTCGCCGTTCGGGTCGTCGGCCTCGGCGAACAGCTTCAGCGCCTCGTGGCAGTGGTCGAGGGCCAGGTCGTCCTCGCCTTCGATGCGCAGGATCGTCGAGATCCCGGTCAGGGCGACGGCGACGCCCTGGACGTCACCGATCGTGTCGAACAGCTTCTTCGACTCCTCGAACGCCACCCGTGCCTCGGCGTACTCGTCCTGGTAGAGCAGGTACTGCCCGAGGTTGCGCTGGACGATCGCCTCGGCCCGCGTCGAGCCCGTCCGGCGGGCCGCCGCTAGCGCGACCAGGTGCGTGCTGTGCCAGTCGTCCTGCGGGCCCCGCAGATCGAAGTACGGCGTCAGCGCCGAAGCCAGCTGCCAGGCCAGGTCGTCGAAGCCGTGCTGGGCGGCCAGCGAAACCGCCGCGACGGTCGTGTGCCGCTCGGCCGCGAACCACGCGGCCGGGTCTTCGGGCAGCACGCCTTCGGGCACCGCGGGGCGCGGCAGCTCGTCGTCGCAGTACATGCCGAAGAAGTGCAGCGGCATCCGGCGCGCCGCCTCCAGCGCGAGCCCCAGGTACCCCTCCAGCACCCGCCGCAGGCCGGCGCGGGTCTTCGCCGCGTCACTGCGCTCGGCGAGCTCCACCGCGTACACGCGCAGCAGGTCGTGCAACCGGTAGCGCGGCTGGCCGGCCGAATCCGAGCCGACGAGCTCGACGAGGTGGCCGTCGACCAGCACGTCGAGCACCTCGTCGGCGTCGCGGCGGCCCAGTACGGCCGCGACCGCCCACGTCGGGAACTGGACCGGGCCGAGCAGGCCCAGCCCGCGGAAGGCGGTGGCCGCCGACATCGGCAGCAGGTCGTAGGACAGCGTCACGCTCGCACGGACGGCGAGGTCGCCGACGCGCAGCTCGTCGAGCCGGCGGCGCTCGTCACCGAGCCGGTCGGCCAGCAGCCGCAGCGTCCAGCCCGGCCGGTGCGTGAGCTTCGCGCCGGCCACCCGGATCGCCAGCGGCAGGTGCCCGCACTGGCGCAGGATCGCCGCGGCGCTCTCCGGCTCGGCCGCCACCCGCTCGGCGCCGACGATGCCCTCCAGCAGCCGCGCGGCCTCGGCCTCGGGCAGCAGGTCGACGTCCACCGGCTTCGCGCCGGCCAGCCCGGGCAGCCGGATCCGGCTGGTCACCAGCACCGCGCAGGCCCCGGCCCCGGGCAGCAGCGGCCGCACCTGGGCCTCGCTGCCGGCGTCGTCGAGCACGACGCACATCCGGCGCCCGGCCAGCCGCGACCGCAGCAGCGCCGACCGCTCGGCCAGCTCGCGCGGCAGGCCGGCGTCGGGGATGCCCAGCGTGCGCAGCAGCTCGGCGAGCACGCTCATCGGTGCCCGCGGCGACGACGACGTGCCGGCCAGGTCGACGTGCAGCTGGCCGTCGGGGAACTCGTCGCGGACCGCGTGCGCGACCCGGACGGCGACCGCCGACTTGCCGACGCCGGGTGCGCCCGACAGCACGACCACGGCGGGCGTGCCGGCGTCCGCGCGTTCCTGCAGCAGGGTGACGACGTCGCGGATCAGCGCGCCGCGGCCGGTGAAGTCCGGCAGGTCCAGGGGCAGCTGGCAGACCGGGGCGACGTCGGCCGCGCGCGCCGGGGTGAGCACGTTCTCCGGCACCAGCGTCGCGCGCAGCTCGCGCAGCCGGGCGCCCGGTTCGGCGTCGAGCTCCTCGCGCAGGACCCGCTCGGCCGACTCGTACGCCTCGATCGCGTCGCCGGTCCGGCCCGCGGCGCGCAGCGCGACGATCAGCTGCGCCCAGAGCTCCTCGCGCAGCGGGTGCTCGGTGACCAGCCCGCGCAGCTCGGCGATGGCTTCGCCGGAGCGGCCGAGGCCGATCCGCGCGCGGAGCCGCTGTTCCTGCACCGACAGCCGCAGTTCGGTGAGCCGGGCGACGGTCGCGCCCCAGCTGTGGTCGTGCGGCAGGCCTTCGAGGACTTCGCCGCGCCACAGCGCGTCGGCCTTGTCGAGGAGTTTGAGGGCGCCCTCGGCTTCACCGGCGTCGAGCGCTTCCTGCGCTTCGCCGGCCAGGGCGGCGAACGCGAGGTGGTCCAGTTCGTCCGGCGCCGCGGTCAGCAGGTAGCCGGAGGCCCGGCTGCTGATCCGCTCGCCGAGGGCGGGGTCGATTTCGGCGAACCGCCTCCGCAGGGAGTGCACGTACGTGCGGATGTTCGCCGCGGCCGACCGCGGCGCCGATTCCGGCCACAGCACTTCCACCAGCACATCGGTCGAGACGACGACGTTCGGCTGCAGGGCCAGCGCGGCCAGCAGCAGCCGGGGCTTCGGGCCGCCGAGGGCGATCACCCGCCCGGCGGCGGTGACCTCCAGCGGACCGAGGACGCGGATGGTAAGCGAGGTGGTCTCAACCTGCCCGATGAGTTCCCCCATGGCCGGGACTCTAGGACCCGTCCGGCGCAGGGGATAGATCCATTCGGAGTGTCTGTGCGCACACGTGCGCCTTTGTACGGAACGTGTACGGGCCGGCGTCACGCTGCCGCCATGAAGCGTTCGAAACTCCGGCGTATCGCCGGTTCCGGCCTGGTAATGGCCGCGGTGGGCGCGCTCCTGGCCGGTGGCGCGGCCGAAGCGACCGCCGCGGCGAGCGGGACCGTGAAGACCGCGGGTGACCCGCTCAACGTCCGCCGGGCACCCACCGCGGGTGCCACGGCCGTGAAGACCGTCGCGAACGGTGCCACCGTCACCATCGACTGCCAGGTCAACGGCTCTTCGGTGACCGGCACCTACGGCACGGGCACGTTGTGGGACTACGTGCCCGCGCTCGGCGGGTACATCTCGGACACCTACGTCTTCACGAACTCCGACACGCGGGTCGCGCCCGACTGCGGCGTCGGCTCGGGCAGCGGGCAGTGCGCCGACGCCTGCGCGGGTGAGGCGCAGTACCGCTCGTCCGACTCGCACTTCCTGGTCTACGACACGAATTCCGACGGCTACTCCGCGGTGGTCGCCTACTGGCTCAAGGGCGGCGCCGGGCCGTTCTACGTCTGGAACTCCGGCGGCGAGGGCACGAAGGCCGACAAGGCCGTCTCCGTCCCGCACGGCAGCTGGGTCTTCTACAAGGTGTGCGTCGCGAACTACACGACCGCCAAGCCCGACCTGAAGTCCTGCAGCGACGGCATCACCGACTTCGCGGCCTGACCGCGCGTCCACCCCGAGAAAGGGCCTTCCCATGGGTCAGGTCAACCGGCGCAAGGTGCTCCTCGGCGGGCTCGCCGCGGTCACCGCCACCGCGGCTTCGGCGGCGCTGCCGTCGTGGGCGAACGCCCGCACCACGGTGGCCGCCCCCGCCGTCCACGATCCTTTCCAGCTCGGCGTCGCTTCGGGCGATCCGCTGCCCGACAGCGTCGTGCTGTGGACGCGGCTCGCGCCCGCCCCGCTCAGCCCGGACGGCTTCGGCGGCATGCCGGACGCCACGTACGCGGTCGACTGGGAGATCGCGAACGACGCGGCGTTCAGCTCGATCGTGCAGAGCGGCTCGGTGAGCGCGACCCGTGCGTCGGCGCACAGTGTCCACATCGAACCGACCGGGCTGCAGCCCACGCGCGAGTACTTCTACCGCTTCCGCAGTTCCGGCTACCTTTCGCCGGTCGGCCGGACGCGCACCGCGCCCGCCGCCGGTGCCGCGGTCAACCAGCTCAAGTACTGCTTCAGCTCCTGCCAGCACTGGGAGGAGGGCTACTACCACGCGTACAAGGGCATCGTGGCCGACGACCCCGACCTGGTGCTGTTCCTCGGCGACTACATCTACGAAAAGAAGTCGGGGCGGGCCGCGCAGGAGCGCAACCCGCGCAGCCTGGCCTTCACCGAGGACGTCACCACGCTCGCGCAGTACCGCGCCCGCCACGCCCAGCACAAGACCGACGCCGACCTGCAGGCCGCGCACGCGATCGCGCCCTGGATCGTCGTGTTCGACGACCACGAGGTCATGAACAACTGGAACGGCACCACCTCGCCCGCCCCGGCCGCGCGCAAGGCCGCCGGGTTCCAGGCCTTCTACGAGAACACCCCGATCCGGTCGACGGCCAAGCCCGACGGCGCGTCGATCCAGCTGTACCGGCAGCTGATGTGGGGCAACCTGGCCCGCTTCCACATGCTCGACACGCGCCAGTACCGCAGCGCCCAGGTGGCCGACCCGGCCGGCGACGCCGGTCCGGCCTGCACCGACATGCGCAGCACCTCGCGCAGCATCCTCGGCGCCACCGAGGAGGCGTGGCTGCTCAAGCAGTTCGAATCGCACCCGGCGACCTGGGACTTCCTCGGCCAGCAGGTCTTCTTCGCCACGCGGGACGCCGACGGCAACAAGGCCACCTGCGAGGGCAACGACTCCTGGCAGGGCTACGAGGCCTCCCGCAACCGGATCCAGCAGGGCTGGGTCGACCGCAAGGTCGCCAACCCGGTCGTGCTCACCGGCGACGTCCACCGGCACTGGGCCGCCGACCTGCGGCTCGACTACTTCGACCACAGCGACCCGGTCATCGGCTCGGAGCTGGTCACGACGTCGGTGACGAGCAACAGCGACACCGCCGCGGCGCCCAGCGCGGCCTGGTACGCGAACAACCCGCACGTCAAGTACTGCAAGGGCGAGCGCGGCTACGTGCGCGTCACGACCACGCCGTCGCAGATGCGCGCGGACTTCGTGACCACCTCCGACACGAGCGTCTACGACCCGGCGTCGGTGGTGATCAAGAACGACGCGAGCTACGTGGTGCAAGCGGGGAAGCCCGGCCTGCAGAAGGTCTGAAGCCACTCTGGGTGACAGGGGGGCGGCCGAACGGGTGGCACGCCGTCCTCGTCCGGAGCAGTGCCCGCCGGGTACCGCCGATCCTGCCGCTTTCCTGATCCGGACCGGGAAAACGCCTGGGGAACCCGGGCTCGGTGAAGGTAGACTCCGGGAATCCTGAATGGACACCGGGGTCACCGATCACGGGGACCCGCGCCCGACTGGGGGTGGCGCGGGTCCCCGGGCCGGCGATCTTGACATTCCGTTCGGTCCACTCGTAATCTGGGTGTTCCGCCGTCATGCCGAATTTTTCGATTCCATGACAAGGCGGTTGCACGTGAAGAAACTCCTGCTGATCACCTTCGCGGTGGCGGGACTGGTGGTGGCCGGTGCCGGCGTTTCCGTCGCCGCGCCCGGCGGCGTTTACGACGTGAAGGACTACGGCGCCAAGGGAAACGGGTCGGCCAACGATTCCGCCGCCATCGACAAAGCGATCACCGCGGCCAACGCGGCGGGCGGCGGCACCGTCCGGTTCACCTCCGGCACCTACAAGTCGGCGAACACCGTCCACCTCAAGAGCAACGTGACGATCCAGCTCGACGCGGGTGCCACGATCACCGGGTCCAGCGCGGACACCTACGACAAGCCCGAGTCGAACCAGTGGGACGAATACCAGGACTACGGCCACAGCCACTTCCACAACGCCATGTTCTACGGCGACAAGCTGACGAACATCGGCTTCACCGGCGCGGGCACGATCGACGGCGGCGGCAACCTCATCACCGGCAACCCGAAGTCCGGCGAGGCCGACAAGATCCTGTCCCTCACCCGGTGTGACGGGCTGACGCTGTCCGGCGTCAAACTGCGCCGCGGCGGCCACTTCGCGGCCCTGATCAACGGCTGCACGAACGTCGTTTCCGACCACCTGACCATCGACACGGCGAGTGACCGCGACGGCTGGAACATCATCAGCACGACGAACGTCACGATCACGAACGCCACCATCGCGGCGAACGACGACGCACTGGTGTTCAAGAGCGACTACGCGCTCGGCGCGAAACTGCCGAACGGGAACGTCACGGTGAACAACGCGAAACTGTCGGCGCAGTGCTGCAACGCGCTGATGTTCGGGTCCGAGACGTGCGGTGACTTCACCGGCTACCAGTTCTCGGACATCACGATCACCAGCGCGCACAAATCCGGCATCGGCATCGTCTCCATGGACGGCGCCAAGATTTCCGACGTGCACTACCGCAACATCACGATGTCGGGCACGTATTCGCCGATCATGATGAAGATCGGCACGCGCAAACGCTGCGGCAACAACCCCGGCGTCGGGTCGATCAGCGGCATCACGTTCGACAACGTCACCGGCACGCACACCGGCACGAACTTCAGCCCGACGATCTGGGGCGCGGACAGCGGCCACCGCGTCTCCGACGTCACGTTCACCGGCGTGAAGCTGTCGGTGCCCGGCGGCAACGGCACGATGGGCACGGGCGTGCCGAGCAACACCGCGACGGACTACAACCCGAAGAGCATCGGCACCCGCCCGTCGTACGGCTGGTACCTGCACTACGCGGCCGGCATCCGGTTCGTGAACAGCTCGGTGGAGTTCGCCAAGGACGACGGCCGCCCGGCGAGCATCGTCAACAACAGCTCGGACATCACGTTCGACCACTTCACGGCGGAGAAGGGTTCGAAGAGCCCGTTCGACATCGGCTTCCAGTCGGTGACGGGCTACTGCGTCAAGGACTCGGCCACCACCTCGGGCGGCACCCTCCGCATCAACACCACAAGTTCCACCTCAACCTGCTGACCTACATGGACGACACGCGTACCTGACTGGACGACACACCGGGCGGACCTACTCGCCCGGTGTGTCGTCCATCTGCGTACGCGTGTCGTCCGCTCGGGTACGCGCGCCGTCCGTTCCGGGACAGACGAAGGGGCCCCGGCTGGTGAGCCGGGGCCCCTTCTGCGGCGTCACAGGGGTCAGTGCATGTACTGCTCGTTCATGATGAGGAACGCGCCGAGGCCGTGGAAGTCGTTGGTCTTGCGGGCCCGGCCGTAGTAGTAGGACAGGTCACCGACGTTGGTGCCTTCGCAGATGTCGGTGATGTTCGTCAGGCCGTCCGAGCCGACGGAAACCTTGCGAAGCACGCCGGCGTAGCCGCGGTCTGCCACCGCCTGGTAGGACGCCGGCAGGTAGCCGCGCTGGACGCCGCGGGCCATCGTGAACGTGTACATCGACGACGCCGACGTCTCCAGCCAGTTCTTCGAGTCGCCGCCGCGGTCCACCACCTGGTACCAGCGGCCGGTCGAGGCGTCCTGGTACCGCTGGTAACCGGCGGCCAGGAAGTTGACGACGTCGATCAGCGCGGCCCGCCGCGGGTGGTTGGCCGGCAGCACCTCGAGGATGTCGATGGTGGCCATGCCGAACCAGCCGATCGCGCGCGCCCAGTGGTACTTCGAGTGGTGGCCGGTTCCGGACGCCCACGACTCGGAGCCGTCCTCGTCGTAGGCGTGGTACAGCAGGTTCTTCGCCGGTTCGCGCAGATGGCCGAAGTAGACGACGATGTTCTTCGCCGACTCTTCGAAGCAGTAGTCACCGTCGCCGAAGGCCGCGCCGTACAGCGCGAGGAACGGCTGGGCCATGTAGACGCCGTCGCCCCAGAGCTGGCCGACCTTGCTGGTGGCGTGGAACATGCCGCCGTCGGACGTCCGGGGGTAGGACGGGAACCGCTTGCGCAGCTGGTCGGCCGCCGTCTTGTACTTCTTGCGGCCCGTTTCCGCGTACAGCAGCGGCAGCATCTGGCACGAGCGCATCGAGTCCAGGTTGTTGAAGCTGTTGGAGATGCCGCTGTCGGTGATGAACCGGTCGTACCACGCGATGATGTAGTCGAGGTACTTCTTCTCGCCGGTGCGCTTGTAGAACAGGTACTGCCCGTAGAGGTACAGCCCGAGGGTGTAGCCCCAGCCGCCGAGCTTGTCCGGCGTGTAGCGCTTCATCGTCGAGTCGATCACCGCGCGGGACCAGTCCGCCGGCGGCGCCGCGCCGCCGATCGGGGGCAGCCGGTCCGCCGCGCGCGCGAGGGGGCCCGCCGCGGTGAGCGCGCCCAGGGCACCGAGGGTGCCGGCCAGGACCGCGCGCCGGGTCGGGCGAAGGGGGTGTTCGGACATCGTCGTCCCTTTCGTGCACTGGCCCCGCGACGCGGTGGAAGGGTGGCCGGGATGCCGATCCGCCGTCCGTCGGCATCCCGACCAGCTCTGGGGGGCGCGGCGTGCTGCCCGTGTCGCCGGAGCGATGGTCTCGGAAGCGAAAGCGCTTCCGGGGGAAATATCTACTCGCCCCCGGGACGCGGAGTCAAGAGTGATCGGATCTCTTGCGTCATATATCAGATATTTAACCCGAACGGCGGCGGCTGCGATGTACCGGCCAGCGAAACTCGGCGGAAAGGTCGGATCTAAACCTTGACCGGCCCGCCGGGCCAGGAGTACACCACCGAGTGGACCAGACCACTGGAGGTCGTTCATGGCAGCCAAGTTCCTCCGCCGGGCGCTCGTCGCGTGCGCGGCGACGCTGGCGGTGTCCGGGCTCGTCGCCGCGCCGGCGTCGGCCGATCTGCAGAAGCCTTCCCAGCAGTGGCTGCGCGACAGCCAGGCCGGGCTGTTCCTGCACTGGGGCATGCGCACGTCACCCGGCTACACCAGTTGCAGCGCCTGGGAAAAGGCGATCACCGACGGCGGCTGGGATCCCGCCTACTGGGTCACCGAAGCCGAGAAGCTGCACGCGTCGTACCTCGTGCTCGCCTCGTTCCACAGCCGGCTCGGCTACTCGCGGGCCTGGCCGTCGAAGATCCCCGGCAGCTGCTCCACCAAGCGGGACTTCCTCGGCGAGCTGGTCGCCGCGGCGAAGGCACGGGGTCTCAAGGTCATCCTCTACATGACCAACGACGCCCAGTGGCACGACGAGGGCGGCCACGAGTGGCTCGACTCCGCCGGCTACTCGAAGTACAAGGGCAAGACCGTGAACCTCGACAGCCAGGACGGCTTCGGCCAGTTCAGCTACGACAACTTCTTCGAAGTCATGAAGAACTACCCCGACCTCGGCGGCTTCTGGATCGACAACGACAACGCCTACTGGGAGTCGCACGACCTGTACCAGCAGATCTACCAGCAGCGGCCGGATTATCTGCTGAGCAACAACAACGAAGACACGCCGATCATGGACACGATCAGCAACGAGCAGAAGACCGGCATGACGCCGTCGTACGACTACCCGCAGGCGACGTACACCGCGATGCCGCGGCTCACCGAGGCGTGCTTCAAGCTCCCCGACACCGGCTCGTGGTGGTACGGCGGATCCAACTCGGCGGTCAACAAGATGCTGAACATCGGCCGGTTCATCACGAACTCGGGCTCGTCGATCAAGTCCCTGATGGCCGAGACGGCGATGGTGAACGGGAAGTTCCCCTCGAACCAGGAAGCGTTCAACAACTTCGCGAAGACCTACCTGGACGCGATCTGGGAGTCCCTGGGCGGCACGGAGGGCGCCGGGTACATGTACGGCGGCATGCAGCCGGGCTTCTGGAACGACGGCGCCCACGGTGTCATCACCATCAAGGGTGGCAACCAGTACGTGCACGTCCTGACCAAGCCGTCGACGTCGACGCTGAAGATCCGCGACAACGGTTACCGCGTCCGCCGCGTCACGAACCTGCGCACCGGCGCGGCGATCTCCTTCAGCCAGGGCGGCGGCAGTCTCACGCTGAGCGGCCTGTCCGGCTGGGACAGCTACGACACGGTGTTCAAGGTCGAGACGGCGGGCCGCACCGGAACCTACGACCCGGCGACCGTGACGCTCAAGGCGAGCGCGTCGGCGAGCGGCCACGGTGGACAGTCGGCGAGCGACGGCAGCTACCTGACCTACTTCGACAACAACAAGACGCTGCCGGTCAACCTCGACTACGACCTCGGGGCGGCGAAGAAGGTGCAGTACCTCGGGCTCAACCAGCGCGAGGACTCCGTCAGCTACGCCCGGTCGGACACCGAGCAGTCGGCGCGGATCAAGGCGTACAAGGTGTTCGTGTCGAGTGACGGCAAGGACTGGGGCAGCGCGGTGAAGTCCGGGACGCTGCCGAGCCACCGCGGCGTCCAGTTCGTCGACCTCTCCGCGGTGACGGCCCGGTACGTGCGGCTCCAGGTGACGAGCACGTACGCGGCGTCGAGCGACAGTTCGCGCTACAAGCGGCTGCGGATCGACGAAACCTGGGTGGGCTCGGACTACGCGACCGCGGCGGGCTGAGCGGGTCGCCCGGCCGCCCCCGACGCGGCCGGGCGACCCGTCACTTCCCCTCGGACAGCAGGTCCACGGTCAGGGCGGCCGTCCAGCTGAACGTGCGGGTGCCGTGCCCGGCCCCGGTCAGCGGGTCGGCGTACTCGGCGAAGTCCGTGCGGGCGGCGATCTCGACGAGGTCGTCGCCCAGCCGCTCGGCGAGGGCGAACTCGCCGTGGTGCAGCAGGCCCTGCCGGATCAGCCAGCCGACGTTGAACCACGACGGCCCGCGCCAGTAGCGGCCGGTGTCGAAGCCCGGTGCGGTCAGGTCGTAGCTCGGGACGCCGTGCACCCGGCCGAGCCGGAAGCGCGGGCCGGTCGCGGTCGCCAGCAGTGCCGGGGCGACCGCCAGGTCCGGCAGCACCAGCGGCAGCAGGCCGGCGCACGTGTACTCGCGGACCAGCGAGCCGGTGTGGACGTCGCGGGCGAAGAAGAAGCCGGCGGCGCTGTCCCACAGCGTCTCCTGCATCGCCTTCTGGACGCGCGCGGCGGCTTCGCGGTGGCCGGCGGACGGCAGGTCGAGCTCCTCGGCGATCTCGGCCAGCGCCAGTTCGGCGTCGGCCAGCAGGGCGTTGAAGCCGGGGTCTTCGACGGCGAAGCGGCCGAAGTCCCGGTAACCGCTGTCGCGGTACTCGGCGGCGAGCCGGACGTACCGGCCGTAGTCGTCGTCGCTCGGCCGGTCGCCGGCGTCGCCGTGCGCCAGGTCGCGGCGGACGAACCCGGTGGCGGGCGGGACGCGCGTGAGCGGCTCGTCCCAGGCCGGGCTGTTGTCCATGCCGGATTCCCAGGGGTGCACGATCGCCACCAGCCCGCGCCCGCCCGCGTCGCGGCCGGTCCGCAGGTAGTCGTGCCAGGCCACCAGCTTCGGGTACAGCGCGGCGAGGAATTCGCGATCGGGCTCGGTGCGGTGCACCGCGAGCACGGCGCGGGCGTGCACCGGCGGCTGGACCAGGCCCGACGTCCGCCCGGCGTGCCAGAACGACGGCCCGGGGAAGTACGCCTCGGGCGGTGTCTGCGGGTCGAACACGATGTGCGGGACGCGGCCGTCGGCCCACTGCGCGGTGAACAGCGTCCGCAGCTCGCGCCGGGCGCGCCCGGGGGACAGGTGGCGCAGGCCGAGGGCGATGAAGGCGGAGTCCCAGCTCCATTGGTGCGGGTAGAGCGCCCGCGAGGGCACGGTGGACGCGCCGAGCCAGTTGCCCGCCAGGACAGCCGCGGCCCGCTCCCGTGTTACGTTCATATGTCCAATCTATCTCCGGCTTGTGTCTTGTCAATGGACAAAAGTCCGAAGGAGGTGGCGGATGACCACGCCGACCAGCGCCGGCGAGCTGCTGCAGCTGGTCCGGACGGGGCAGGCGAGCACGCGGAAGGCCCTCCTGGAGCGCAGCGGGCTGTCGCGCTCGACGCTGACCGCGCGCCTGGAGCAGCTCCAGACCGCGGGCCTGCTCGCCGAGGGCGGTCAGGAGGATTCCACCGGCGGCCGCCCGGCGCGGCAGCTGTGCTTCGACGACCGGCACGCGGTCGTCCTCGCCGCGAGCATCGACACGACGCACGCCGAGGCCGCCGTCACCGACCTGGCGGGCCGGGTGCTGGCGCGGCGCGCGGGCGCGGTGCGGGTCGCCGACGGCCCTGAGCCCGTGCTCGACCGGATCGCGGAGTGGTTCGAGGCGCTGCGGGCCGAGGCGGCCCGGCCGGTGTGCGGGGTGGGCGTTTCGGTCCCGGGCCCGGTGGAGCCCGGCCGCGCCCGCGTCACGCAGCCGCCGATCATGCCGGGCTGGGACGGCTACCCGATCGACGCCCACCTCGGCGCGCGCTTCGGTGCCCCGGTGCTGGTCGACAACGACGCGAACCTGATGGCGCTGGGGGAACACCGGGCCCGCCACCCGGAGTCGGCGGCGCTGGTCGTGGTGAAGGTGTCGACCGGGATCGGCGCCGGCCTGGTCCTCGGCGGCGAGGTGTACCGCGGAATCGACGGCGGTGCGGGCGACATCGGCCACATCCGGCTCCCGGACCACCCGGAGGCCCGCTGCCCGTGCGGCTCGCTCGGCTGCCTCGCGGCCGTCGCCGGCGGCGGTGCGCTGGCGGCGAAGTTGACCGCGCTGGGGCTGCCGACGGAGTCGGGCTCGGGCGTCCGCGACCGGATCACGGCGGGGGACCCGGCCGCGGTGCGGCTCGCCGAAGTGGCCGGCCGCCAGGTGGGGGCGGTGCTGGCGACGCTGGTGTGCGTGGTCAACCCCGGCGTGGTGGTGATCGCCGGCGACCTCGCCGAGCCGCATTTCGTGGCGGGGGTCCGGGAGGTGCTGTACCGCCGGGCGCTCCCGCGGGCGACGCAGAACCTGCGGGTGGAAATCGGTGGCCGCGGCGAGGGAATGGCGGTGGCCGGCGCGGTGGCGATGGTCGTCGACGCGGTGTTCGCGCCCGCCGAGGTGGACCGGCGCCTGGCCGCGCGGGTGTGACGGCCGAACTGCCGTCACACCCGGACTGTCCGGTGTGGACGGAGCGACCGACTTTAGTAGGTGGCGCAAGCCGGTGGCGCGTGGTCCACCATACCGTCGCGAACCGGACCAATCGCACATCAGGGACGATTCCTCGCGTTTTCGCCGCGACAAATCGGATTTCGGTACCACGGTTCACGGCAGGCGAATTCCCGGCCAGATAACGGTTCCGCAAGCACTTCCCCGCGAGCGGAACACCGATCTAGTCTCAGCCGGTGTTCCAAGGCCCGATTTCTGGGGCCGCTTTCGAAGAGGGAGATTTCTGTGCGAAGAAGCTCCACCCTGCTCCTTTCGCTCGCGGTGGTGGGTGGCCTGACCGGCACCCTGCCGGCGACGGCGTCCGCGCAGGGGCGTCAGGACATTCCGCAGTCGCACCCGTTGTGGGCGAACGCGCAGGCGAAGGTCGCCGACACGGCGCCCGCCGCGAAGCTGAGCTTCCGGGTTTACCTGAACCAGCGCGACAACGCCGGTGCCGAGGCGCTGGCCCAGGCCGTGTCCGACCCGGACAGCAAGACCTACCGCCAGTACCTCAGCCCCGACCAGGTGCGCGACCGCTTCGCGGCCAGTGACGCGACCGTCGGCGCCGTCAAGGCGTGGCTGACCGGCAACGGCTTCAGCATCGGCGAGATCCCGTCGAACCGCGCGTACGTCGAAGCCACCGGCACCGCGGACCAGACGGAAAAGGCGTTCGCCGTCGACCTCGGCAAGTACCGGGTCAAGGGCCAGACGCTGCGCGCCGCCGACAAGAACCTGTCGGTGCCGGCGAACCTGGCCGGTGACGTGCTCGGCGTCGTCGGTGTCGACCAGGCGACCAACCTGTTCAAACCGGACCACGCGACCGGCTCCGGCACGCCGTCGGACGTCGCGCCCGGGCCCGGGTTCCGCAACGCGCCGCCGTGCAGCGCCTACTACGGCGAGAAGATCGACACCACCGATCCCGCGTACAACGGCAAGCAGCTGCCGTACGCCCCCTGCGGCTACACCCCGTCGCAGCTGCGCTCGGCCTACGGCATCGACAAGCTCGGCGCCGACGGCAAGGGCACGACGATCGCCATCGTGGACGCGTTCGCCTCGCCGACCATCTACTCGGACGCGAGCACGTACGCGAAGAAGAACGACCCGCAGCACCCGCTGAAGCAGAGCCAGTTCTCGCAGCACGTCTTCCCGGTCAACCCGGTCCTCGAGCCGGCGGACCAGTGCGACGCGGCGGGCTGGTACGGCGAGGAGACCCTCGACGTCGAGGCCGCCCACGGTCTCGCGCCGGGCGCGGACATCCTGTACGTCGGCGGCTCCGACTGCCAGGACAACTCGCTCGACGAGGCGCTGAACTACGTGGTCGCCGGCCACAAGGCCGACATCGTGTCGAACTCCTACGGCGACACCGGCGAGGACATCCCGGCCGACGAGGTCAAGGTGTTCAACCAGATCTCGCTGCAGGCGGTCCTCGAGGGCATCGGCGTGTACTTCTCCTCGGGCGACAACGGTGACGAGGTCGCGCGCCTCGGCACGCCGTCGCCGGACTTCTCCGCCTCCGCGCCGTGGATCACCGCGGTCGGCGGCACGTCCATCGCCATCGGCAAGGACGGCAAGAAGATCTTCGAGAGCGGCTGGGAGACCAGCAAGTCGGTGCTGACCAACGGCGTCTACGGCCCGGCCAACTACACCAGCGGTTCCGGCGGCGGCACGAGCCGCCTGTTCGAGCAGCCCTTCTACCAGAAGGGTGTCGTCCCGGACGCGCTGGCGAAGAAGAACCAGACCGGCAACAAGAAGGGCCGCGTCGTCCCGGACATCTCCGCGGTCGGCGACCCGAACACCGGCTTCCTGGTCGGCCAGACGCAGACCTTCCCGGAGGGTGCGCACTACGACCAGTACCGGATCGGCGGCACGAGCCTCGCGTCGCCGGTGTTCGCCGGCATCATGGCGGTGGCCGACAGCTTCGACCACTTCCACCACGGCTTCATCAACCCGGTGATCTACAAGCTGACGTCCCGCACGCCGGCGATCTCCGACGTGAAGCACGTGGACGCCGCGGTGGCCCGCGTGGACTACGCGAACTCGGTCGACGCCTCGGCGGGCCTGCTCCACTCGGTCCGCACGCTGGACTACCAGGGCCTGACCATCCACACCACCCCCGGCTACGACGACGTGACCGGCCTCGGTGTGCCCAACGGGCTGCTGTTCCTGCTGCTCGTCTAGTCGGCTGGCTTCGATGAAGGGCCCCCTCGCCGGTCTCGGCGAGGGGGCCCTTTTCGGATTCCGGGCGCCGCGTGCCGCGGGATCGGCCCCTCAGCCTGCCAGCGGGATGACCGCGGTCACCGCGGTGCCCCCGGGCCCGCTGGCGACGTCGAGCTCCCCGCCCAGCGCCTGCACCCGGTCCCGCAGCCCGGCCAGTCCCGAGCCACCCTCCGGATCCGCGCCGCCGACGCCCGCGTCCGTCACCTCGACCCGCAGCTCCGCGCCCGCCACCTCGATCCGCACGTCGGCGCGGTCGGTCCGCGCGTGCTTCAGCGCGTTCGTCAGCGCCTCCGACGTCACGAAGTACGCCGTCGCCTCCACCGCCGCGTCCAGGCGCGGCACCGTGCCGACCGTCAGGGCCACCTCCATCGGGATGCGGTCGGCCAGCGACCGGACCGCCGCGACCACGCCCGCTTCGGTGAGGATTGCGGGGCGGATGCCGCGGGCCAGCTCGCGCAGCTCGGTGATCGCCGTCTGCAGCTCGTCGACCGCGCCGGTGAGCAGGGCCCGGATCTCCGGCGGCAGCTCCGCGCCGGAGCGGCGGCCGGCCATCCGCAGCAGCAGCACGACGCTGACCAGCCGCTGCTGGGCGCCGTCGTGCAGGTCGCGCTCGAGCCGGCGGCGCTCCTCGTCCCCGGCCGCCACCAGCCGCGCCCGCGACGCGCGCACCTCGGCCAGGCGCTGCTCCAGCTCGGCGGTGAGCCGCTGGTTGTCCAGCACCAGCCCGGCGGCCGCGTTGAGCGCGTCGATCGACCGGCTGTCCTTCCACACCTCGTCGTCCTGCACCAGCGCGGCCAGCCCGGTGCCGTCGCGCTCCAGCAGCAGCCGGACCATTTCCGCGTTGCCGACCCGGGCCCGCATCACCCCGGCCAGGAACGCCAGCGGCCACAGGCAGAACAGGATCCGGTACGCCTGCAGCAGCGGGCCGGACAGCGGGTGCGCGTCGCCGAGCGCCGTGCCCGCCCCCGACGTCAGCGCGCCGGCCAGGGCGATGACCACCACCGGCGACAGCAGCCGCCGCTGCGGCAGCCGCCCGGTCAGCCACCGGTAGAGCAGCACGACGACCACGCCCGCGCTGACCGCCGTCGCGGCCGGCTCCAGGGCGCGGTCGGCGAGGGCGCCGCTGCCCGGCCAGAGCGCCAGCAGGTCGCGCGGGTCGTCGTCGACCAGCAGCCCGACCACGCCCGAGCCGAGCACCACCAGGTAGGCCGCGGCCACCAGCAGCCGTTCCCACCGCGAGCGGAGCCTGCCGTGCGGGAAGGCGAGCACCAGGTGCGCGATGACCGGGCTGGACGCGGCGCGCAGCGGCACGGCGATCGTGTACAGCACCGGGTTCTGCGCGAACTGCAGGTCTTCGAGGAACAGGGCGACGCCGACGAGCGCGATGAGCACGCCGATCGGGTTGGCCGGGCGCCGCACGTGCGCGACCGCGCCCGCGAGCAGGAAGAGGAACCCGGTCGTGGTGCTGAGTGCGGTGTCGCGCGCCGAGTGGGAGCCTTCGCCGGCTTTGAGCGTCAGCGCGACCACGCCGAGCGCGCAGCCGGCGGCCAGCAGCCCGGTCATCGCCGACGTCCGCGGGTGCTGCACTTCGCGACCCTCCCGGTGCGTCTTGGCGGTGCGGTGGAGCAGTCCGGCAACGGCTAACCGTGATTCGCCCGTTCGGGCCGTCGCGTTACACCACGCGGCTGCGCTTTAGGGTGATCGGCGATGAGAGGCGGAACATGAGCGGACACGGTCTGGACGCCGACGTCTTCGGCGGGCGGATGCCTGCCGGCGGGCGCGACCTGGCGATCGAAACCCACGGCATCGCGCCGGTGCCGGAGGACAACCGGTTCGGGCGCCCGTGGCGGCTGTTCAGCGTGTGGTTCGCGCCGAACCTGACGATGACGGCGGTGTTCACCGGCACCCTCGCGGCGTCGCTCGGCCTCGGGTTCTGGACCGGCTTGGCCGCGATGCTCGCCGGCACCGTGCTCGGGTCGCTGCCGGTGGCGTACCTGTCGACGTGGGGCCCGCGCACCGGCACCGGCCAGCTGCCGCTCGCCCGGCTGCCGTTCGGCGGCGGCGTCGTGCTGCCCGGCCTGGTGCAGTGGCTCGGCTCGATCGCCTGGGACGCGCTGGTCGGCCTCTTCGGCGGCGAGGCGCTGGCCGAGCTGACCGGGCTGCCGTTCTGGGCGGCGGTGCTGATCGTGCTGGTGCTGCAGTGCGCGCTCGGCGTGTTCGGGTACGCGCTGATCCACCGCGTGCAGGCGGTGATGAGCGTGCTGCTGCTGCTCGCGTTCGCCGCGCTCGCCGTGAAGGTCCTTTCCGGACACCCGATCGCCGGCGCCGGCACCGCTTCCGGCGCCGGCCTGGCGGGCGGCGTCGTCCTGTTCACGACGATCACGTTGTCGCTGGCGATCTCCTGGGCGCCGTACGCGTCGGACTTCAGCCGCTACCTGCCCGTCTCGGCTTCGTCACGGGCGGTCTTCTGGGCGACGCTGCTCGGTCTCGTCGTCTCGTACGCGATCGGCGAAGGCCTCGGTCTCGCGTTGGGGTCTTCGCTGGGCGACCAGACGGCGGCGGGCGTCGCTCAGCTGCTCGGCGGCGGGTTCCTGGGCGCGCTGGCGCTGGCCGTGATCGCGCTGGCGGCGGTGTCGTCGAACGCGATGAACGACTACAGCGGCTCGCTCGCGTTGCAGACGGTCGGCGTCCGGCTGCGGCGCCCGGTGTCGGCGGTGGTCGTCACCGTCCTCGCGTTCGCGCTGATCCTCTGGATGCACAGCGGCGACCTCTCGGCGAAGTTCCAGAACGTGCTGCTGTTCGTGAGCTACTGGATCCCGCCGTTCCTCGGCGTGGTCGTCCCGGACTGGCTCGCGCGCACCCGCGGCGGCCGGCGCGTGGACGTCCTGGCGTCGGTTTCCGTGCGCCCTTGGGCGGCGGTGGTGGCCTTCCTGGTGGGGTTCGGCGCCGCGGTGCCGTTCATGAACACGACCCTCTACACCGGACCGGTCGCCGCGGCGCTGCACGGCGCGGACCTCGCGTACTACGTCGGCCTGGTCGTTTCGCTGGCAGCGTATTTCCTGCTGCGCGGTCGCTCTTCGGTTGACCTCAAGTAATGTAGAGGTTTCACGATGGGGTGGTCACCCTCGAAGGAGGAACCATGCCCACCGCACTCGTCACCGGCGCTTCCGCCGGGCTGGGCCGCGCGCTCGCGGCCGCCCTGGTACGTCGCAGGTGGACGGTCATCGGCGACGGCCGCGACCCGGCCGCACTGGCTTCGGCGGCCGGCGAGGCCGGCTTCACGGCCGTCCCCGGCGACGTCACCGACCCGGCCCACCGCGCCGCGCTCGCCGACGCCTGTCCCGAACTCGACCTGCTCGTCAACAACGCCAGCGCCCTCGGCGTCAGCCCGCTGCCGCCCCTGGCGCGCTACCCGGTGGCGGACCTGGAGGACGTCTACCGCGTCAACGTCTTCGCGCCTCTTGCGCTGACGCAGCTCCTGCTGCCCGCGTTGACCGCGGCGCGCGGCGTCGTGATCGACATCAGTTCCGACGCCGCTGTCGAGGCGTACGAAGGCTGGGGCGGCTACGGCTCCGCGAAGGCGGCACTCGATCAGGTGACCGCCGTCCTGGGCGTGGAACACCCCGACCTGTCCGTGTACGCGATCGACCCGGGCGACCTGCGCACGGCGATGCACCAGCGCGCGTTCCCCGGCGAGGACATCTCGGACCGGCCGCTGCCGGAGACGGCCGTCCCGGCGTTCCTGAGGGTGCTCGACGAGCGTCCGCCGAGTGGCCGTTACCGCGCGGCCGACCTGCTGGTGACGGCGTGAACATCCGGTTCGACCTGCCCGCGGAGCTGTCGGCATCGGCCCCGCCGGAGGCCCGCGGCCTGTCCCGCGACGAGGTCCGCCTGCTGGTCGCGTCCCCGGCGGGCGTCCACCACACGGCGTTCACCGGCTTGGGGGAGCACCTTCGCCCGGGCGACCTGCTGGTGGTGAACACGTCGGGGACGCTCCCGGCGGCGGTCGACGCGCGCCGGAACGGCCGCCCGGTCGTGGTCCATTTCGCGACACGGCTCGACGACGGATCCTGGGTCGTCGAGCTGCGAGCACCGGACGGCCCTTTGCTCGACGGTCGTCCGGGCGAGCGCCTCGCCCTGGCCGGTGACGCCTCGCTGACGTTGCTGGCCCCGGCGGTCCCGGGCACAGCGAGGCTGTGGCGCGCGACGGCGTCGATCGAGGTCCGCGCGCTGCTCGCGGCGGCGGGCCGGCCGATCCGCTACGGGTACGTCCCCCGGGCGTGGCCGCTTTCGGACTACCAGACGGTGTTCGCCCGCGAGCCGGGCAGCGCGGAGATGCCCTCGGCGGCGCGGCCGTTCACGCCGGAGCTGGTGACCGGCTTGGTGACGGACGGGGTGCTGTTCGCCCCGCTGCTGCTGCACACCGGAGTGTCGTCCCCGGAGGCGGCGGAGCCACCCCAGGCGGAGAGGTACCGAGTCCCGCCGACGACGGCAGCGTTGGTCTCGTGGGTCCGGGAACGCGGAGGCCGGGTGGTAGCGGTGGGTACGACGGCGGCCCGCGCACTGGAATCGGCGGCCTCGGCGGGTCGGGTTCGCGCGGCCGAGGGCTGGACGGAGCTGGTGCTGGGCCCGGACCGCCCGGCCCGGGTGGTGGACGGGATCGTGACGGGGCTGCACGCCCCGGAGGCATCGCACTTGTTGCTGCTGGAGGCGGTGGCGGGGGCGGAGGTGGTCCAGAAGGCGTATGAGGCGGCGGTGGAGGAGCGGTACTTGTGGCATGAGTTCGGCGACGTGTCACTTCTGCTGCGCCGCTGATGGTTGAGCAGCCCCCGCTGCTCCGGCAGCCCCGCCGCTCCGGCAGTGCCTGGCCACTCCAACAGCTCCCGCTGCTCTGGTGGTCCCCCCTGCTCCGGCAGTTGCCTGGCCGCTCCGGCAGTCCTCGCCGCTCCAGCAGCCTCGCCGCTCTGGCAGTGCCTGGCTGCTCCAGCAGCCTCCGCCACGCCAGCAGCCTCCGCCACTCCAGCAGCCCCCGCCACGCCAGCAGCCCCCGCCACTCCCAGGGGGGCGTCCCAGGACCAGTCTATCGCCCACCCCCGGCGAAAAGTCCGAAAAGCCCGCCCTGCCGCCAGGTTGTCCACAGCCCCACCGCCCTGTGGACAACCGAAGCAGAAACCCCTACTGACCAGCCGAGACCCGCCGCCGCGACCGCACCACCCCAGCAACAGCCACCGCAGCCACCCCCAGCCCCACACCGCTGACGATCGACGCCACCAAACTCGCCGTGGCCGTCGCCAAGCCGAATGCTCCGCCGAGGTACACCGGGATCGAAATCGCCACCGGCAGCCAGTTGCGCAGCGTGAAGGCGCGGTCCGAGGCCACCCACAGCACGAGCGTCACCGCCGCGGCCGTGACGACCGGGATCGCCCACACCACCATGCTCGTCAGTGCGTCCATGCCCAGTGACCTGAGCCACTCGAACGACGCCTGGCCCATACCGATGAACAACACGACCAGCGCCACGCGGACGCCGGCGGCTCCCTGGCCCTTGCTCGTCATGTCTTCCTCCCGAATCCGTGGTCCACCCTGTACCACGTCCGGGTGACGCGAGCGGTTGCCCGGTTTGGCGATTTTCTCCCGCGGCCCTAAGCGCCGCGGCCGCCGATGTCAAGAAATCTCACCAGGATTCCCGGGATGCGGATGGCTATGCGCCTGAGTGGGTGACCGTGCGAACCTCGCCCCGACACCGACGAAAGGCGATGCTGACGTGCGCACCCCTCGGAGAACCCTGGCCTCGGCGCTGGCCGCCCTGACCGTCGTGGGCGTACTGGGAGGCTGTTCGCGCGCCGACAGCAGCACCGCACCGGCCGCGAACCAGGGGGCCGCCGGCGAGGTCCGGGTCGGCTTCTTCCCGAACGTCACGCACGCTCCCGCGCTGATCGGCGTCAAAAAGGACTTCTTCAAGACCGAGCTCGGCTCCACCAAGCTCACCACCCAGACCTTCAACGCCGGCCCGGAAGAGGTCAACGCCCTGCTCGGCGGCTCCCTCGACGTCGCCTTCATCGGCTCCGGCCCGGCGATCAACGCCTTCACGAAGTCCAAGGGCGCCATCCAGCTGGTCTCCGGCGCCGTCTCGGGCGGCGCGCAGCTGGTCGTCAAGCCCGACATCACGAGCGTGGACCAGCTCAAGGGCAAGAACATCGCCACGCCGCAGCTGGCCAACACCCAGGACGTCGCGCTCAAGAAGTTCCTCGCCGGCAAGCAGCTGACCGACCAGGTCAAGATCACCAACCTCGACAACCCCAAGACGCTCGACGCCTTCAAGAAGGGCGAGGTCGACGGCGGCTGGCTGCCCGAGCCGTGGGCGTCCCGGCTGGTCCTCGACGCCGGCGCGAAGGTCCTGGTCGACGAGAAGACGCTGTGGCCGGGTGGCCGCTTCCCGACCACCGTCGTCATCGTGCGCAGCGAGTTCCTGCAGCAGCACCCGGACACCGTCCGCGCCCTGCTCAAGGGCGAGCTCGCCGCCATCGACTGGGCCAAGACCAACCCGGCGGAGGCGAAGACCGTGGTCAACGGCGCGCTCAAGGAGCTGGCCGGCAGTACCCTGAGCGCAGCGGTCCTGGACCGTGCCTTCTCCGGCATCGAGCTGGCCACCGACCCCGTCGCCGCCGAATTCCCGCAGCTCGCGCAGGACTCGGTCACGGCCGGCGTGGTGAAGTCGGCGGTGGCGCTGAAGGGCTTCGCCGACTTCGGCCCGCTGAACGAGGTGCTGAAGGCCCGGAACCTGCCGGCCGTCGAAGCCCCCGAACTGACCAAGTGAAACCGGGGCTCCGCCCACCCGGAGCCCCCGAACAAAGAGAGTCCGGAGAGGCAGCCAGCGATGACTACGACCCTCCCCACCGGCCGGGCCAGTTTCACCGGCGCGACCGCGGTGCGTCTCGACGGCGTGCGCAAGACGTTCGGCACCGCCGGCCGCGCGGTCGTCGCGCTCGACGGCGTGGACCTGACGGTCGCGCCCGGCGAGTTCGTCTGCCTGCTCGGCGCGTCCGGCTGCGGCAAGAGCACGCTGCTGAACCTGGTCGCCGGGCTGGACGCGCCGTCGGCGGGGGAGATCACGCTGAACACCTCCCGGCCGGCGGTCATGTTCCAGGAGGCCGCGCTGATGCCGTGGCTGACCGCGGCGCGCAACGTCGAGCTGCCGCTGCGGCTGGCCGGGTTCGGCCGGGCCGAGCGCCGCGAAAAGGCCGCCGAGCTGCTGGACCTGGTGCGGCTGAACGGAGCGGGCGGCAAGCGGCCGCACGAACTGTCCGGCGGGATGCGGCAGCGCGTCGCGCTGGCCCGGGCGCTGGCCGCGACGCTGCGCGTCGGTGGCGACCCGGAGCAGTCGCTCCTGCTGATGGACGAGCCGTTCGCCGCGCTCGACGCCATCACCCGCGACGTCCTGCAGGGCGAGCTGCTGCGCGTCTACCGGAGCACGGGCACGTCCGTGCTGTTCGTGACGCACGACGTGCGCGAGGCGGTCCGGCTCGGCCAGCGCGTGGTGCTGCTGTCGTCGCGGCCCGGCCGGGTCGTGCGCGAGTGGGCGGACGTGCCGCTGGCCGACGCCGCGGAGCTGACCGAGGAAATCACCGGGCACCTGCGTGAGGTGATCAGCACCCATGCCGCAGCTTGACTCGGCTGCCTGGGGGTCGAACCCCCAGACCCCCGCCCAGGGGAGCTCCGCCCCCCTGGGGACCCCCGAAGGGGGTGCCGACCTCGACGCGGTCGGCGCCGGACTGGATTCGCTCGACGCCCCCCTCGGCGACCGCCGCCCGGGCTTCTGGAAGCGGTTCGCCTGGGGATTCCTGCCTCCGCTGGGCGCGGTCGTCGTGCTCGTCGTCGTCTGGCAGATCCTCTGGGCCGCCGCCTTCTGGCCGGAGTCGCAGCTGCCGTCGCCGGCCGCGGTGTGGGGCGAGTTCCGGAGCATCGTCGTCGACGGCAAGGTGTTCGGCTTCGTCTGGACGTCGGTGCACCGCGCGGCGCTCGGCTTCCTCGCCGGCGTGCTCATCGGCACCCCGCTGGGCCTGGTGGTGGCGAAGGTCCGCGTGGTGCGCGCGGCGATCGGCCCGCTGCTGACGGGGCTGCAGAGCCTCCCGTCGGTGGCGTGGGTGCCGGCGGCGATCCTGTGGTTCGGGATCAACGACGCGGCGATCTACTTCGTGGTGCTGCTCGGCTCGGTGCCGTCGATCGCGAACGGCCTGGTGTCCGGCATCGACCAGATCCCCCCGATCCTCCCGCGCGTGGGCCAGGTGATGGGCGCGAACCGGCTGTCATCGGCCCGCCACATCCTGCTGCCGGCGGCGCTGCCGGGCTTCCTCGCCGGGCTCAAGCAGGGCTGGGCGTTCTCGTGGCGCTCGCTGATGGCGGCGGAACTGATCGCGCTGTCCCCCCAGCTCGGCATCGGCCTCGGCGCGTACCTGAACCAGGGATCGTCGTTCAACAGCATGGAGACGGTGATCGCGGCGATCTTCCTGATCCTGCTGGTCGGCGTGGGGATCGAGCTGCTGGTGTTCCGCCCCCTGGAGCGCGCGGTGCTGCGGGCGCGCGGGCTCACCTCGTCGCTCTAGAAGTTTCCGCCCGGATGTCGAAGCCGGTTCCGCGGTGTCGACGTCCCCTTCGCAAGCGGTTGTGGCGAGCGAAGGAGCGAGCGATGGTGATCGCGGTACTGGTGACGTCGGTGGCGGCGTTCGTGGTGAGTTCGGCGTGGTACCTGGCCTTCGGGCCGGTCTGGGCGCGCCTGAGCCCGGCGGGCGCCGTGGCCCGGCCGTCCCCGTGGCGGATGGGCGCGGAGTTCGCGCGGACGGTGGCGCTGGTGGTGGCGTTCGCGCTGCTGGTCGGGGCCGTCGGCGTGGACGGCGTGCCCGGCGCCCTCGGCCTCGCGCTGCTGCTCTGGGCGGGCTTCCCGGTGGTGATCCTCGCGGGATCGGTGCTGCACGAGCGGGTGCCGGTCCGCCTCGCGGCGTTGCACGCGGGTGACTTCCTGGCGAAGATCGCCGTGGTGGCGGTTCTGCTGGGGGTGTGGCGATGACGGCGGTGTTGCTCGAGGCAGTCGCGTTCGGCGAGTCCCCGCGCTGGCACGACGGGCGGCTCTGGTTCGCCGACTGGCTGACCCACGAGATCGTGGCCGTCTCGCCGGCGGGGGAGCGCGAGGTCGTGTTCCGCGCGGACTTCCCGACGATGCCGATGTGTTTCGACTTCCTCGGCGGGCAGCCGCTGATCGTGTCTTCGTCGGACGGTCTTCTGCTGCGGCTCTCGGAGTCCGGCCTGTCCACGCACGCCGAGCTGGGTGGTACCGGGTTCAACGAGGTGGTGGTGACCGGTGCCGGAGGCTGCTACGTCAACGGGGGTGGCTTCGACCTGATGGCCGGAGAGCCCTACCGGCCGGGGGCGATCTTGTTCGCCGGCCCGGACGGCTCGGTCCGCCGGGTGGCGGACGACATCGCGTTCGGCAACGGCATGGCCCTGACCCCGGACGGCTCGACGCTGATCGTGGCCGAGTCGTACGCGAACCGGCTGACGGCGTTCTCGGTGCTCCCGGACGGCGGCCTGACGGACCGCCGCGTGTGGGCGGACCTCGGCGAAGGGGTGCCGGACGGCATCGCGCTCGACGCCTCGGGCGCGGTGTGGGTGTCGGACGTGCCGCACCGGTCGTGCACCCGGGTCCGGGAAGGCGGCGAGGTGCTGGAGCAGCTGACGTTCGACCGGGGCTGCTTCGCGTGCGCGCTCAGCGAGGACACGTTGTACCTGGTCGTCCAGGAGTGGCGCGGCATTGACAGGGTGGGAAAGACCGAAGACCGGACGGGGCAGATCCTGACCCATCCGGTCTCCGTGGGTTGCGCTTAGCCGGTCATGCCGGCCGTTCCGGGCCGGTCACTCGCCCCGGCCCGGTCCTCGTCCTGCTGTGTTCAGCGCGGCCGGCGGGCTGCCGCCCGGGTGCCGGCCGAAAACGCGGCCGCGCCACCGCTCCGGCGGCCACCGGTCGCCGGGGCTGCCGATCGGCCGGTGCCCGCCGCCTTGGTCGCGCCGCCGGACCGGCGGTTGCCTCCCGAACCGCCCCGGCCCGAGGCCGCCGCACGCGGCTGCTGCTCGTCCCGCCGCGGCTGCCCGTTCGCCCGCGACCGCTGCCCGCCGCGGTTCTCCTTCGGCGTGGCCGGTGCGCCACGACGCCCGCGACCGCCGCCGCCCGGTGCCGCGCCCGTGGCGGACACCTTCTTCGGCCGGTTGTCGACCGCCGGGGCCTTCGAGAACGTGCGCTCGCCCGGGGCCAGCTCCGCCAGCAGCGGGTGACCCGGGCCGAGCTGGGTCGTCGTCGGCTTGATGCCCGCTTTGCGGGTGAGGTCGCGCACGTCGCGGACCTGCGCGTCGGTCATCAGCGTCACCACCGTGCCCGACGCCCCGGCGCGCGCCGTGCGGCCGGAGCGGTGCAGGTACGCCTTGTGCTCCACCGGCGGGTCCGCGTGGATGACCAGCCGGACGTCGTCGACGTGGATGCCGCGCGCCGCGATGTCGGTCGCGACCAGCGTCTTCGCGGTGCCGGAAGAGAACGCCTCGAGGTTGCGCGTGCGGGCGTTCTGGCCCAGGTTGCCGTGCAGCTCCACCGCCGGGACGCCCGACGCCACCAGCTTGCGGGTGAGCGCCTTCGCGCGGCTCTTGGTCCGCGTGAACACCAGCGTGCGGCCCGGCGCCGCGGTCAGGTCGACCAGCACCGGCAGCCGGTGGGTCTCCTCCAGGTGCAGGACGTGGTGCTCCATCGTCGACACCGGCGACTGCGCCGAGTCGACGCTGTGCGTGATCGGGTCGTTCATGAAGCGCTTGACCAGCACGTCGACGCCGTTGTCCAGCGTCGCGGAGAAGAGCATCCGCTGCCCGCGCGACGGCGTCTGGTCCATGATCCGCCGCACCTCGGGCAGGAAGCCCAGGTCGGCCATGTGGTCGGCCTCGTCGAGGACGGTGATCTCGATGGCGTCGAGCTTCACGTGCCCGGAGCGCATGTGGTCGGCGAGCCGGCCGGGGCAGGCGACGACGATGTCGACGCCGTCACGCAGCCGGGTGATCTGCGGGTTCGCGCTGACGCCGCCGAAGATGGTCGTCGTCTTCAGTCCCAGCGGCTTGGCCAGCGGCAGGATCGACGCCTCGATCTGCGTCGCGAGCTCGCGCGTCGGCGCCAGGATCAGCGCGCGGGGACGGCCCGGCTTGCGCCGCGTCGGACCCGCGGCGAGGCGGGCCAGCAGGGGCAGCACGAAACCGTAGGTCTTGCCGGAGCCGGTCCGGCCGCGGCCGAGGACGTCACGGCCGGCGAGGGTGTGCGGCAGGGTCGCCGCCTGGATGGGGAAGGGCTCGGTGACGCCCTGCGTGGCCAGCGCGGCCACGAGCGGGGTGGGCAGGCCGAGTTCGGCAAAAGTGCTCATAAGTGCATGCGGGCGTACGAACGCCCTGGTCTCCATCATCTGAGAAGGGTTGTCCTGCCCGGCGCAGACCGGTCAACGGCCGCGGCGCGTGGTAGTCGACAACAGCAGCGGGCCGAGGCAGAACTGAGCGGCCCGCATGATCAGTGTACCCAACGCGAGTGACCTACTCCCAGTGAGATTGCCCGCACTCGCGCGGCCTTGCTAAGTTACCGGTCGGTAATCGAGGAGGACCACCCATGCTGCTGAACCCGCACGAGTACGATCCGGCCTGCTTCGACGCGGAAACGCGCCGCCTGCTCCGGGCGACCATCGACTGGTTCGAGCAGCGCGGCAAGGCGAAGCTGACCGAGGACTACCACGCCCGCACCTTCTACGCGGACTTCCTCGAGTTCGCGGGCAAGGAAGGCCTGTTCTCGACCTTCCTGACCCCGGCCGCGAACGCCGAAGGCCACCCGGACAAGCGCTGGGACACCAGCCGCGTCGCCGCGCTCTCGGAAATCCTCGGGTTCTACGGCCTCAACTACTGGTACCCGTGGCAGGTCACCATCCTCGGCCTCGGCCCGGTGTGGCAGAGCGGCAACGACGTCGCCCGCAAGCGCGCGGCCGACGCGCTGGACGCCGGCGGCGTCGGCGCCTTCGGACTGTCCGAAAAGGACCACGGCGCCGACATCTACTCCTCCGACCTGGTGCTGACGAAGGACGGCGACGGCTACCGCGCGAACGGCTCGAAGTACTACATCGGCAACGGCAACTGCGCGCGCACGGTGTCGGTGTTCGGCCGCATCGACGGCGTCGAGGGCCCTGACCAGTACGTCTTCTTCTACGCCGACTCCGGGCACCCGAACTACCACGTCGTGAAGAACGTCGTGCCGTCGCAGATGTACGTCGCCGAGTTCCGGCTCGAGGACTACCCGGTGCACGCCGAGGACATCCTGCACGTCGGCGCCGAGGCGTTCAGCGCCGCGCTGAACACGGTCAACATCGGCAAGTTCAACCTCTGCTTCGGCGGCATCGGCATGGCGACGCACTCGCTGTACGAAGCCATCACGCACGCGCACAACCGCGTCCTGTACGGCAAGCCGGTGACGGACTTCCCGCACGTCCGCCGTGAGTTCGTCGAGGCCTACGCGCGGCTGACCGCGATGAAGCTGTTCTCCGACCGAGCCGTGGACTACTTCCGCAGCGCGCACCCGGACGACCGCCGCTACCTGCTGTTCAACCCGATCACCAAGATGAAGGTCACCACCGAGGCGCAGAAGGTGATCGGCCTGGTCGCCGACGTCGTCGCGGCCAAGGGGTTCGAGGCCGACACCTACCTGGCGATGTCCAAGAACGACATCGACGGCTTGCCGAAGCTCGAGGGCACGGTGGCCGTCAACCTGGCGCTGATCGCGAAGTTCATGCCGAACTACCTGTTCGCGCCGCAGGAGTACGCGCCGGTGCCGACGCGCACCGACGCCGTGGACGACGAATTCCTCTTCCGCCAGGGCCCGGCGCGCGGCCTGTCCAAGGTCCGGTTCCACGACTGGAAGACCGCCTACGCCGAAGCCGGCCACATCCCGAACGTCGCGCTGTTCACCGAACAGGCCGGCTTCCTGGTCAAGCTGCTCACCGAGGCGGCGCCGGACGAGGCGCAGCAGGCCGACCTCGACTTCGGGCTCGCGCTGACCGAGCTGTTCACGCTGATCGTCTACGGCCAGCTCGTCCTGGAGCAGGCCCGCATCACCGGCTTGGACGACGAGGTCACCGACCAGATCTTCGCGGTGCTGGTGCAGGACTTCAGCGTCGCGGCGGTGGACCTCAACGGCAAGGCGAGCTCGACCGAGGCCCAGCAGGCGATCGCCCTGGCGGCGCTGCGCAAGCCGGTGGTGGACGCCGGGCGGTTCGAGAACGTGTGGGCGCGGGTGCGGGCGCTTTCCGGGGTCTACGCCATGCACCCGTGATGGCGCGGGAGTACCGGCTGGGTGTCATGCGGAAAGCGGTGAACGTCCTGGTGACCGCGGGCCTGAAACGCGGCATCCCGATCGCCGGGAGCACCGGGTGGCTGCTGACCACGCGCGGGCGGCGCTCCGGCGCCGACCGCACCACCCCGGTCAACGTCGTCGAAGCCGCTGGCGACCGCTGGCTCGTGTCGCCGTACGGGCGGGTCGGCTGGGTGCACAACCTGCGCGCCGACGCGACCGCCCGGCTGTGGCGCGGCGACACGCGGCAGACGTGGGAGGTCGAGGAGGCCGACGCCGCGACGGCGGGCCCGGTGCTGCGCGCGTACGTCCGCAAGCTTCCGGTGACGGCGCCGTTCTTCGACGCGAAGCCGGGCGACCCGGCCGAAGCGTTCGCCGCGGAAGCCGATCGACACCCGGTGTTCCGGTTGGCAAGATCTCGGACGTGAACCGAGAGCGGGCGGCGGAGCTGATCTGGGACGCGTGGCTGACCGGCAAGCGGCTGGAGGGTCTCCCGGACGACGCCCGCCCGGGCGACCTGGCCGACGGCATGGCGGCGCAGGCGGCGCTCGCCGAGCTGGCCGGGCCGGTGTCCGGCTGGAAGATCGGCGCGACCACCGTGTACGCCCGCCAGTACCTCGGCGTCCCCGGGCCGCTGGCGGGCGCGATGTTCGAACGGTTCCACCAGGTCGAGGGTGCCCCGGTACCGGCGGACACCATGACCATGGGCGTCGCCGAACCCGAGTTCGCCTTCCGGCTCAAGGCCGACCCGGGTCTGTCGCCGTCGCTGACCGCGGTGCTCGACGCGGTCGACACGATGTTCCTGGCGATCGAGCTGCCGGACAGCCGCTACACCGACCACCGCCACGCGGGCGGCCCGCAACTGCTGGCCGACGCGGCGTGCTCGGGCCGGTTCGTCGAGGGCCGCCCGGTGCCGGGCTGGCGCACCGTCGACCTGCCCCGCTGCCAGGTGGTCCTCCACGCCGACGGTGAGGAGTTCTCCCGCGGCAGCGGCAGCCTGGTGCTGGGCGACCCACGCCTGGCACTGCACTGGCTGGCGATGGAGCTGCCCCGCCACGGCCGGACGCTTTGCCCGGGCGACATCGTGACGACGGGAACGGCCACCCCGCCCTGCCCGATCCGCGCGGGCAGCCACGTGGTGGCGGACTTCGGTGAGCTGGGAAGCGTGGAGGCGAGGTTCTGTTCGCCGCTAGAGTGATCGGGTGCTGACGTTCCGTGCAGGTCTCGTGGTGCTGGCGGTCGTCGTGGCGGGGCTCGACGCGGGCTTCTGGCTCTTCGCGCGCGGCCCCCACCCGATGCCGGCGCGGATCGGCTTCCTGGTGGTGTTCGTGCTGCTGCTGGCGCTGCTCGCGGCGGCCGCGGGGGTGGTGCGCTGGGAGGTCGCGGTGCCCTTGGCCGCCGCGTCGACTTCCGGGCTGCTGTTCGTCGGGGCGGCGGCGATCTTCAGCGTGGGACTGGGTTTTCTGCTGACGGCGGTCGTGGAGGCGGCGTTGGTGCGGCGGCTGGTTCTGGACGCGTCGCCGGTGGGGTGGCGCGGGGGCACCTGGCTGATCAGCGCCGCGGCCGCGGTGGTGCCGGTGGTGCTGTTCGCCGTGGGCCTGTTCGCGCTGCGGTCGCCCTGAACGCGGTGAAGGCGGGCCCACCCGCTGGTGGCCCGCCTTCACCGGAGAGCTACTTGCCGAACCCGGCCCGCCGGAGCGCGTCGGCCATCGAGCCGCTCGTGTTCCCGCCGCGGTCCCGGCCGCCGCCACCGCCGCTGCTGCCGCGCTGACCGCCCCCGCCGCCACCGCCGCGGCGCTGGCCGCCGCCCTGACCGCCGCCGCCCTGGCCGCGGTCCCGGCGCTCGCCGCCGCCGCGGGAAGATCCGGCGCCCGGCTCGTCGTCCAGGCGCAGCGTCAGCGAGATCCGCTTGCGCGGCACGTCGACGTCCAGCACCTTCACCTTCACGATGTCCCCGGGCTTGACGACCTCCCGCGGGTCCTTCACGAAGTTCTTCGACAGCGCCGAAACGTGGGCCAGCCCGTCCTGGTGGACGCCGACGTCGATGAACGCGCCGAACGCCGCCACGTTCGTCACGACACCCTCCAGCGTCATGCCCGGCTTGAGGTCGCCGATCTTGTCCACGCCCTCGGCGAACGTCGCCGTCTTGAACGCCGGGCGGGGGTCGCGGCCCGGCTTGTCCAGCTCCGAGAGGATGTCCGTCACCGTCGGGAGGCCGAACGTCTCGTCCACGAACTCGCCGGGGCGCAGCGACGAGAGCGTCCGGGAGTTGCCGATCAGCGCGCGGATGTCCGTGCCCGTCTTCGACAGGATCCGCCGGACCACCGGGTACGCCTCCGGGTGGACCGCCGACGAGTCGAGCGGGTCGTCGCCGTCCGGGATGCGCAGGAAGCCCGCGCACTGCTCGAACGCCTTCGGGCCCAGCCGCGCGACCTCCTTCAGCGCCATGCGGGAGCGGAACGGCCCGTTCGTGTCGCGGTGGGACACGATGTTCTCCGCCAGGCCCGTCGTGATGCCCGAAACCCGGGTCAGCAGCGGCGCCGACGCCGTGTTGACGTCCACGCCCACCGCGTTCACGCAGTCCTCGACCACCGCGTCGAGCGAGCGCGACAGCGAAACCTCGGACAGGTCGTGCTGGTACTGCCCGACGCCGATCGACTTCGGGTCGATCTTCACCAGCTCGGCCAGGGGGTCCTGCAGCCGGCGGGCGATCGACACCGCGCCGCGCAGCGAGACGTCCATGTTCGGCAGCTCCGCCGAAGCGAACGCCGACGCCGAGTACACCGACGCGCCCGCCTCGGACACGATCGCCTTCGTCAGCTTCAGCTCCGGGTGCTTCTTGATCAGCTCGATGGCGAGCTTGTCGGTCTCGCGCGACGCCGTCCCGTTGCCGATCGAGATCAGCTCGACCTTGTGCCGCGCGCACAGCGCCGCGAGCTCGGCGATCGACTGGTCCCACTTGTTCGCCGGCTGGTGCGGGTAGATGACGTGGGTGTCGACGACCTTGCCGGTCGCGTCCACGACCGCCACCTTGACGCCGGTCCGGAAGCCCGGGTCGAGGCCCATGGTGGCGCGGGTGCCGGCCGGCGCGGCCAGCAGCAGGTCGCGCAGGTTGGCGGCGAACACGCGCACGGCGTCGTCCTCGGCCGCCTGGCGCAGCCGCATCCGCAGGTCGATGCCCAGGTGGAGGAGGATCTTGGTGCGCCAGGCCCAGCGGACGGTGTCGCCGAGCCACTTGTCGCCCGGACGTCCCTGCTGCGTGATGCCGAACTTCGCGGCGATGCGCGCCTCGTAGTCGGTCGGCCCGACCTGCGGCTCGTCGGTGGGCTCGTCCGGCGACATGGTGAGGTCGAGGACCTCCTCCTTCTCGCCGCGCAGCATCGCGAGGATCCGGTGCGAGGGGAGCTTGGTGTAGGGCTCGGAGAAGTCGAAGTAGTCGGAGAACTTCGCGCCTTCCTCCTCCTTGCCCGCGCGGACCTTGGCCACCAGGTGGCCCTGACCCCACATCTTCTCGCGCAGCTCGCCGATCAGGTCGGGATCCTCGGCGAAGCGCTCGACGAGGATCGCGCGGGCACCGTCGAGGGCGGCTTGGGCGTCCGCGACACCCTTGTCGGCGTCGACGAACACCGCCGCCGCGGCCTGCGGATCCGTCGAAGGGTCGTTCAGCAGGCCGTCGGCCAGCGGTTCGAGACCGGCTTCGCGGGCGATCATCGCCTTCGTGCGGCGCTTCGGCTTGTACGGGAGGTAGATGTCCTCGAGCCGGGACTTCGTGTCCGCGGCGAGGATCTGGGCCTCCAGGGCCTCGTCGAGCTTGCCCTGGCTGCGGACGGACTCGAGCACGGCGAGCCGGCGCTCGTCGAGTTCCCGCAGGTAGCGCAGCCGCTCTTCGAGCGTGCGCAGCTGCGCGTCGTCGAGCATGCCGGTGACTTCCTTGCGGTAACGGGCGATGAACGGCACGGTCGACCCGCCGTCGAGCAGCTCGACGGCGGCCTTGACCTGTCCTTCGCGCACGCCCAGTTCTTCGGCGATCTTCTGCTCGACCGACACGCTCACTGCAACACGCTCCTGCTTCGCCTGGTTCCGATCGTCTCATTCTGCCGTTTCCGCCGCCCCGACTTTCGGATGGGGCTGCTTGACAATCAGATTGGTCTAGTCCACTTTGTGGTGACCTGCCTCACCAGTGTCGTGGAGGTCGCCCGTGGTCCCCAAGGTCCGCTTCGCTCTGCTTTCCTTACTTTCCGTGGTTGCACTGTGCCTCGGCGTGACTTTCGTGCTCGCCGGCAGCGCTTCGGCGGCGAACATCCTGGCCAACCCCGGCTTCGAAGCCGGCACCACGGGCTGGACGTGCACCGGCACGTCGGCCGCGGTGAGCTCGCCGGTGCACAGCGGCAGCCGGGCCCTGAACGCGACACCGTCGTCGTCGGACAACGCCCAGTGCTCGCAGACGCTCACCGTCTCGGCGAACACGGCGTACAAGCTGTCCGGCTGGGTCCAGGGCAGCTACGTCTACCTGGGCGTTTCCGGCTCGGCGACGGCCAGCACCTGGACGCCGGGCACCAGCGGCTACCAGCAGCTGTCGCTGAGCTTCACGACCGGCTCGAGCACGTCGCTGACGGTGTACCTGCACGGCTGGTACGGCCAGCCGGCGTACTTCGCCGACGACGTCAGCCTCGACGGCCCGGGCACCCCGCCGACGACGACGCCGACCACGCCCACCACCCCGACCACGCCCCCGACGACGACCACCCCACCGACGACGACCACGACGCCGCCCACGCAGGGCGACCTGCCGAAGCACGTCCTGACGGGCTACTGGCAGAACTTCTACAACGGGGCCAAGGCGCTGAAGCTCGCCGATGTCCCGACGAAGTACAACATCATCGCGGTGTCCTTCGCGGACGCCACCGGCACGCCCGGCGCGGTGAGCTTCACGCTCGACTCCGGCCTGTCTTCACAGCTCGGCGGCTACACGGACGCCCAGTTCAAGGCCGACATCAAGACGGTGCAGGCCCGCGGCCAGAAGGTCATCATCTCGGTCGGCGGCCAGAACGGCACGATCAGCGTCAGCGACTCTTCGTCGGCGAACAACTTCGCGAACAGCATCAAGTCGCTGATCGCGAACTACGGCTTCGACGGCGTCGACATCGACCTGGAGAACGGCATCAACGCCACCTACATGGGCCAGGCGCTGCGGAGCATCTACAACGGCGGCGGCAAGGTCCTCACGATGGCGCCGCAGACGATCGACATGCAGTCCACGGCCGGCGGTTACTTCCAGCTGGCGCTGAACATCAAGGACATCCTGACGATCGTCAACATGCAGTACTACAACTCCGGCTCGATGAACGGCTGCAACGGCAACGTCTACTCCCAGGGCACGGTCGACTTCCTGACGGCGCTGGCCTGCATCCAGCTGCAGGGCGGCCTGCGAGCGGACCAGGTCGGCCTCGGCCTCCCGGCGTCGCCCCAAGCCGCGGGCGGCGGCTACCAGGCCCCGGCCAACACGGTCTCGGCGCTGAACTGCCTGGCCCGCGGAACATCGTGCGGCAGCTTCAAACCGTCGGCGACGTACCCGTCGATCCGGGGCGCGATGACGTGGTCGATCAACTGGGACGCGTCGCAGGGGTACGCGTTCGCCAACACGGTGTCGGCCGGGCTCGCGGGCCTGCCGTGACCGTGCGCTGAGCAGGCCCTCCCGGCGGCGCGGTCCGGGAGGGCCCTCAGCGGGGTGTCAGTGGCAGCCGCAGGGCTCCCGGTGCTTCCGGCGGGACGACCGGACGTCGAGGAGCCACCGCCGCCACCCGCCGGTACGGCGAGCCCAACGCCGGCCGCGGATCCACCTCCCCGCGGTTCGGCCAGAAAACAGCTCGCGGAGCCCGAGCACCCAGCGACGGCGGCCCGGCGAGCCGTCCACCAGCACCGTCGCCAGCAGCCCCATCAGGTTGCTGCCACGCCCGTACCGCACCGGCTCCACGTGCGTGACCGCGTCCGGGTGGATCGACGACGTGATCGCGACCCCGCGCGTGTAGTCCGTGCCCGGCCGCAGCGACCGCGCGGCCAGGATGGCTTCGGAGTTCGTGCGGGCCAGCAGGCCCAGCCGGGGGGACAGCGCAGGCAGCGTTCCCGTGTCCCGCATCCGGTGCAGGAGCCGCTGGGTTCCCAGCGCGGCCGCGGAGAACACCACCTGCGACGCCGTGAACGTCCGGCGGGAACGGCCGCCGGTGCGGCGGGTGTCCACCGCGTACCCGCCGTCGATCGGCCGCACCGACACCGCCGTCGTCAAGGGATGGACCACGGCACCCGCTTGCTCGGCCAGGTACAGGTAGTTCTTCACGGTCGTGTTCTTCGCCCCGACCCGGCACCCGGTCATGCACTCGCCGCACAGCGTGCAGGACGAACGCCGGGGACCGGCGCCGCCGAAGAACGGGTCCACTCCGGACTGTCCGAAGTAGACGCCGACCGGCGTGCGCCGATAGGTGTGCCCGATGCCCATGTCCTCGGCCACCGAAAGCAGCACCCGGTCCGCGGCCGTCGTCGCCGGGTTCTCGACCACGCCGAGCATCCGCTTCGCCTGGTCGTAGTACGGCGCGAGCTCGGCCTTCCAGTCCGTGATGTGCGCCCACTGCGGGTCGGCGTAGAAGCCGTCCGGTGGCTCGTACAGCGTGTTCGCGTACACCAGCGAACCCCCGCCGACGCCCGAGCCGCTCATCACGAACGTGTTCTTCAGCAGTGTGAGCCGTTGGATGCCGAAGCACCCCAGTGCCGGCGCCCACAGGTACTTCCGCACCCGCTTCGACGTCTTCGCGAACTCGTCGTCGGCGAACCGGCGGCCGGTCTCCAGCACGCCGACGCGGTAGCCCTTCTCGGTCAGCCGCAGCGCCGTGACGCTGCCGCCGAACCCCGAACCGATCACCAGGACGTCGTAGTCCATCAGCCCGCCACCCGGTAGTCCGCGACGTCGAAGCGCCGGGTCCGGCGGTCGTACTCGGTGACCAGGCCGGGCCAGTTGGTCGTCACCCGGCCGTCGGCCTGCCGGTACCAGCTCGTGCAGGCGGTCCACACGCTGCGGCCCAGCCGCTGCTGCACCTCCCGGTCGTAGGAGTCTTCGACCTCCGGCCGCACGTCCAAATAGGACACTCCGGGCCGGGTGAGCCGCTCCACCGCCTGGCGGATGTAGCGCGCCTGGCGCTCGATCATGTAGATGATGGACCCGGCGCCGAGGTTCGTGTTGGGCCCGTAGACGCAGAACAGGTTGGGGAAGCCGGGCACGGTCATGCCCAGGTACGCCCGCGCGCCGCCGGACCACTCGTCCTGCAGCGACCGCCCGCCGAGGCCGCGCACCTGCATCCGGCCGAGGAACTCCGTCGCCGCGAAACCGGTGCCGTAGACCAGGACGTCCGCCTCGAGCTCCGTCCCGTCCTCGACCCGCACGCCCTTCTCGGTGATCTCGCGGATCCGCCGCGTCTCGACGTCGACGTCCGGCTGGGCGAGGGCGGGCAGGTACTCGTTGGTGAAGAGGATCCGCTTGCAGCCCAGCGGGTAGGCGGGCTTGAGTTTGGCCCGCAGCTCCGGATCCTTGATGTGGCGGCGGCGCAGCTGGGCGGTCCGCAGCTCGAACATCTTCGCCAGCACCGGGTGGCGGTCATGGCGTAGGTGGCGTACTCGGCGAGCAGGAAGATCCGCAGCCGGCCGAGCAGCTGGGTCGGCGGCAGGTGCTCGAACAGCCAGTGCTGCCACCGCCGGTAGCTCGGATCGGACTTCGCCATGACGTACGGCGGCGTGCGCTGGAAGACCGTGACGTGCTGGGCGCGTTTCCGCAGCTCGGGCACGAACTGCACGGCGCTGGCCCCGGTCCCGATGACGGCGACGCGCTTGCCGGTCAGGTCGACGTCGTGGTCCCACCGCGCGGAGTGGAAGGCGTCGCCGGCGAAGCTTTCCCGGTTCGGGATGTCCGGCAGCGCCGGCCGCGACAGCTGCCCGACGGCGGGGACGAAGACGGTCGCCTCGAAGGTCTCCCCGCCCCGCGTCTCGACGCGCCAGAGGCCGCGCGCTTCGTCGAACGCGGCCCCGGTGACTTCGGTCCGGTACCGGATGTGCGGCTCGAGCCCGTACTTCGCGATGACGCGCCGCAGGTAGGCGAGGATGTCGGGCTGGTGCGAGAACCGCTTCGGCCACCGCGGGTTGGGCTCGAAGGAGAAGGAGTAGAGCGGCGAGGGGATGTCACACGCGGCCCCGGGGTAGGTGTTGTCCCGCCAGACGCCGCCGGGTTCGGCGGCGCTCTCCAGGATCGTGAACTCGGTGAACCCCGCCCGCTTGAGCTCGATCGCCGTCCCGATGCCGCCGAACCCGGCGCCCACGATCAGCACCGACGGCCCCTTCGCCGAACCAGTCATGCCCGAAAAGCTACGGACTGAAGGCCTGTGACAACAGGCCACGAACGGTCACTCAATCGAGATTTCCGGCCAGCTCACTCCGGGGGGAGGACGCGCACCTCATGCGTCTCCGCGGCCGTCTCGGCCCACTTCACCAGTTCTGCCGCCGACTTCTCCAACGCCGCCAGATCACGCTTCACCAGCTTCTCGAACGGCGACAGCTCGATCACCGCCGCCTTGCGCGACGCCTTGATCTCCCAGAAGCCGCACACCTGGCCGTCGACCAGCAGCGTGCCCTTGACCAGGCCGTTCTGCGAAATCACGCGCTTGCGGCAGGCGTCCGAGATCACCCGGGTCCGGTCGGCGTACGACAGGATCAGCTGGTCGAACGGCCCCAGCAGCCGCGGCGGCGCCGGAACGTCCTCGCCGGGCAGCGTCAGCTCCGGCAGATCCAGCAGCTCGCGGCCGTCCGCGTCGCGGTAGCGGCGCAAGTCCATCGAAGCGGCCACCTCGCCCAGGCGCGTGATGCCCGCCCACGTCTGCACGTCCGCCACCGTGGCCGGGCCGAACGCGCGCAAGTACCGCGAAATCAGCGAAGCGGGCGAAGGCGGCGACAGGGGAGCGCCCACCCACTCGTCGAGGCACGCGTACGTCGTCTGCCCGGCTTTGCCCCAGATCGCCCGGGGCGGCGTCTGCACCAGCGGCAGCCGGCCCCGGGCCAGGTGGGTCAGGGAGGCCGCCGGGACGTCCCAGGTGCGCGCCAGCTCGGCGCCCAGCGCGCTGCCCGGCATCGGCCCGCCGAGGAGCAGCTTCCGCGCGGCCTCGGCGACGAGGTCGTGGTCGAGCCCGGCCAGTGCGCGGGCGTGCAGGGCGTTCTGCTGGAGATCGCGGTCGTAGAGCACCTGCACCACCGGCCGCCACGCCAGCGCGTCCGCCGCCGTCACCAGGTGGACGGTGCCGCGCATCAGCGCGATCCGCACCACGCGGCGGTTCTCGAGCAGCTCCGCGAGTTCCGGCGGCCGGAACCCCTCCAGCCGCGCCCACAGCCCGAAGTACGGCGGAAACGGCGCTTGCGCCTGGAGGCCGGCCAGATGCTCCACCGCGTCAAAAGCGGACACCTTCGCCCGGCGCAGCAGCAGCTGGCGCTCCAGCGTGGCGCGGTTCACGGCTCGGCGGCTCAAGGTCTCCACGGCGTCACCCTAACGACCATCCCGGACAGATCCGGTCCTCGATTGGACACTTCTCCGGTCGTGATCCAGAATTCCGGCCATGGCCGAGCTCGCCGCGCCCGCCGTCGTGGACTGGGACTTCCCGCGCGGCACCGCGAGCATCGAGCTGATGACCCGGTTCGCCGCGGAACGGGGCGTGCCGGCCGAACGGCTGCTCGCCGCGACCACGCTGACGCCGGACCAGCTCGCCGACCCGGCCGTCCAGGTCGACGCCCGCCAGGAGCTGGCCGTCGTCCGGGCGCTGGCCGCTCTCGACGGCTCCGACGCGACGGCGCTGCAGCTGGGCCGCCGCTACCGCGTCACCACCTTCGGCATCTTCGGCTTCGCCTGCATCAGCAGCCCGACGTTGCGCGACGCGATGCTCTTCGCCCTCCGCTACTTCGACCTGAGCTTCGCCTTCTGCATCCCGCACGTCGTCCTCGGCGCCGACCGGCTGACGCTGGAACTCGACGACCGCCGCGTGCCCGCCGACGTCGCCCGCTTCCTCGTCCTGCGGGATCTGGCCGCGATCTTCGCCGTCATGCGCGACCTCCTGCCCGAGATCGCGCTGGACGAGCTGACCTTCCGGCACGGACCGGCCACGCCTGAGGACTACCGGGCCGCGTTCGGCGTGCTGCCGCGCTTCGGCGCCGACGGCTGCCGCGCGACTCTCGATCCGGCGCTGCTGAGCCGGCCGCTGCCGCAGGCCAACGACCAGACCGTCGCCCTGTGCGCCGCGCAGTGCGAAGCGCTCGTCGCGCGGCGACGGGAGCGTTCGGGCATTTCGCAGCAGGTACGGGAACGCCTGGTCCGGCTCGGCGGCGTCGACGCCGGAATGGACGAGATCGCCCGCCGGCTGACGCTCAGCACGCGCACCCTGCGCCGGCGCCTGACCGAAGCGGGCACGAGCTACCGGGCGCTGGTCGACGAGGTCCGCCAGGCGCTCGCCGAAGAGCTCCTGGACACCGGCGTGCTCTCGGTCGAGGACGTCGCCTACCGGCTCGGGTACGCCGAAGCGTCGAGCTTCATCCACGCGTTCAAGCGCTGGACCGGGATGACACCGGCGGCGTTCGCCCGCCGCTTCCGCGCCGCTCGGCGAGGACCGCCGGGTAGGTGATCTTCAGCAGGTTGAGGATCGAATCGGTGAGGAAGGTGCGCAGCGCCGCGCGGTCCAGCGTGCCGCGGATCAGCCACTCCCGCGACGCCGCGCGCAGCATTCCGCCGAACGACCGGATCATCGCCCGCAGCTCTTCGCGGCCTTCGGTCACGCCGGTCATCAGCGCGGCCTCCAGGACCCGGTCGGCGGCGATCTCGTCGGCCTCCAGCATGATCCGCTCGATCTCGGGGTCGCGCCCGGCCGCCTCCGGCCCGATCACGGTCAGCCAGGCGTCGCGGTTGCGGTCCACGACCTCGATCCACCGTTCGACGCCGATCGCCAGCCGCTGCTCCATCGTGGTGTCCGGCAGCGCTTCGGTGACCGGCGCGGGCACGATCATCAGCTGCCGCACCACTTGCAGGTACAGCTCGCGCTTCCCGCCGAAGTAGTGGTTGATCAGCGGGCGCGCCACCCCGGCGGCCTCGGCGATGTCCGAAGTGGACACCGAGGCGTAGCTGCCCGCCCCGAACAGGTGCCGGGCGGCGGCGAGGATCTCCGCCCGCCGTTCGGCCGGCTCGAGCCGGCGGCGCCGGGGCCGGGTCCCACTGGTCATCCGCTCAGCCTCGCGGGGGATCGGCACGGTGTCAACAAGTAGTTGACCCATCGTCAAAAGAGTGACTCGGGTGGCGGTCGGGGGGTGTTTCGCGCCAACCTTTGTCGTTACGCAACCGGAATAACCCGCCGGTAACTCCTCGGCGTCCGGATACGACGAGACGGCAGGGGGCCCGTGACCGGGGGTAGGAGCAGATGAACGAAGAAGGCGCGCCGATCCGGCCGGCCGGACGCTGGGTGAGCGTCCGCCTGCAGCATCGCCACGTCAGCTTCGACGAAGGCTTCGAAGCCGACGAGCCGCTGCCGGACGGCGACTGCGCGGACGAAGCGTCCCTGTCGTACTCGGGCATCGTGATCTCCAGCTACGACCGGGGCGAAAAGGTGTCCGAGCGCTGGATCCCGCTGGGCATCGACCCGTCCGAAGCGGACGACGAGCGGCTCATCGGCCAGCTGCGGGAGGCCCTGCTGTGGCAGGCCGGGCGGCCGCCGCAGATCACCGAGGAGTGAGCACTGGCCAGGGTGGGGCCATGCTGCTCGGGCGCGTTGGCCGAGCTGGCCGGTCCCGACGTCACCGACCCGGCCCGGCGGATCGCCCTGAGCGACTACGCTCGGAAGGTCGTCCTGCTCAACCTGTGGGGCGCGTGGTGCCCGCCCTGCCGTGCGGAGGCTCAACGTCCGGGACAACCGCCAGTACGCCGCCGACTTCGTCCGGAACTTCGAGCTCGGCTATCCGTCGATCCACGACGACTCCGGGCGGATCGCCCTGCAGCTGCGCGGGATCCCGCTCGCCGCGGTGCCGATCTCGCTGATCGTCGACAAACGGCAGCAGGTGGCCGCGGTCTACCTCGGAGAGGTCCTCGAAGAAGACCTCCGCCCGGGCTTGGAGCGCGTGCGGGCGGAGTGACGGCTCACGACCCGGTGCGCAGGCCCTCGAAGGCCACCTTGCACACCGCGTCCGCGACCTCGGCCGCCGCCGACCCGCGCCGCGGCTTGTACCACTCGATCAGCGAGTTCACCATGCCGAACACCAGCCGCGCGGTGACCGCCGGGTCGACGTCCGGGCGGACGTCGCCCTCCGCTTCGGCCTGCTTGACCAGGTCGGTCACCAACCGGTCGAACTCGCGCCGCCGCGCCAGCGCCGCCCGCTCCACCTTCGTGTTGCCGCGCACGCGCAGCAGCAACGTCACGAACGGCAGCCGGTCCGCCAGCACCAGCACGCTACCGCGCACCAGGTGCTCCAGCCGGTCGATCGCCCGCCCGTCGAGCTGAGCCGTCTCCGACGCCACCTCGAACAGCCCGTCCAGCGCGCGGTCGACCGCCAGCCGCAGCAGCTCTTCCTTGCTGGGCACGTGGTGGTAGATCGCCGACTTCGTGATGCCGAGCTTGCGGGAGAGGTCCTCCATGCTCGTGCCGTCGTAGCCGCGCTCGTTGAACAGCTTCACCGCCACCTGCAGCAGTGATTCGAGGTCGTAGCCGGGCCGCCCGCGCCGCGGGGCCGTCACGGCTTGTCCCGCTCGTCCACGATCCGCCGCATCTTGCCCATCGACCGTTCCAGGGTGTCCGGGTCGACGACGTCCACCGACACCGTCACGCCGACGCCGTCCTTCACGCCGGTGACCAGCTCCGCAGCCGCCCGCGACCGGTCGTCGCCGGAAGCGTCGTGGCGGGCCTCGACCCGCACGGTGAGGTGGTCGAGCCGGCCGCGGGTGGACCGGACGAGCTGGAAGTGCGGGCTCAGCCCGGCCGTCCGCAGCACGATCTCCTCGATCTGCGTCGGGAAGACGTTGACCCCGCGCAGGATGATCAGGTCGTCGGTGCGCCCGGTGACCTTGGCCATCCGCCGGAACGCCGGCCGCGCGGTGCCCGGGTTCAGCTCGGTCAGGTCGCGGGTGCGGTAGCGGATGATCGGCAGCGCCTGCTTGGTCAGCGACGTGAACACCAGTTCACCGGTCTCGCCGCCGCCCAGGACCTCCTCGGAGTACGGGTCGATCACCTCGGGGTAGAAGTGGTCCTCCCAGATGTGCAGGCCGTCCTTCGTTTCGACGCACTCCTGCGCGACCCCCGGGCCCATCACCTCCGACAGCCCGTAGATGTCGACGGCGTCGAGCGCGAACCGCTCCTCGATCTCGGCGCGCATCTGCTCGGTCCACGGCTCCGCGCCGAAGATGCCGACCTTGAGCGAGCTCGCCCGCGGGTCGACGCCCTGCCGCTCGAACTCGTCGAGCAGCGTCAGCATGTACGACGGCGTCACCATGATGATCTCCGGGCGGAAGTCGGTGATCAGCTGCACCTGCCGCGCGGTCATCCCGCCGGAGGCCGGGATCACCGTGCAGCCCAGCTTCTCGGCGCCGTAGTGCGCGCCGAGGCCGCCGGTGAACAGGCCGTAGCCGTAGGCGACGTGCACCTTGTGCCCCGGCCGGCCGCCCGCCGCGTGGATCGAGCGGGCCATCACCGTCGCCCAGGTGTCGATGTCCTGCTCGGTGTACCCGACGACGGTGGCCTTGCCGGTGGTGCCGCTGGAGGCGTGGATGCGCCGCACCTGGTCCTGCGGCACGGCGAACATCCCGAACGGGTAGTTCTCGCGCAGGTCCTGCTTGGTGGTGAACGGGAACTTCGCCAGGTCGGCCAGTTCCTTGCAGTCGTCCGGGTGGACGCCGGCCTCGTCGAACTTCCGCGTGTAGGCGGGCACGTTCGTGTAGGCGTGCCGGAGTGTCCACTGCAGACGTTCCAGCTGGAGGGCGGCCAGCTCGTCCGCGCCGATGTCCGTCTCGATCATGCTCAGTCCCGTTTCGCGGAGAGGACGCGGCTGCGGCCGCGGAATTCGGCGACGACCTCGGGCCCCGCGGGGGTCTCCCGGTGCACGGTGACGTCGTAGATGCCGTTGCGGCCGTAGCGGGTGCGCTCGGTGGCCGTGGCGACGAGGTGGTCACCCAGCCGGCCGGCCGCGACGAAGGAGATCTCCGCGCCCGCGGCGACCGTGACCGGGCCGTGGGTGTTGCAGGCGCAGGCGAACGCGGTGTCGGCGAGCAGGAAGACGTACCCGCCGTGGGCGATGTCGTGGCCGTTGACCATCGCGGGCGTGATCGTCATGGTCGCCACGGCCCGGCCGTCTCCTGCTTCGACGAGTTCGATGCCCAGCGCGCGGGACGCCTCGTCGGCGGCGAACATGGTGTGCGCGGCGTTGGTCATTGATCCCCCGTCTTCACTGACCGAATGGACGGTCACCTCGCGGTGCCGCTCAGTAAAGGCAGTGGTCGGGGCCGGTGTCAAGCGTCGAGGTCTTCCGATCTTCGGGCTCGGCGGCTACCATGCGATTAACTGAACGTCCGGTAGGTAATTCGGCGAGAGGGACCTGATGGCACTGCTGCGCAGCTACGTCTCCGGGAGCTGGCACACGGCGGCGGACGAGGGCGTCCCGCTGCACGACGCGGCCACCGGCGAGGAGGTCGCCCGGATCTCCTCGGCGGGCGTCGACTTCGCCGCCGCGCTGGCGTACGGCCGCGCGGTCGGCGGCCCGGCGCTGCGCGAGCTGACGTTCCACCAGCGTGCGGCCCTGCTCAAGGCGCTGGCCTCGCACCTGCGCGAGCACCGCGAGGAGTTGTACGCGCTGTCGGCTCGCACCGGGGCGACGCTGGGCGACTCGAAGTTCGACATCGACGGCGGCATCGGCGTCCTCTTCAGCTACGGCTCGAAGGGCAAGCGCGAGCTGCCGAACGACACCGTCTACGTCGAAGGCGCGGTGGAGCCGCTCTCGCGCGGGGGCACGTTCGTCGCCCAGCACATCGCGACCCCGCTGCGGGGCGTCGCCGTCCAGATCAACGCGTTCAACTTCCCGGTCTGGGGGCCGCTGGAGAAGTTCGCGCCCGCCTTCCTGGCCGGTGTCCCGAGCCTGGTCAAGCCGGCCAGCTCGACGGCGTACCTGACCGCGCGGCTGGTCGAGCTGATCATCGAGTCGGGCATCCTGCCGGAGGGCGCGCTGCAGTTCGTCGCCGGCAACGTCGGCGACCTCCTGGACCACGTCACCGCGCAGGACCTGGTGTCCTTCACCGGCTCGGCGTCGACCGCCCAGAAGCTGCGCGCGCACCCGGCGATCATCCGCAACGCCGTCCGGTTCAACGCCGAGGCCGACTCGCTGAACTGCTCGATCCTCGGCCCGGACGCCGTGAAGGGCACCACCGAGTTCGACCTGTTCGTCAAGCAGCTGACCACCGAAATGACGGTCAAGGCGGGGCAGAAGTGCACCGCGATCCGACGCGCGTTCGTTCCGGCGTCGCTGCTCGACGACGTCGCTGCCGCCGCGTCCGAGCGGCTCGCGAAGGTGACCGTCGGCAACCCCGCGTCGGAAGGCGTCCGGATGGGTGCGCTGGCCAGCCTGGAACAGCGCGAGGAGGTCCGGCGGTCGCTGAAGGCGCTGCTGGACGCCGGGAGCGTCGTGTTCGGTGACCCGGAGAAGGTCGAGGTCGTCGACGCCGATGCCGAGCGTGGCGCCTTCATCTCGCCGGTGCTGCTCAAGGCCGATCCGGAACGAACCGAGCCGCACGAGGTCGAGGCGTTCGGCCCGGTCTCGACGCTGATGCCGTACACGTCCACCGAGCAGGTCGTCGACTTCGCCGCTCGCGGCGGCGGCAGCCTCGCCGGCTCGATCGTGTCGGCGGACAAGGAGTTCGTCCGCGAGGTCGTCCTGGGTGCGGCGCCGTTCCACGGCCGGCTGCTGGTGCTCGACGCCGAAGACGCGAAGGAGTCCACCGGGCACGGCTCACCGATGCCGCAGCTGGTCCACGGCGGCCCGGGCCGCGCGGGCGGCGGCGAGGAGATGGGCGGGATCCGCGGGGTCCTGCACCACATGCAGCGCACCGCCGTGCAGGGTTCGCCCGCGGTGCTCTCCGCCGTCACCGGCCGCTGGGTCGCCGGCGCGCCGCGCACCGAGGGCGTCCACCCGTTCCGGAAGTCCCTGGCCGAGCTTCGCATCGGCGACTCGGTGGTGGCCGGGCCGCGGGTGGTTTCCCAGGAAGACGTCGACCACTTCGCCGAGTTCACCGGCGACACGTTCTACGCGCACACCGACCCCGCGGCGGCGGCCGCGAACCCGCTGTTCGGCGGGATCGTCGCGCACGGGTACCTGGTCGTCTCCTTCGCGGCCGGGTTGTTCGTCTCGCCCGAGCCGGGCCCGGTGCTGGCCAACTACGGCTTGGAGAACCTCCGCTTCCTCACCCCGGTCAAGGTCGGCGACTCGCTGACGGTGACGCTGACCGCGAAGCAGATCACCCCGCGGATCGACCAGGAGTACGGCGAGGTCCGCTGGGACGCCGACGTCACCAACGCCGACGGCGAGTCCGTGGCCAAGTACGACGTCCTGACGCTGGTTTCGAAGGAGCAGCCGTGACGGCCGTAGCTTCGCTCGAAGAGCACTTCGAGCACACCATCCAGCGCGACCAGCGGATCGAGCCGCGCGACTGGGTGCCCGACGGCTACCGCAAGACGATGATCCGGCAGATCGCGCAGCACGCGCACTCGGAGATCATCGGCATGCAGCCCGAAGGCAACTGGATCACCCGGGCGCCGTCGCTGCGGCGCAAGGCGATCCTGCTGGCCAAGGTGCAGGACGAGGCCGGCCACGGGCTCTACCTGTACTCGGCCGCGGCGACGCTGGGCGCGGACCGGGCGGACCTCACCGACAAGCTGATCACCGGACGGCAGAAGTACTCGTCGATCTTCAACTACCCGACGCTGACCTTCGCCGACGTCGGCGTGATCGGCTGGCTGGTCGACGGCGCGGCGATCTGCAACCAGGTGCCGCTGTGCCGGTCGTCGTACGGGCCGTACGCGCGGGCGATGATCCGGATCTGCAAGGAGGAGTCCTTCCACCAGCGGCAGGGCTACGAGCTGCTGATGACGATGATGCGCGGGACCTCGCAGCAGCGGGAGATGGTGCAGGAGGCCGTGAACCGCTGGTGGTGGCCGTCGCTGATGATGTTCGGGCCGCCGGACGCCGATTCGCCGAACACCGCGCAGTCGATGGCGTGGAAGATCAAGCGCCACACCAACGACGAGCTGCGGCAGCGGTTCGTGGACATGTCGGTGCCGCAGGCCGAGGCCCTGGGCGTCACGTTCCCGGACCCTGCGCTGAAGTGGAACGCCGAGCGCGGGCACTACGACTTCGGCGCGGTGGACTGGGACGAGTTCAAGAACGTGCTGAAGGGCAACGGCCCGTGCAACGCCTCGCGGATCGAGCACCGGCGCCGGGCGCACGAAGACGGCGCGTGGGTGCGGGAAGCCGCCGTCGCGCACGCCGGGAAGAAGGAGCGCAAGTGACCGACCTGACGGCCGAAGGCGGCCACGGCGCCGTCCCCCTGGAGGGCGTCCCCGCGGCTCCGGGCCCGATCAAGCACGACTGGCCGCTGTACGAGGTGTTCGTCCGCGGCAAGCGCGGGCTGAACCACGTGCACGTCGGCTCGCTGCACGCGGCCGACGACCGGATGGCGCTGCACCACGCCCGCGACCTCTACACCCGCCGCAACGAAGGCGTGTCGATCTGGGTCGTGCGCGCGGCGGACATCACGGCGTCGTCGCCGGACGAGAAGGACCCGTTCTTCGCGCCCAGCGGCGACAAGGTCTACCGGCACCCGACGTTCTACGACATCCCCGAGGATGTGCCGCACATATGAGTTTCGACAACGTGTACGAGGCCATCACCGAGGAGAACGACGCCCGCTGGGCGTTCGGCACCGGCTTCGAGGACCCGCTGTCCGGAGTGGACACTTCGGTACCGTCCGGTGTGGACGGTGTGCAACTGGCCGCGTACTGCCTGATGCTGGGTGACGACGCGCTGGTCTTCTCCCACCGGCTCCAGGAGTGGTGCACCAACGCGCCCGAGCTGGAGGACGAGGTCGCCATCGCCAACATCGCCCTGGACCTGCTGGGGCAGGCGCGGCTGCTGCTCGCCCGCGCCGGCAAGGCCGACGGCTCTTCGCGCACCGAGGACTCGTTCGCGTTCCTGCGCGCCGAAAACGAGTTCCGCAACGTCCGGCTCGCCGAGCTGGGCGGCGGCCACTTCGGGCACCTGATCGCGCGCCTGTTCGTGTTCTCGACGTGGCGGCTGGCGCTGTTCCAGCGACTCGAGACGTCGGTGGACCCGGTGCTGGCGGCGATCGCGGACAAGGGCGTCAAGGAGCTCGCCTACCACCGCGACTACGCGGCGCAGTGGCTGGTCCGTCTCGGCGACGGGACGCCGTTGTCGCACTCGCGGATGCAGGAGGGGCTCGACGAGGTCTGGCCGTACGTGGGGGAGCTGTTCCGCACGCACCCCACGGAGTTCGTGGACGCGGCTTCGCTGCGGCCCGAGTTCGACGCGGTGCTGGACCAGGTCCTCGCGGCTTCGACGCTGTCCCGGCCTTCGTCCGGCGAGCTCGCCGGGGTTTCCGGGCGGACGGGCCGCGACGGCGTCCACACCGAGCAGATGGGGTTCCTGCTGGCGGAGCTGCAGAGCGTGGCCCGGGCGATGCCGGACGCTCGATGGTGACCGCGGCCGCGGTGGCCGCCACGGTCACCGACCCCGAACTGCCGATGCTGACCCTGGCGGACCTGGGCGTGCTGCGCTCGGTGTCCGAGGCCGAGGGCCGGGTGGTCGTCGCGATCACGCCGACGTACACGGGCTGCCCGGCGATGGACACCATGCGCGACGACCTGGAGCACGCGCTGGTTTCGGCGGGCTTCGCGGACGTCGAGATCCGGACCCAGCTGTCGCCGGCGTGGACGTCGGATTGGATTTCGCCCTCGGGGCGGGAGAAACTGGCCGCGGCCGGGATCGCCCCGCCGGGTGCGGCCCCGCGGCGGTCGGGCCCGATCCCGCTGACGCTGTCGGCGCCGGTCACGCGGGTCCGCTGCCCGCATTGCGGTTCCCCGGACACCGAAGAGCAGTCCCGGTTCGGCGCGACGGCCTGCAAGGCGCTGCGGCGCTGCCGCGCGTGCCTCGAGCCCTTCGAACACGTCAAGGAGATCTAGGTGGCGCGGTTCCACGAGTTGACGGTGGCCGGGGTCGAGCGGCTGTGCGACGACGCGGTCGCGGTGACGTTCGACGTGCCTTCGTCGCTGGCGTCCGAGTACGCCTTCAAGCCCGGCCAGTCCTTGACGTTGCGGCGCTCGATCGACGGCCGCGACGAGCGCCGGTCGTACTCGATCTGCGCCCCCGCGGGCGCGGCACCGCGGGTGGGCGTCCGCTTGGTGCCGGACGGGTTCTTCTCGTCGTGGCTGGTGAACGACGTCCGCCCGGGCGACACGGTCGAGGTGGCCCCGCCGACGGGTTCGTTCACCCCGGACCTCTCGGCGGGCGGCCACCACGTCCTGATCGCGGCGGGCTCGGGCATCACGCCGGTGCTGTCGATCGTGTCGTCGCTGCTGGCCACCCCGGACGCCACGGTGACGGTCCTGTACGGCAACCGCCGCACGGACACGGTGATGTTCGCGGACGAACTGGCGGACCTGAAGGACCGTGCGCCGTCGCGGCTGGAGCTGATCCACGTGCTGTCGCGTGAGCCTCGGGAGGCGGAGCTGTTCACCGGCCGCCTGGACGTCCCGAAGTTGCGCACGCTGTTCTCTTCGCTGGTGCCGGTGGCTTCGGTGGACCACTGGTGGCTGTGCGGCCCGTTCGAGATGGTGTCGGGGGCGCAGGAGCTGCTGGCGTCGCTGGGCGTGCCGCGGGAGCGCATCCACCAGGAGCTGTTCTACGTGGACACCCCACCGGCCCCGGTGGAGCACCTCGACCCGGCGGTGGCGGGGGAGTCGTCGGAGGTGTCGGTGGTCCTGGACGGCCGTTCGACGCCGATGACGCTGCCGCGCTCGTCGTCGGTGCTCGACGGGGCGCAGAAGTTCCGCCCGGACCTGCCGTTCGCCTGCAAGGGCGGGGTGTGCGGAACGTGCCGCGCCCGCGTGACGGAGGGCAAGGTCGACCTGCGGCGCAACTTCGCGCTGGAGGAGGCCGAGGTGGCGGCGGGCTTCGTGCTGACGTGCCAGTCATACCCGGTCTCGGAGACGATCACCGTCGACTTCGACGCCTGACGCGCTGCTCGCATCCTTCTTCTGCTGCTTCCGGGATCGGAGGAAGCCCCGCACCTTCTTCCACCCCTTCCAGCCCAGCCCGCCGAGGACGGGCGAGGTGACCGCTCCGGCGACGAGGCCCAGACCCGTGCCGAGGTGCCCGGTGCCCATCAGCACGCTGCCGACGATGACGGCCACGACGAGAAGAACGCTGATGACGGAGATCGTGGCGGCCTTGATCAGCCGCACCAGGTTTTCCGTTCGCGTCCGGCCGCTGACGACGAAGCCGATGAGCGCCCAGAGTCCCGTCGGCAGCTCGGCCGGGCCCCGTTCGCTCACGGTGCTCACCACACCCGGGCCTGATCCGGGTCGCTCGCCGAAGGCTGGAGCCGCTCGGCCAGCAGCGCACGGAGGATGTCGACCTCCGTGCCGTCCCACTTCCCGAGGGTCTCCCGCAATCGGCGGAGATCCGATTGGGCGGTGGCGGATTCCAGCACGCGAGCGTCCTCGACCAGCGTGACGACGTGCTCGCCGGCCGCGTCGAGGTCGCCGTCCTCGGCCTGCGCCAAGGCCAGCCGGGCCCGGACCCGGTGGCGCAGGCGCGCGTGGTCCGGCGGCACCACCTCGAACGCGTCCCGGAGAGCGCGGCAAGTGGCCGGCAGGTCCTCGCCCAGCTCGAACAGCGCCCATCCCGTGGTCACCGCCGGGAGGACCGCTCCGCCGAGGCTGCTGTCTTCGCCGTATCCGCCGGAACTGCCGGCGGGCATGCCCTCGACGACCGCCAGCGCGTGAACGACCTCGGCCTTGTCGCCGCGCAGGGCGTGCACCCTGGCTTGGCGCGCCGCCAGCAGGCCCTGCAGCCAGGGGTCGGCCGCGTCGAACGAGTGCCGGGCGGTCACGACGTGCGCCAGTGCGGAGTCGACGTCCTTCGTTTCCAGCGCCAGATCGGCCAGCCGGAGGTGGGCGAAGCCGGCCAGATCGGCCCGGTCGGCCGCGGTGGCGAGTTCTCGGGACTGCAGAGTCCATCGAAGTGCCGCCTGCAGGTCGCCGGTCTCCTGCTCGATCCAGCCGGCGAGTTCGGCCGCTTGGGCGGCGAGCACCGTGACGGCTTCGTCTCGGCGGCCCAGGTGCTGCTGGAGACGGGTCGCGACGTCGCGGACGGCGTCGATCGCCAGCCGCGGCGTCGCGACGCGCGTGAGTGTCCGGTACTGGTCGAGGAGTCCCTGCAGGAGCGGCAACGCCGCCGTTCCGATGACCATCGGACCGTCGTCGACGGCTGACGCACTCACCTGCGGGGCCGCGGGCCTGACCCGGTCAGGCACGAGGGCGAGCAGCTCCCCGCGTGCGTCGAGCGCCCGGTCGACCGCTTGCGCGAGGTCCCGGTTCACACGGGCCTTACCGTTCTCGACCTTGCTGAGGTAGCCCTTGGTGAAGTGCACCGACGCGGCCAAACCGGTGAGCGACATCCCGGCCGACGTGCGGCGGCGCCGCAGCTCCGCTCCGAAGTCGCTCACCAGCGATCACGGGCGTCCATCGGCGGGCTTCTTGCGCCGTTCGCGGCCGGGTGGTGGCCACGCGCTGCCCCGAGGAGTAATGAACCGGTCGATCATCGGACACCACCGCACCTGTCTCAGCTCCGGACGAAGGCTTGTGCCCGGGCTGGTCGGGTGGGCCGTGCTCACCGGCAGTTGGCGCTGCCGGGACTCCGAGGGCGCTCAGGCCGCTACAGGATGCACCGCGCGCCCCGGTCTTGGCCAGTGCCGACGGCAGCACTCGGAGACGAATGGACACCATCCGCCTCCGGCCAGGATCGATCGGGCGGTGGCCCGGGACAAGGCGTTTCCGGTTGCTCACCGGAACGGGAAACCGGCGACGGGGATGCCACCCGACGGGTGCGGAAACAGTGAAGGTCCCTCCGCGCCAACGGAGGGACCTTCGGCCCGATGCTTCGTCCGGAGCTGACAGACGGCGTCGGGGAACCGGTGCGAAACGCAGTCTCGCTGTTCACCAAGGATTTGTCCGGCCGGGCCGCACAACAAGGCGTTTCCTGTTGAGGGCACCGTTGAGAAACGGGCGGCTTGCCCGGCCGGTCAGCGGATCCGGCGCCGCCGGCGGCGTGCGCGCGGGCTCTCCGTGACCAGGTCCTCGGCTGGGGTGCCGGGCTCCTCGGGCACCGCCTCCCGGGCCGCGGGGTCCGCCAGCCCCAGCATCTCCGCCGCCAGCTGCTGCGAGCTCGCGAACATCCCCGTTGGCGCCTCGCTCGCCCGCCGCAGTGCGGACGGACGGAGGCGGTTGTACCCCCGGACCGTCACCGGCCTGCGCGTTCGCAGCTCGTACGCCTTCTCCTCCGCCAGCTCGCCCGCCAGTTCGCGGTCGACCAGGATCGTGCCCGGGCGCGCCACCGAAGTCAGGCGGGCCGCCAGGTTGACCACCGAGCCGTACACGTCGCCGAACCGCGACAGGATCCGGCCCGAGGCCATGCCCGCGCGGACCGCCGGCAACGTCTCGTCCGCCGAGGTGCGCTCGGTCAGCGTCAGGGCGATCTCCGCCGCGTCGACCGGGGCGTCCGCCACGAAGAGGACCTCGTCGCCGATCATCTTCACCACGCGGCCGTGGTGCTCGGCGATCACCTCCGTCGCCAGGGTCTCGAACGCGTCGAGGACGCGGCTCAGCTCGTCCTCGCCGATCTGGCGCGTCAGCCGCGTGTAGCCCACCATGTCGACGAACCCGACCACCTCGGTGCGGGACTCGACATTGTCGCCCGCGGCCGCGAACGCCCGGCCCGCGTACGCCGCCAGGTGGCGGCGCCAGACGAAGTTCTGCACCCGCTCCAGCTCCGGCAGCAACCCGTCGACCAGGCGGGTCACCTGGCGTTCGCTGCGGCCCAGCTCCGGCTGCCGCCGGATCAGCTCCCAGAGCATGTCGACCTGCCACTCGGCCAGCCGCGACAGGTGCTGGCCGAGCGCGCGCGTCACCGAGACCTCGATGCTCGGGTCGATCAGCCCCGACTGAACCAGCTGATCGGCGGTCCGCATCGCCTCGACGTCCGCGTCGGTGAAGACGACCTCGTCGTCGCGCACGGTCGCGAACCCCAGCGCGCGCCAGAGCCGGCGCGACCGCTCGTCGGGCACGCCGGCCTTCTCCGCCACCTCGAGCCGGGTGTACTTCCGCCTGCCGCCGAGCAGGACGCGTTCGAGCCGCTGCTGGAGTTCCTCGCTCGGATCGGTCACGTCAGGTCGTGTGGACGATGAGCACGTCCACGCCGGACTTGCGGGCCACCTCGGACGGCACCGAGCCCAGGATCCGGCCGGCGATCGTGTTCAGCCCGCGGTTGCCGACCACCAGGAGGTCGGCCTCGCGCTCGTGCACGACCTTGCGCAGCGAGTCGACCGGGTCGCCCTTCACCGCGACCGTGTCGATCTTCTCCGCACCCGCGCGCGTCGCCCGGTCCCGCGCCGACTGCAGCGTGTCTTCGGCCGGCGCCGAGCCGACGACCTGGTACGCCTCGTCGCCGAGGACGTCCTGGGCCTTGTCGACGTCGGACTTGCTGGCCGGGTAGTACGCACACGCGATGACGAGCGTGGCGCCCGCGTCGCCGGCCACCGCCGCCGCGCGGTCCACCGCCGCGAACGAGGACTCCGAGCCGTCCGTGCCCACCACCACGGTCCGATATGCCGCACCCATGCGCAAAACCTCCAGGTGATCCCGCGTGAGCAGGGACGACAGCCGGTGGTCGGTGACCACGCGGGCTCGTCCGCGCCCGTGTCGGGTGGAAGGTTACTCGCCAGTCGCTTTCTGCGCTCCGCTCGCCCGCGGAGCCGGCTTCGCCACCGGTTTGGGGGTGGGTTTGGGGGCCGGTTTGGCCGCGGGCTTGGCCCCGGGCTTCGGCTTCGGCACGTCGGAGACGCGGATCCGGATCGTCTCCTCGACGTCGGAGACCCGGACCGTCTTCTCGGTCTCGTCGACGGGGTCCGGCTTCTCGTCCGTGACCAGGTCGGCCTTGACGTCGGCGGGCACCTTCACGTCGTCGCCGAGGACGGTGTGCGCCTCGGCCAGCACCGCCCGCGCCGCACGCACCTGCTCGGCCAGCCCGCCGCGCACCTTCCGCAGCGCGTCGACCCGCTCGTTCGCCTGGGTGATCCGCCGGTTCGATTCCTCCGTGGCCGACGTCACGCGGCGCCGCGCCTCGTCGGCGGCCTCCGCGAGCCGGGCGTTGGCCTCGGTGATCGAGTCCTGGCGGCGCTTGTTCGCCTCCGCGACGGACTCCCGCTGACGGCGGTCGATGTCCGCCTTCGCGGCCTTCTCCTCTTCGAGGACCTTCGCGCGGATGTCGGCGGCGTCCTGCGTGGCCTCCTGGACGCGCCGCGCGGCCTCGGCCTTGCTCGCGGCCTCCTGCTCGGCCAGCACCCGCATCGCCTCGGTGCGGCGCGAGGCCATCGCGATCTCGAAGTCCTCTTCGACCTTGGTGCGGCGGTCCGAAGACTCGGTGTCGAGGCGCTTGCGCTCCGCCTCGGCCTCGTCGGTGATCTTCTTGGCCTCCGCGCGGGCGTCTTCGAGCACCTTGCGGTGCTCCGCCTCCATCTCCTTGCGCCGCAGGTCGAGCTCGGTCAGCAGCTGCTCGTAGCGGGCCCGCATGGCGCTCGCGTCCGTCTCGGCCTTCGCCCGGATGTGCCCGGCCTCGGCTTCGGCGCGGGCGCGGGTGTCGGCGGATTCGTCCTGCGCCAGGCGCAACATGCGCTGCAGCCGTTCGGACAGGCCTTCGACGCTCGTCGGCGGCTGGGCCAGCCGGTCGACCTGCCCGCGCAGGTCCGCGATCTCGCCGCGCGCGATCTCCAGCTGGCGGGCGAGGTCGCCCGCCTGCGCGATGGCGGCGTCCCGATCCGCGGTGAGCATCTTCAGATCGGCGTCCAGCCGTTCGAGGTGCTCGTCGACCTGCGCTCGGCTGTACCCGCGCTTCGCCACGTCGAAGCCGGCTCCCAGCGGCACAAGCTCCCGTTCATCGCCAAGGCTCATGGGGCCTACCGTAGCCGCAGCCGGGTCACGGAAGGGTGAGCACCCGGGCGGTGCGCCGAACGCGTCGTCTGCCGCGGCGAAAGGAACCGGCGGAATCGGGCCGTTTTCCGGGGGTTCCCGACGCCGGGAGCGAGACCGCTCCCGGCGTGGACGTGGTTCAGGCGCCGCGGAACGCGTTGATGCCCTCGAGGTGCTTCGCGCGCTTCTCTTCGTCCCGGACGCCGAGGCCCTCCTGCGGGGCGAGCGCGAGCACGCCGACCTTGCCCTGGTGGGCGTTGCGGTGCACGTCCAGCGCGGCCTGCCCGGTCTCGTCGAGCGAGTACGTCTTCGACAGCGTCGGGTGGATCAGACCCTTCGCGATCAGCCGGTTCGCCTCCCACGACTCGCGGTAGTTCGCGAAGTGGGAGCCGATGATCCGCTTCAGGTTCATCCACAGGTAGCGGTTGTCGTACTGGTGCATGTACCCCGACGTCGAAGCGCACGTGACGATCGTGCCGCCCTTGCGCGCGGCGTAGACGGACGCGCCGAAGGTCTCCCGGCCCGGGTGCTCGAAGACGATGTCCGGGTCCTCGCCGCCGGTCAGCTCGCGGATCCTCGCCCCGAAGCGCTGCCACTCCTTCGGGTCCTGCTCGGTGTCGTTCTTCCAGAACTTGTAGCCCTCGGCGCTGCGGTCGATGATCAGCTCGGCGCCGAGCTTCCGGCAGATCGCCGCCTTCTCGGGGCTGGACACGACGCACACCGGGATGGCGCCGCCGTTCAGCGCGTACTGCGTCGCGTAGGAGCCGAGGCCGCCCGAAGCGCCCCAGATCAGGACGACGTCACCCTGCTTCATGTCCGCGCCGTTGCGCGAGACGAGCTGGCGGTAGGCGGTCGAGTTGACCAGGCCGGGGGAGGCGGCCTCCTCCCAGGTCAGGTGGTCCGGCTTCGGCATCAGCTGGTTGGCCTTGACCAGCGCGATCTCGGCGAGGCCGCCGAAGTTGGTCTCGAAGCCCCAGATCCGCTGCTCGGTGTCGAGCATGGTGTCGTTGTGCCCGTCCGGGCTTTCGAGCTCGACGTTGAGGCAGTGCGCGACGACCTCATCGCCCGGCTTCCAGTTGTGCACGCCGACGCCGGTCCGCAGCACGACGCCGGACAGGTCCGAGCCCACGACGTGGTACGGCAGGTCGTGCCGCTTCGCCAGCGGCGAGAGCTTCCCGTACTTCTTCAGGAACTTGAACGTCGGAATCGGTTCGAAGATCGACGTCCACACGGTGTTGTAGTTGATGGCGCTCGCCATCACCGCGACCAGCGCTTCGCCGGGCCCGAGCTCCGGCACCGGGACGTCGTCGACGTGCAGGGACTTGCGGGGGTCCTTGTCGCGGCTTTCGAGGCCCTCGAACATGTCGACCTCGTCGGCGTGCACGGTCACCCCGCGGTAGCTCTCGGGCACGGGCAACGAGCCGACCGCGGCGGACTCGCCGGTCAGGATGGCCTGCTGGATCTCGCCGAGCTGCGTCATCGGTTCCTCCGCGGAGATGGGGGGCGTTGGCGGCAGAAATTACTCGCCGGTAACACGCGACCACAACTGTACGAGACGGACAGCACGATTACACGCCGAACCGTGACGGCCCGGCCTTGACCGGCCGGCCAGTCAGGCGGATCATGGACGGCGGGTACACCCACCCGACCAGCAGTTTCACCGACGGAGGTGAGCACGAATGAGTGAAGTCTCTACGCGTGCGTGGACCCGGCCCCATGACTGGGCCGAGGTCGTCATCGGGGTGGTCGCCGCTCTTTCACCCCTTTGGCTGAGCACGGACACGACCGCGATGTGGACGATGGTCGTCCTGGGCGCGCTGATCGCACTCGACGGCCTGGTTTCGCTGGCGATGCCGGGCATGGTCTACGGCGAAGGCATCCAGATCGCGCTCGGCGTGCTGCTCTTCATCGCGCCGTGGGTGATGGGGTACACGGAGTTCAACGGCGCGTCCTGGACGTCCTGGATCGCCGGGGTGCTGACGGTCATCGCCGGCGCGGCAGCGATGCCGGTCGCGAACGCCGCGCACCGCACGGCGGGCCAGCACTGACGATTCGGGAGGCACGGGAATGACCGAGGATTCGGCGAAGGAGCGCATCCTCTGCGCCGCCGAGGCGCTCTTCGCCGAGTCCGGCTTCGACGCCACCCCGACCTCGCGCATCGCGGAGCGGGCCGGCGTGCCGAAGGGGCTGGTGCACTACTACTTCCGCCACAAGTCCGACCTGCTCACGGCGCTCGTCGCGCGGCTGCCCGACGAGCGCATCGAGCCGGCGGTGGTGGTGGTCCCGGGCGACCTGGCGGGCAGCCTGCGGCGCCTGGTCCGCGAGCTGGACCACCGGTTCAGCAGGTCACTGGGGCTGTCGCACCTGTTGTGGCGCGAGGCCGACACGCACCACGTGGTCCGCGACGCCCTGCACGAGCGTTTCCAGGTCCTGGTCCGCCAGGTCCGAGCGGTGATCGTGGCGGCAACGGGCGGCGGCTTGCCACAGGCCGACGTGGATCGCGCCTCGGGCTTGCTGGCCCGCGCGGTCAGCCACCGCCACGCGACGGCCCGCCATTCGGAAGACGACCTGCCGGCAGAGTTCGACGGCGAGTTGACGTTCATCGCCGACGCCCTGGCCGCCAAAGCGGCGCCTGCGTAGCCGACCCGAAGTGCGGCCTCGCCAGGGTGCCGGCCGCGCCCGTCTTGCCGCCCGCCCGGCTGTCGCCGGTGTGCTGCCCGCTTGGCTGTTCCCGTACGCCCGCCCGGCTGTCGCCGGTGTGCCGCCCGGCCGGCTGTTCCCGTACGCCCGCCGGGCTGTCGCCGGTGTGCCGCCCGCCCGCTCGTTTCTTGTCGCGGGCGTGCGGCTTCGCGCCGAACCGCCGCCGGAATCCTTGCGGCCCGAACGGGTCCGTCAGGCTCAGTGCGCCGTGGCGTCCTTCGCCGGCTCCACCAGCTCCACGAGCACTCCGCCCGCGTCCTTCGGGTGGACGAAGTTCACCCGGCTGTTGGATGTGCCTCGCTTAGCCTCCTCGTACAGCATGCGCAGGCCCTGTTCGCGCAGGGCCGCCGCCGCGGCGTCCACATCGGACACGCGGTAGGCCAGCTGCTGCAGCCCCGGGCCGCTCTTCGTCAGGAACTTGCCGATCGCCGAATCTTCGCGCAGCGGGGCCAGCAGCTGGATCTGCGTCTCCGTGCCCGCCGTGCCCGGGGCGCGCAGCATCGCCTCGCGTACCCCCTGCTCCTCGTTGACCTCCTCGTGCGCGACCTCCAGGCCGAAGTGCGCGCGGTGGAACTCGATGGCCGCGTCCAGGTCCGGGACCGCGATGCCGACGTGGTCGATGGCCGTCACGAACGGCCGCAGGGCGTCATCCATGGAGGCAGGATAGGGGGCCCGCGCGCCGCGGCGAGGCGGAATCGTCGCGTGCCCCGCCTCACACTGGCTCCATCAAGAAGGCCTGCTCCCGGGTATGGTCGGCAAAACTGCCCATGCGCCGATGCTTGGAGGACGCTGTGTCCGGTTCCGTGATCCTGGGTGCCGCCCGTACGCCGATCGGGCGCCTGCTGGGCTCCCTCAAGGACTTCACGGGCGCCCAGCTCGGCGGGGTCGCGATCAAGGCGGCCCTCGAACGCGCCGGGGTCTCCCCGGACGCGGTGCAGTACACGATCATGGGCCAGGTGCTGACCGCCGGCGCCGGCCAGATCCCGGCCCGCCAGGCCGCGGTCGCCGCGGGCATCCCGATGAGCGTGCCCGCGCTGACGATCAACAAGGTCTGCCTCTCCGGCCTCGACGCCATCGCGCTCGCCGACCAGCTCATCCGCGCCGGCGAGTTCGACCTCGTCGTCGCCGGCGGCCAGGAGTCGATGACCCAGGCGCCGCACCTGCTGCCCAAGTCGCGCTCCGGCTTCAAGTACGGCGACACCACCCTCGTCGACCACATGGCCCACGACGGCCTCTTCTGCGCCTTCGACCAGGTCGCCATGGGCGCCTCGACGGAGAAGTACAACTCCCGCTACGGCCTCACCCGCGAGCAGCAGGACGAGTTCTCCGCCCGCTCCCACCAGCGCGCCGCCGAAGCGATCAAGAACGGCTACTTCGCCGACGAGATCGCGCCGGTCGCCATCCCGCAGCGCAAGGGCGACCCGGTCGTCTTCGACACCGACGAGGGCGTCCGCGCCGACACCACCGCCGAAGGCCTCGCCAAGCTGCGCCCCGCCTTCGCCTCCGACGGCACCATCACCGCGGGCTCGGCCTCGCAGATCTCCGACGGCGCCGCCGCGGTCATCGTGGCCAGCAAGGCGAAGGCCGAGGAGCTCGGCATCACGCCGCTCGCCGAGATCGGCGCGCACGGTGTCGTCGCCGGGCCCGACGCGAGCCTGCACGAGCAGCCGTCGAACGCCATCCTCGCCGCGCTGGCGAAGGCGAACCTCACCGCCGACGCGCTCGACCTCGTCGAGATCAACGAAGCCTTCGCCGCGGTCGGGCTCGTCTCCACCGAGAAGCTCGGCCTCGACCCGGAGAAGGTCAACGTCAACGGCGGCGCGATCGCCCTCGGCCACCCGATCGGCGCCTCCGGTGCCCGGCTCGCCGTGCACCTGATCCACGAGCTGCGCCGCCGCGGCGGCGGCCTCGGCGCGGCCGCGCTGTGCGGTGGCGGCGGCCAGGGCGACGCCCTGCTGCTGCGGGTGCCGTCCGCGTAGGTGGCCGGCCCCCTCGACCTCGACGACCTCGTCGGCCGCGCGCGGGACGGACAACCCCGTGCCGTCGCGCGGTTGCTTTCGCTCGTCGAGGACGCCCACCCCCGCGTCGCGGACATCGCGCGGGCGCTGACCCCGCACACCGGGCGGGCCCGGGTCGTCGGGCTCACCGGACCACCCGGCGTCGGCAAGTCGACTTCCACATCGGCGCTGCTCACCGCGTTGCGCGCGGAGGGCAAGCGGGTCGGGGTCCTGGCCGTCGACCCGTCTTCGCCGTTTTCGGGCGGGGCGCTGCTCGGCGACCGGATCCGGATGACCGAGCACGCCACCGACCCCGGCGTGTTCATCCGCTCGATGGCCACCCGCGGGCACCTCGGCGGGCTCTCGTGGGCGACCCCGCAGGCGGTGCGCGTGCTGGACGCGGCCGGCTTCGACGTCGTGCTGATCGAGACCGTCGGCGTCGGACAGTCCGAAGTGGACGTCGTGAAACTGGCCGACACCACGGTGGTGCTGCTCGCACCCGGGATGGGCGACGGCATCCAGGCCGCGAAGGCCGGCGTGCTGGAGATCGCCGACGTCTTCGTCGTCAACAAGGCGGACCGCGAAGGCGCCGACGCCACGGTGCACGACCTCAAGCAGATGATTTCGCTGGCCCGCCGGGAGATCCGGGGTCCGAGCTGGCGCCAGCCGATCGTGCGGACCGTCGCGGCGAAGGGCGAGGGCGTCGACGAGGTCGTGCAAGCGCTGGCCGCGCACCACGACTGGCTGGTCGAGCACGACGAGCTGGCCCGGCGCCGGGTGGCCCGGGCGCGCGACGAGGTCGAGGCCATCGCCCTCCGGCGGTTGCGGGCCGAGCTCGTGGACCTGCGCGGCGGGGGACGGCTCGCCGGGGTCGCCGAGCGGGTCGTGGCGCGGGAACTCGATCCGTTCGCCGCCGCCGACGAGCTGATCGCGGACCTGCGGGGTTAGTGCCCGCCGGGCCGCCGAAGTGAGCCGGGCGAGCAGAAACCCCGCCACGGCAACGGTTCTTCGCGGATATCTCATGACGCCCGTCCCATCGAGTGCGGCGCTTTGCCGCGTGCTGACCATCGTGCGCCGGGGGTCCGACAATTTCCGGGGTACCGGTGCCGAGGTTCACCCGATGGGCTGACAGGGGCGACTTTCGCGGGTTCTGGCTGTCGGTGCCGGGCCCTAGACTGCGGGGCGCTCCGGAACCGGGCGATCACTGGGAGGGCGTGCAGGATGAAGAAAACACTCGTCACCGCGCTGGCGGCAGGCGCGTTGTTCGTGGCCGGGAACGGCGTCGCCGCGGCGGCCGACGCGCCACCGCCGAAGACGACCCACGGGCCCTGCCAGTACACCGAAACCCCGGACGAACCGCCCGCGCGGCCGGTGCCGCTGCCGCCCGACCCGCGGCACACGCCGAGCCACGGCAAGGTCGACGTCGCCGTCCCGACCAGCCAGGGCGCGCTGCCGCTGCGGCTGGACCGCACGAAGGCGCCGTGCACCGTGCAGAGCTTCCTGCACCTGGCCCGGCACCGGTTCTACGACCACACGGTGTGCCACCGGCTCACCGCGTACCCGACGTTGAAGGTGCTGCAGTGCGGCGACCCGACCGCGACCGGCGAAGGCGGCCCGGGCTACAAGTACAAGGACGAGCTGCCGGTGGACCTGCCGCCGGCGCCGACCGACCCGACCGGGGCGCGCCGGGTGTACGCGCGCGGCCTGCTCGCCATGGCCAACGCGGGGCCGGACACGAACGGCTCGCAGTTCTTCGTCGTGTACGGCGATTCCGCGCTGCGGCCGAACTACACGGTGTTCGGCACGGTCGGTGCGGAAGGGCTGCGGACTCTCGACAAGGTCGCGGCCGGCGGGATCCAGCCGACCGCGGAGGACCCGGCGCCGGTCGACGGCACGCCGGTGCTGCGGACGGAACTGCTTCGGGTTCGGCCCGACTGCTGGTTCTGACGGTGGTCGCGGGCCGCTCCGATGGGGCGGCCCGCGGGAATCGTGTGTGCTTGGCGGGGTATTTCGCGTGATCGGGCGGGCTTCATGCGTGATTGGAGGGGCATCGCGTGTGATTGGAGGGGCATCACCCGTGATTGGAGGGTCGACTCGCGTGATTGGGAGGTCGACTCGCGTGTCTGGAGGGTCGACTCGCGTACTCGCGCGGTCGGTTCGCGTGCCTGGCGGGTCGGTTCTTGTGATGGAAGTCGGGATCGACGTGATTGGGGGTGGGGTTAGGGGGTGATTTCTGCTAGGGCGTCTACCAGGTTTTGGGTTGCGCCGGCGAAGGCGTGCTTGGGGGTGGCTGCGTAGCCGACGATCAGGCCGCCGGGGCCGTCGGGGGTCATCCAGTGGCCGGTGAGGCCCTCGATGCCGATCGCGCGGCGGCGGCAGGCCGCCAGGGCCGTGGCCTCCGATGGGCCGTCCGGGGGGAGCATCAGCAGCAGGTGCAGGCCCGCCGCGATGCCGTGCGGGCGCACGGAATCCGGCAGCGCCGCCAGCAGCCGGGTGCGGCGGGAACGGTACTCCGCGCGGCTGCGGCGGACGTGCCGGTCGTAGGCACCCGAATCGATCAGCTCGGCCAGTGCCAGCTGGTTCAGCAACGCCGGCCGCGAACCGCTGTCGGCCATCGCCGCGCGGACCGGCTCCACCAGCGAGCGCGGCAGCACGAGCCACGCGAGCCGGAGGGCCGGGGCGAGCGTCTTGCTGGCCGTTCCCGCGTACACCACCCGCTCCGGCGCGAGCGCCTGCAACGCCCCGACCTGCTGGCGGTCGAAGCGGAACTCGCCGTCGTAGTCGTCCTCGAGCACGAACGCCCCCGATTCGCTCGCCCAGCGGGCCAGCGCCGCCCGGCGCGGCGGGGCCAGCGTGACGCCGGTGGGGTACTGGTGCGCCGGGGTCACGACCACCGCCGGACTGTCCAAAGCGGACACGTCGATGCCGTGCCCGTCGACGTCCACGCCGACGATCCGCGGGCCCTGCGCCGCCGCGATCGACCGGTACATCTCCAGCGACGGGTTTTCGAACGCCATTTCGCCGACGCCCAGGCCGGAAAGGGCCCGGGCCACCACCGCGATGGCGTGCGAAAACCCGTGGCACACCACGATCCGCGCCGGGTCGGCGACCACCCCGCGGGCCCGGGCGAGGTAGCCGGCGAGGGTGTCCCGCAGCTCGGGCGCGCCCAGCTCCGACTCGTAGCCGAAGGCCGACGCCGGGGTCCGCAGCAGGGCGCGGCGGGTGGCGGTGAGCCACGCCTGCCGCGGGAAGGCCGTCAAGTCCGGGCGGCCCGGCCGCAGGTCCCAGCGCGGCGCCGGGTCGCGCGGTGCCTGCCGCGGCGCCGACTGGGGCAGCGAGCCCGCCGTCGCCACCCGGGTCGGCGCGCCTTGGGCCGTGCGCAGGTACCCCTCCGCGGCGAGATCGGCGTACACGCGCGTGACCGTTCCGCGGGCGACACCGAGGTCGTGGGCCAGCGAGCGGGTCGAGGGCACCGCCGCGCCGGCCTGCCACCGGCCGTCCCGGATGGCCGCGCGGATCGCCGCCGCGAGCCCGCTGCGGCCCGTCGACGGCTGCCAGCCGAGGTGGACGTCGAGCCCGGAACTGGACCACGATTCCGTCATGTGACTGGACCATACCCGTGGACCAGTTCGCACTAGCGTGGACGGCATGACCAAGCGAATCGGGCTCGGGGGCGCCCCCGGGCTCTACCAGGCGATGGCGAACCTGCAGGCCGAGGTGAACAAGGCCGGCGCCAACGCGGGGCTCGACCCCAAGCTGCTGGAACTGGTGAAGACCCGCGCGTCGCAGATCAACGGCTGTGCCTACTGCCTCGACATGCACTCCCGCGACGCGCTCGAGCTGGGCGAGTCGCCGCGGCGGCTGTTCGTGCTCGACGGCTGGCGCGAGACCGACCTGTTCACCGAGCAGGAGCAGGCCGCCCTCGCCCTCACCGAGGCGATGACCAAGCTGTCTGCGACCCAGACCGTGTCCGACGACGTCTACGAGCAGGCGGTGAAGGTGTTCACCGAAGAGCAGTACCAGGCCGTCGCGTGGGAGATCATCGCCATCAACAGCTGGAACCGGATGACCATCACCAGCCACACGCCGCTGCCGAAGCGGGACGCGTGACCGCCGCCGCGCTCAGGGCGCTGCACGTCCCGGGCAAGCCCCTGGTGCTGGCGAACGTCTGGGACGCCGACACGGCGAAGCTCGTCGAGGCCGCCGGGTTCCCCGCCATCGCGACCAGCTCGGTCGCCGTGGCGGCCGCGCTCGGCTTCCCCGACGGCGAACAGGCACCCGCGGACGAGATGTTCGCCGCCGCCGCGCGGATCGCGAAGGCGGTCGGGGTCCCGGTCACCGTCGACGCCGAGTCGGGCTACGGCCTGTCGGGCGTCGAACTGGCGGGCCGGCTCCTCGGCGCCGGTGCGGTCGGCTGCAACTTCGAGGACACCGACCACGCCACCGGCGACGTCCGGCCGGTCGAGGCGCAGGCGGCCCGGATCGCCGCCCTGCGCGCGGCGGCCGGCGACGGCCTGGTGATCAACGCCCGGATCGACTCCTTCCGCGGCGTGGACCCGGAAGAAGCGCTCGATGCCGGCGTCGCCCGGGCGAAGGCCTACCTCGAAGCGGGCGCCGACTGCGTCTACCCGATCCACCTGCGCACGCCGGAGCTGATCGCGGAGTTCGTGCGGGGGACCGGCGGTGCGGTCAACACGGCCGCCTGGCCGGGCAGCCCCGGCCTTGAAGGCCTCGCGGATCTGGGGGTGGCGAGGATTTCCTTGGGCGGCGGGCTGTGGCAGTACGTGCGGAAGCAGTTCGAGGCGGCCGTCACCGGGGTCGCTCAGGGCAAGCTGCCGTACTGAACATGGCCGAAGGCCGCCGCGAGGGGATCGGGAACACCCTCGCGACGGCCTTCGGGGTCGGTGGAGTTAGTGGACCACGGCCTTCTCGGCGCCCGCGCCGGTCAGGGAGCGGACCTCCATTTCGGCGTACTTCTTCTCGTTGTGCTCCTTGGACAGGACCGTGCCCAGCCAGCCCAGGATGAACGCGGCCGGGATCGAAACGAGGCCCGGGTTGCTCAGCGGGAACCAGGCGAAGTCCACGCTCTTGATCATCGACGTGCTCTTGCCGGACACCGCCGGCGAGAAGACGATCAGCACGATCGTGATGGCCAGGCCGCCGTAGATCGACCACAGCGCGCCCTGGGTGTTGAACCGCTTCCAGAACAGCGAGTAGAGGATCGTCGGCAGGTTCGCCGACGCCGCGACCGCGAAGGCCAGCGCGACCAGGAACGCCACGTTCTGCCCGTTGGCCAGGATGCCGCCGCCGATGGCGAGGGCGCCGATCACCACCGCGGTGATCCGGGCGACCTTGACCTCCGAGTCCGGCGACGTCTTGCCCCGCTTGACGACGTTCGCGTAGACGTCGTGGGCGAAGGACGCCGAGGCCGTGATCGTCAGGCCGGCGACCACCGCGAGGATCGTCGCGAAGGCGACCGCGGAGATCAGGCCCAGCAGCACCGGCCCGCCCAGTTCGAGCGCGAGCAGCGGAGCCGCGGAGTTGACCCCGCCCGGTGCCTTCTTGATCGTGTCCGGCCCGACCAGCGCACCGGCGCCGTAGCCCAGCACCAGCGTGAACAGGTAGAACACGCCGATCAGCACGATCGCCCAGACCACCGAGCGACGGGCGTCGCGGGCGGTCGGCACGGTGTAGAAGCGCATCAGGACGTGCGGCAGGCCCGCCGTGCCCAGCACCAGCGCGATGCCGAGGGAGAGGAAGTCGAGCTTGGACGTTCCGGTGGCGCCGTACTGCTTGCCCGGGCCGAGCAACGTCTGCCCGGCCTTGCCCGCCTTGTCGACCGCGGCCTGCAGCAGCTGGGAGAAGTTGAAGCCGTACTTGCCGAGCACCCAGAGCGTGATCACGAGCGCGCCGACGATGAGCAGCGCGGCCTTGATGATCTGCACCCAGGTGGTGCCCTTCATGCCGCCGATCAGCACGTAGGCGATCATGATCACGCCGACGACGGCGATCACCAGTGCCTGCGCGCCCTTGCCTTCGACGCCGAGCAGCAGCGCGACGAGACCACCCGCGCCCGCCATCTGCGCGAGCAGGTAGAAGAACGACACGATCAGCGTCGACGTCGCGGCCGCGGCCCGCACCGGGCGCTGCTTCATCCGGAACGCCAGGACGTCGCCCATCGTGAACTTGCCGGTGTTGCGCAGCAGTTCCGCGACCAGCAGCAGCGCGACGAGCCACGCCACCAGGAAGCCGATGGAGTAGAGGAAGCCGTCGTAGCCGTTGATGGCGATCGCGCCGGCGATGCCGAGGAACGACGCCGCCGACAGGTAGTCACCCGAAATGGCGATGCCGTTCTGCGGGCCGGTGAACGCGCGGCCGGCGGCGTAGTAGTCCGAGGCCGTCTTCGTGTTGCGGCTGGCCCGGAACACGATCACCAGGGTGATGAGCACGAAGGCGGCGAAGATGAGGATGTTGAGGAGCGGGTTGCTGCCTTCCACGCCCGCGGCGATGTTCGTCATGCCTGCTCCTTCGCAGAGTCGCCTTCGATGTCCTCACGGATCTTCTCGGCGACCGGGTCCAGCTTCCGGTTCGCGTACCGGACGTAGAGGCCGGTGATCACGAACGTCGAGACGAACTGCAGCAGGCCGAAGATCAGGCCGACGTTGATGTTGCCGAACACCTTCGTGCTCATGAAGCCGTGCGCGTAGTCCGCGAGGAGCACGTAGAGCAGGTACCAGAGGAGGAACACCGCCGTCATCGGGAAGACGAACCGGCGCAGGCGGCTGCGCAGCTCGCGGAACTCGGTGCTCTCGTGGGCGCGTTCCCAGATGGTCTCTGACGTGTCCGGGGGCCCGCCGCCGGTGTCCGTCGTGCTCATCGCTGCTCCCTGCGACGTTGCGGAAAGTGACGTGCGACACCGTAGGGACGTGTGAGTCTCGTGTGAAGATTCAGCGGTTCAACAGCCGCGCCAGACGACGAACGGTTGACGAACGGTCGCGCGGCCCCGTCAAACGGGGTTCGTCCAGGTGGAGGCGCAGCATGGCCGCGGTCGACCAGCCGGGGGGTCTGCCCCGCAGGGAGACCAGCGCCATTGCGCCGAACGCCAACGGTACCGACCAGGGTGCCGGTTGCTGGACCAGGATCGCCACCCAGCCGTGCAGCGGCGGCCCGGCGAGGGCGAACAGAATCGAGCCGGACGAGGCCACCAGCCCGGTCAGCACGCCGGCGATCCCGCCGGTCGCGGTCAGCCGCGGCCACCAGATGCCGAGCACCAGCAGCGGGCAGAACGTCGACGCGGCCACGGTGAAGCCCCAGGTGACCAGGACGCCGGCGTCGAGCTCGGCCGAGCGCAGCGCCAGCAGCACCATCACCCCGGCGACGCCGAACACCGCGATCCGCAGCCGCCGCAGCCCGCCGGGGACGAGGTCGTGCGCGAGCGCGCCGGACATCACCAGCAGCAGGCCGAGCGACGTCGCCAGGAACGCGGCGAACGCGCCCGCGGTCAGCAGCGCCGTGAACAGCCCGCCCGTCCAGCCACTGTCCACTTGGTACGGCAGGGCGACGACCACGGTGTCGGTCGCGCCCGAGAGGTACAGCCCCGGGACGAGCACCCGGCCGAGCACGCCGTAAACGCCGGGGAAGAGGTAGAAGACGCCGAGCAGCGCGACGGTGATCGCGGCGGTGCGGCGCGCGGCGCGGCCGTCCGGGCTGGTGTGGAAGCGCATCAAGACGTGGGGGAGGCCCATCGTGCCCAGCATGGTCGCGATGAGCACGGCCCAGGTGCCGAGCAGCGGGTAGCCCTGGTCGCCGAGGTCGAGCAGCGGGCGCCGCCAGTCGGGACCGCCCAGTGCGGCGCCGCCGCGGACCGCCGGCACGGCCGCGCCCGTGCCGAACACGACCTCGTCCTGGCTGTGCGCGGTGAACTCGCCCGGTGGCAGGGTTTCGACGACTCCGTTGCGGCGGACCGGGGTCGGTTCGCGGATCTCCATGGTGACGTCGACTTCGAACCGCACCGGCGTCTCGCGGGCGAAGTGGGTGAACTCGACGGGGTTGAGCGCGTCGGTCCGGTTGACCGCGCCGGCCTGCAGCACCAGCCAGATCGCCGGGATGAGGAACAGCAGCAGCTTCAGGACGAACTGGAACGCCTGCACGTACGTCGCCGCCCGCATCCCGCCCAGTGCCAGGGTGACGCTGACCGCGGCGCCGGCCAGCACCACGCCGACCCAGTACGGGGTGCCGCCGACCGCGGCGAGCACCAGGCCGGCGGTGCGGAACTGCGGGACGACGTAGATCGTGCCGATCACCAGGACGACCACGGCGGCCAGGCGGCGCAGCGCGGGGGAGTTGAGCCGGGCTTCGGCGAAGTCGGGGACGGTCAGCGCGCCCGAGCGCCGCATCGGGGCGGCGACGAGCACGAGCATCGCGATGTAGCCGGCGGTGAAGCCCACCGGGTACCAGAGTGCGCCGATGCCGTCCTTGACGACGAGCCCGGCGATGCCGAGGAAGGAGGCCGCGCTCAGGTACTCGCCCGAAACGGCGGCCGAGTTCACCAGCGGCGAGATCCGGCGGGACGCGACGAGGAAGTCCGACGTCGTGCGCATGGCGGCGACCCCGCGGACGCCGATCAGCAGCGTCACGAGCACGACCGGCGCGACGGCGAGCGCGACGCCCACTACTCGTCCTCGAGGCGCTCGGCGCGGCGCAGCTGCCAGCGGGCCAGCAGCGCCATCGCCGGATAGGGGAAGACCGCGAGCAGCAGCCAGGACAGCGGAATTCCCAGCAGCCGCACGGTGTCCAGGGCCGGGAAGACCGTGAAGACGCCGGGGAGGCCGAGCAGCAGCGCGAACATGAGGACCAGCGCGGGGATGCCGCGACGGCGCTGGGCGGTGTAGAGGGCGGTGGCGCGCTGGGTGTCGCCCGCGGGGAGGCGGGGCTGGCGCCAGCGGCCGCGCGACCGGCGGCGCGCGTGGGCGAGGCGGGTCTGCGGGCTGGTGACGGCGACCCGGCGGATCTTGCTCATCGCGACCCCGGCCGGAGGTGGTCGTTCATCGCGAATCCGAGCCGAGCTGGCCGCGTTGCGCCGCTTCGAGCAGCCGGTCGCGCAGGTCTCGCGCGTGGCGGCGGCTGACCGGGACGTCGCCCGCTTCCGTGTGGGCCAGCAACCCACCCGCCGAATCGCTGCGCAGCTCCAGCACCGCTCCCACGGCCACCAGGAAACCCCGGTGGACCCGGCTGAACCCGGTCCCCTCCCAGTACTCCTCCAGCCGCGAGATCGGCATCCGCACCAGGTGGACCCCGCCGCGGGTGTGCAGGCGGACGTAGTCGCCGTGGGCCTCGACGAACAGGACGTCGTCACGGCGGACGTAGCGCGTCCGCCCGCCCGACTCGACCGGGAGCGCCGCCATCGCGTCCGGGGTCGGCCGGGACGCCGGAGTCGCCATGCGCAGCACCTTCGCCAGCGCCGCGGACAGCCGCTCGGTGCGGACCGGCTTGAGCAGGTAGTCGACCGCGCCGATGCCGTACGCCGCGACCGCGTGCCCGTCGTGCGCGGTGACGAACACGATCACCGGTGGCTCGCTCAGCTTCGCCAGCAGCGACGCCAGCTCCAAGCCGTCGAGGCCCGGCATCGAGATGTCGAGGAACACCGCGTCGAAGCGATCCGCCTGCAGCAGCCGCAACGCCTTCAGCGCGTCTGCCGCGCCGACGACTTCGCCGACTTCGGGCGCTTCGCCCAGCATGCGGCACAACTCGTCCAGCGCGGGCGGCAGGTCGTCGACGGCCAGCACCCGGAGCCCGCTCACGGCAGCACCCCCGGCTGGAACCGCGGCACCCGCACGATCACCCGGGTGCCCGCGCCGACCTCGGTTTCGACGGTGAGGCCGTACCAGGCGCCGTAGACGTCCCGCAGCCGTCTGTCCACATTGGCCAGTCCGAGACCGGCCGGGTCGTCCTCGCCGATGCGGCCGGCGAGGAGGTCCGCGGCCCGCTTCGGGTCCATGCCGACCCCGTCGTCTTCGACGAAGATCACGCAGTCGTTCCCTTCCGCCTGGCCGTGCACCTGGACCTGCCCGGTGCCCGACCGCGGCTCGATGCCGTGCCGGATCGCGTTCTCCACCAGCGGCTCCAGCACGAGGTACGGCACGGCGACGGCGAGGATCTCCGGCGCGACCCGAACCTGGACGCGCAGCCGTTCGCCGAGCACCGCCTTCTGCAGCGCCAGGTACGTCTCGATCGCGCGGAACTCCTCGGCGACGACGGTGTACTCGCCGTGGCGAGCCAGGCTGTAGCGCGTGTAGTCGGCGAAGTCGAGCATGAGGTCGCGGGCGCGGTCGGGGTCCGAACGCACCAGCGACGCGATCACGGTCAGGGCGTTGTAGACGAAGTGCGGCGACATCTCCGCCCGCAGCGCCCGCAGTTCGGCCTGCGCCGCTTGTTCCGCCGAGGCTTCGAGCCGCCCGCGTTCCAGGGCCTGCACGACGAGGTCGGCGGCCTGGGCCGCGACCGCGTCCCGGACGTCCCCGACGACCAGCAGCGCGCCGGCCAGTTCGTCGCGGACGTGCAGCGGCAGCACCAGGACGTCGGGCGCCGAGCCGGGTTCTTCGCTGTGGAGCACGCCGTCGAGCACCGTCGCGACGACCGCGTCCGGCCCCGGCCGTCCCGACCACATCAGGGAACCGGACAGGTCGGCGAGGCCGAGCCCCGGGAAGCCGAAGAGCCGGCGCAGGCGGTGCGCGGCGCGGCGGGCGGGCATCCCGGTCAGGCCGTCGCGCAGGTCGTCGGTGACGCGGCGGGCGGCGGCGAGCACCGGCAGCGGGTCGGCGCGGGACGCCGGGCGCAGGTGCACGGTCGAGCCTCCCCTCGGCGGCGGTGTCCAGGGCAGTAGATCCTACGGCTACGGGGGCCCGTCGCGGTCGGCCAGGACCTGGGCGTGGCGGCGGAAGCGGCGCCAGGTCCGGTAGTGGTCGATCGACGTCACGTTGCCCAGCAGGCTGGAGTTCGCCGGGTACGGCCGGTCCGGCAGCGAGATCCACCCGGTCGTGCGCGTTTCCTTGACCGCGACCGGCACGGGCCGGAACGTCGTCGGGTCGAGACCGTCGCTGTGCCGGACGACCTCGTCGAAGAACCACGCCGACGTGATCAGCGCCAGCACGCCGCGCGAGGTCTTGAGCGCCTCCTTCAGCGGCTGCGCCGCCAGCAGCCGGAACGTCTGGTTGATCGCCGGTGCGGTGACGCCGTGGTCGTCGTAGGCGACCTCGCCCGCGTGCAGCGCCATCCGGAGCCGGATCCGGGCGCCGGGGTCGTGCGTGCGGTTGTGCCGGTGCAGCGCGACGGCGAGCGCGGCGGGCAGGAACTCGACGAAGAGCCCCTTCGGGATCTCCGGCGGGACGAGGACGAAGACGCCGTCGCCGCAGTCTTCGCGCCGGCAGGCTGCCCACGGGACGCCGGCGTCGTCGAACGCCCGGCAGAGCGCGCGGTACAGCCCGTCGCGCAACGCCAGCCGGTGTGGCGTGGTCCTGCGCTGGTCGCCGTAGTCCTCGACGTCCACGGCGAAGATCGTCCGGTGCAAAGCCGGCCGTTCGTACTTCATCGCACCCTCCCTGCGATCATGCATCTGGTAGTGCAGATGCATGTGCAGATGAGTGTGACGCGGAACACTGCTGCGGGGAAACGGGCGGTGCGGTGAGCGGTTCTCCCACCGCGGTGACCGGTAGGGAGTGTTCACTGGCGGTGAACACCGCTGGTCAAGGCCCTGCGAGCGGCACACGCCACTCGCAGGGCTCTGACGGACGGTTCAGCAGCTCTGCTTGTAGAAGTACTGCGAGTTGCCGTCCATGTCGTCCTTGGTGATCGAGTGCAGCTGCGCGGTGAGGTTCCGCGTCGCCGGCTTGCCCTCGATGGCCGCGACCGCCTGCTGGACGCCCTGGGTACCGATCGAGGCCGGGTCCTGGGCGATCAGGGCCTGGTACTGGCCGTTCTTGAGGCCCTCGACCTCGGACGGGCTCGCGTCGAAACCGATCAGGTTGACCGCGCCGACCTTGCCCGCGTTGCGCAGGCCGGTCGCCGCGCCCTCGCCGGTGTTCAGGTTGGTCGCGAAGACGCCGATGAGGTCCGGGGTCGACGAGAGCGCCGCCGTCACCTTGGCCGCGGCCTGCTCCGGCTCGTTCTGGGTGAACTGGACGCCGATCGACTTCAGGTTCGGCGTGTTCTTGAGCTCGTCCTCGAAGCCCTTGGCGCGCGCGGCGGTCGTGGACGTGCCCGCGATCGTGTCGAGCACCAGGACCGAGCCGCTCTTGCCGGCCGCGAGCTTCGCCATCGTCTGCGCGGCGAGCTTGCCGCCCGCGGCGTTGTCGGAGGAAACGGACGACACGGCGACGCCGGTGTCCTTCAGCGCGGTGTCGACCTCGACGATCTTCGTGCCGCGCGCCTTGACCTGCTGGATCGGGGCCAGCATCGCGGTGTCGTCGGTCGGGGCGATCAGCAGCGCCGCCGGCGGGTTCGCGCCGAGGGCGTTGACCAGCTGGGTCTGCAGGGGAGCGTCGAACTTCTGCGGTGCCTGCGTGGTCAGCTCGTAGCCGAGCTTCTTCGCTTCCGCTTCGGCGCCGCACTGCAGCGAGATGTAGAACGGCTCGGCCTGCACGCCCGGGATCAGCGCGAGCTTCTTGCCGCCGACCGGCTGGGCCGAGTTGCCGGACCCGCTCTGCCCGACCGTGCCGGAGCCGCACGCGGTGAGCAGGGCGGCGGCGGAGACCACGGCACCCATGGCGGTGAGAGTCTTGGTCAGTTTCATAAGCACCTCGTTGTACTTGGGGGGACTGTACCTGGGGGAACTCAGCGGGAGTTGCGGCGACGGCGGCGGCGCTGGTCGAACCAGACCGCGGCGACCAGGACCCAGCTGACGATGAACATCTGCCAGAAGTCCTGGACGTGGATGATGTTGAAGCCCTTGCGCAGCACCGCGGGGATGAAGACCCCGATCACCGTGCCGAGGATCGTGCCGACGCCGCCGAAGAGGCTCGTCCCGCCCATCACGACCGCGGCGATGGCGTTGAGGTTGTCGGTGGTGTGCCCGGAGATGGTGGTCGAGTTGTAGTAGGCCAGCGAAAGGAACCCGGCGATCCCGGCGAGGAAGCCGGTCAGCGTGTACACCTTCAGCAGGTGCGCGGTGACGCCGATGCCCGCGCGCCGCGCGCCCTCGGCGTTGGAGCCGACCGCGAACGTGTACCGGCCGAACTTCGTCGTCCGCAGCAGCCACGCGCCGATCACGGTGATCACGACGGCCACGATCACGAGGTTGGGCACGACGCCGAAGGACGTGCCGTAGCCCAGGGTCTTGGTGAGTTCCGCCGGCACGGTGCGCAGGTCCGAGCCGCCGTTCAGCAGGTACGCGGTGGCCAGCGCGGCCCCCATCGTGCCGAGCGTGACGATCAGCGCCGGGATCTTGGCCACCGCGACCAGGACGCCGTTGATCACGCCCCAGATCGTGCCGGTGACCACGGCGACGACCAGCCCGACGAGGATCACGCCCCAGCCCGCTTTCGACGCGTCGCCGCCGGACAGCGCCTCCATCACCTTGCCCGCGACCATGCCCGCGAGGATCAGCACCGAACCGACCGAGAGGTCGATGCCCGAGGTGATGATCACGAACGTCATGCCGACCGACAGGATCAGCAGCACCGAGGACTCGATGAACAGCGTCTGGAAGGTGAACAGCGTCGGGAAGCTGTCCGGCGCGATCACGCTGAACATGATGACCAGCGCCAGCAGGACCAGCCCGATCCAGAACGTGTTGGCCTCGATCAGGCGTTTGCCCAGCGGCCGCTTGCCGAAGCCCGCTTCGGGTGACTCCTGGATGTCCTTCGGGGGACTGGACACGGTCACGCGGCCTCCTCTTGGACGAGCGCGCCGGTCATCGCGGCGACGAGGTCTTCGAGCTTCGTGTCCGAGCCGGTGAACCGGGCGACGCGCTTGCCGAGCCGCAGCACCTCGACGCGGTCGGCCACCGACAGCACCTCGGGCATGTTGTGGCTGATCAGCACCACGGCGATGCCCTTGTCGCGCACCTTCTTGATGACGTCGAGGACGCGCTCGCGCTGCACGACCCCCAGCGCGGCCGTCGGCTCGTCCATGAACACGACCTTCGACGCCCACACGACCGAGCGCGCCACGGCGACGCTCTGGCGCTGCCCGCCGGACAGCGAACCGATCGGGACGTCGGTGCTCTGCAGCGTCACGCCGAGGCGCTGGAACTCCTCGACGGCCTGCCGCCGCATCTCCGCCTTGTCGAGCATGCCGAGCTTGCCGAGGATGCCCTTGCGGTGGATCTCGCGGCCCAGGAAGAGATTCGCCGCCGGATCGAGCTCGGGTGCGACCGCGAGGTCCTGGTAGACGGTCTCGATGCCCAGCCGCCGCGCGGTGGTCGGCGAGTCGAAGTGGACGTCCTTCCCGTCCAGGACGATCTTCCCCGACGTCGGCTGCTCGGCGCCGGAGAGGCACTTGACCAGCGTCGACTTGCCGGCGCCGTTGTCGCCGATCAGCGCCGTCACCTCGCCCGCGCGGGCCTGGAACGACGCGCCGCGCAGGGCTTCGACGGACCCGTAGTGCTTGGTGAGGTCGATCGCGTCCAGCAGGATTTCGCTCATCCGTGCCTCTCTTCCGGCGCCGGCGGCCGGCAGCGGATCACCGTCGCCGTGCCGGACAGCTCGGTCTGGCCGGCGTCGAACGGGACGACGTAGGTGTCGCCCTTCGCCAGCGCGTGCTCGCCGCCGTGCTCGGTCCGCAACGTGCCTTCGCCGTCGAGGACGACGAGGACCGCGAACGACGGGTCGAGTGACAACGTTGTCAGCTCGTCGGTGCGCAGCTGTTCGGCGCGGAAGAACCGTTCCGAGCCACCGGCCAGGAGGTCCACGGTGGACGAGCTGTCGCCCGCCGTGCGCTTGATGATCGTGTCCAGCCGTTCGGCGTCCCAGCCCGAGGTGTCCAGTGCCTCGATGGCGGTGTCGAAGCCGAGGCCGAGGTGGCCCTTTTCCGGTGACGCGAGGAAGTCGCGCCACTCGATGGTGAGCGAGAAGTCCGTCGGCTGCTGCAGTTCGACGACGAACACGCCCTCGCCGATCGCGTGCGGCAGCCCGGCCGGGATGTAGACCGTGTCGCCTGCGGACACCGGGATGCTGTTCAGCGCGCCCAGCATGGACGGCACGTCCTGCTCGCGCGTCCACTCGGACACCGTCGCCTTCGACAGCGTCTCCTTGAAGCCCGGGTAGACGCGCGGGTCGTCGCCGTACGTGCCGACGACGATCCACGCCTCGGTCTTGCCGAAGTGGGAATCGAAGTGGCGCTTCGCGAACGTGTCGTCCGGGTGGAAGTGCACGGGCAGCCGCTGGCCCGCGTCGAGGAGCTTGACCAGCAGCCCGGTCGACGTCCCGAGCGCCTCGACGTGCTTCGCGCCGAGCCAGCCGTTCGCGTTCGCCTCGACGGCGTCGCGCAGCCAGGCACCGCCGGGGAGACGGGTGAGGCCGTTGGTCTCCTGGCCGAACATCGTGGTCGCCGAGGCGACCCAGTCCTCCGGGCCGAACTTCTTGTCCGGCGACGCGCCGCGCAGCGCCGCGATGGCGTCGCCGCCGCGGTAGAACTGCGGCGGCTGGTTGGCGGGGAGCCGGATCGGTTCGAGGGTCACGGGGCGACCTCACCGGAACCACGGGCGACGAGATGCACGGGCAGGACTACCTTTCTCGGCGGGGACTGATCTCCTTGGACGCGGGCGAAGAGCAGCTCGGCCGCGGCGTGGCCCAGTGCGCTGACGTCGTGCGCGACCACGGTGACCGGCGGGTTCAGCAGGTCCGCCAGCTCGAAGTCGTCGAACCCGACCATCGCCGGGCGGCGCTCGGCGTGCGCGAGGGCGCGCAGCAGGTGCACGGCGATCCGGTTGTTGCCCGCGATCACCGCCGTGGCCGCCTCCGGGCCGTCGAGCAGCCGCTTGACGGCGTTGCCGACGGCGTCCGGTGTCGGTGTCCCCATCGAAACCAGCGACTCGTCGTAGGAGATCCCGTTGCGCACGCAGCCCTCGCGGAACCCGCGCAGGCGCTCGGCCGCGGTGAAGATGTCCGGGCTGTCGCCGAGGAACGCGATCCGCCGGTGGCCGTGCTGCGCCAGGTGGGTGACGGCTTCGATGGTGCCGCCGAGGTTGTCCACCAGCACGGTGTCGGCCACGATGTCGCCGGCCGGCCGGTCGATGAACACCACCGGCGTGCCCGCCCGCATCTCCGGCACCAGGTAGCCGTGCTGGAGACCGGCCGGGACCACGAGGATGCCGTCGACCCGCCGCGCGCAGAACTCCAGGACGAGCTCGCGCTCGCGGTCGGAGTTCTCCTCGGACGAGCCGGTGAGCACCTGGCGCCCGAACGACGTCGCGATGCGCTCGACCGCGCGGTTCAGCTCGGAGTAGAAGGGGTTGCCGACGTCCTCGACGATCAGCCCGATGGTGCCGGTCGTGGACCCGCGGCGCAGGTTCCGGGCGCCCAGGTTGCGCCGGAACCCCAGCTGCTCGATGGCCGCCATGACCCGCTCGGCGGTGTCGGGGTGCACCGCCGGTTCGTCGTTGACCACGCGCGAGACGGTCTTGATGCTCACGCCCGCCAGCCGGGCCACGTCGCTCATCGTGGCTCGCCTGCTCGCGGTGCGCGTGCTGCCGTCCCGATCCCGGCCGAGAGGAGACAACGTTGTCATAGTGACGGGGATTGAACGCCACGCCCCCGGTGCTTGTCAACGCCTGACGCGCTGATTGTGCCGATTCGGCTACCGACGGCGTAGGACAGACGGCTGATCACCCTGTCCGGAAGTGGACAGGTCTTGACGTGTCCCTTGACTGTCTGGTGAGCCGCTGCCCAAGGTGGCCCGGTTCGACCGACTGCGCGACAAGGTTGTCATGGCACCGTTTCCGCGTCGCGCTGATGAGGTGGAGAGGCGATGGCAATGGCGCGAGCGCGCTTCAGAGCCGGTTTAACTTTCCTGACCCTGGCGGTGACCGCAGCGGTGGCTCCCGCTGTGCCCGCCGCGGCGGCTACGAGTACGGATTACGCGAAGTGGGTCAACCCCTTCGTGGGCACCCGGCCCGGCGGGGCCGACCACGGCACCGGGGGCGGTGCGGGCAACACGTTCCCGGGCGCGGTCGCGCCGTTCGGCATGGTCCAGTGGAGCCCGGACACGGTGAAGTCCCAGCCCGGCGGCTACTTCTACGACGACAACGCCCTGACCGGGTTCAGCCTGACGCACCTGTCCGGCGCGGGCTGTTCGACCTACCAGGACATCCCGTTCATCCCGTACGTCGGTGAAGTGACGACCTCCCCGGCGACCGACCCGGCCCACTACACGTCGAAGTTCTCGCACGCGAACGAGCACGCGACCGCGGGCGCCTACGACGTCACCCTCGACAGCGGCGCGAAGGTCGAGCTCAGCGCGACCCAGCGCACCGGCTCGGCGCGGCTGACCTACCCGGCCGGGGCGTCCTCGACCCTGCTGGTCAACACCTCCGGCTCGGTCAACGGCACCGACGACGCGTCCATCACCATCGGCAAGGACAGCATCAGCGGCTGGGCCACGAGCGGCCGCTTCTGCGGTGCGCGCAACAGCTACCGCGTCTACTTCTCGGCCAAGTTCGACACGCCGTTCGCGTCCATCGGCACGTGGAAGAACGGCGCCGTCACGCCGAACAAGGCGGCCGAAACGGGCGGGGCCAAGGCGAAGGTCGCGCAGCCCAACGGCGTGAACGCCTCGATCGCGCGCCCGGCCAAGGCCGCGCCGCAGAACACCACCGTCAGCGGCCCGGGCAGCGGCGGGTACGTCACCTTCGCCAACCTCAACGGCGCGCAGGTGAACGTCCAGGTCGGACTGTCCTTTGTGTCCGTCGACGGTGCGAAGGCCAACCTCAAGGCGGAGAACACCGGGAAGTCGTTCGACACCGTGGCGGCGGGCGCGCGCAAGGCGTGGAACGCCCAGCTCGGCAAGATCGCCGTCTCCGGCGGCTCGGACGCCGACCAGACCACGTTCTACACCTCGCTGTACCACTCGCTGATCCAGCCGAACGTGTTCTCCGACGTCAACGGCCAGTACCCGGGCTTCGACGGCCGGATCCACACCGCCGACGGTGCTCGATCCGGCCATGCCATGTACACGAACTTCTCCGGCTGGGACATCTACCGCTCGGAGACCCCGCTGCTCGCGACGATCGCGCCGAAGGAGACCTCGGACATCGTCCGGTCGATGATGGCCTACGCCGAGCAGGGCGGCTCGTGGGACCGCTGGACGGTCGCCAACGACTACACGGGCGTCATGAACGGCGACCCGTACCACATCATCGTGTCCAGCGCGTATGCGTTCGGCGCGCGGGACTTCGACGCCCAGAAGGCGTTGCTGCTCATGATCAAGGGCGCCACCCAGCCGACTCAGGGCTACACCGAGCGGCCGGGTCTCGAGGACTACCAGAACCTCGGGTACGTCCCGGGCGCCGGCGCCGACACGCTGGAGTACACCAGCGCGGACTTCGCCATCGCCCAGTTCGCCAAGCGGATCGGCGACTCCGCGACGTACACGACGTTCATGAAGCGGGCCCAGAACTGGCAGAACCTCTACAACCCGGGCACCGGCCACCTCCAGCCGCGCAACGCCGACGGCTCCTTCGCCGGCACCTACGACCCGGCCAGCTCGCAGGGCTGGGTCGAGGGCAACGGCGCCCAGTACGACTGGATGGTGCCCTACGACCTCGGCGGCCTCGTGACGGCGTTCGGCGGCAACACCGCCGTCCAGTCGCGGCTGGACACCTTCTTCACGCAGCTCAACGCGGGCACGCAGCTGCCGTACGCGTTCATGGGCAACGAGCCGAACTCGAACGCCCCGTGGGTGTACTCCTACGCGGGCGCGCCGGCCAAGACGCAGTCGATCGTCCGGCGTTCGATGAACGAGCTGTACAACCCGCGTCCGGAAGGCCTGATCGGCAACGACGACCTCGGCCAGATGTCGTCCTGGTACGTCTGGGCCGCGCTCGGCATCTACCCGGAGATCCCGGGCCGCGCCGAGTTCGTGCTCAACACGCCGCTGTTCCCGAAGGCGGTGCTGACCACCGGCGCGGGCAAGAAGATCACCGTCACGACGTCGGGCACCGGTGACTACATCGCGGGCCTGAAGGTCAACGGCGGCGACGCGGCGAAGGCGTGGATGCCGGAGGCACTCGTCTCGACCGGCGGGAACCTGGACTACACGCTGTCGGCGACGCCGACCGCGTGGGGCAGCGCACCGGCCGACGCCCCGCCGTCCTTCCGCGACCAGGAGAAGCCGAGCCTGTCGTTCGTCAACCCGGCGCGCGCGGTGACGCCGGCGGGGTCGACGTCCAAGGTCTCGGTGGGGGTCCAGGACCTCTCCGGCACCGCCCGGAGCTGGACGTACTCCGCGGGCAGCGTCGACGGGATCACGCTGGCCCCGGCGGCCGGCAGCATCGCGGTGCCCGCTGCGGGCAAGGCCCAGGCCGAGCTCACGGTCAGCGTCCCGGCCGGGCTGGCCGACGGCGCCCGGCGCATCCCGGTGACGTTCTCCGCGCCCGGCGTGGCCTCTTCGCAGGCCGTGCTGACCGTGCTCGTGGCCCAGCCGAACAGCTGGCTGGCCACGGTGAACAACGCCGGCATCTCGCCGGACGCGAAGCCCGCCGCGGCGAACTTCGACGGCGGCGGCTGGAGCTACTCGGCCGACGCGCTGGCCGCGGCCGGGGCCGCCCCGGGCGCGACGGTCACCAGTGACGGGCTCAAGTTCACCTGGCCGTCGTTCCCGGCCGGGGACCCGGACAACGTGATCGCTTCGGGCCAGACGGTGAACGTGAGCGGTTCCGGACGCCTGGCGCTGCTCGGCTCGGCGTCGAACGGCAACGCGTCGGGCACGCTGACCGTCACCTACACCGACGGCAGCAAGTCCACCGCCACCATCGGGTTCTCCGACTGGACCCTCGGCGGCGGCGGCGCGCAGCCGTCGTTCGGCAACCGGATCGTGCTGTCCACCCCGTACCGCAACGCTTCGGGCGGCGACCCGCAGCAGATCCGCACGATGGTGTTCGGCACCAACCCGATCACCCTCGACGCGGGCAAGACGGTGGCGAGCGTGACGCTGCCGTCGAACGTCAGCGGCGGTGCCCTGCACGTCTTCGCGATCGCCGTCGGCGCGTGACGATCCATCCCGGAAAGGCCGCCCGCGTGGGCGGCCTTTCCCTTTTTCCGGAGGCTGGTTTGGTGAAGAGCAAGGTACTGGCGGGCGCGCTGGCGCTCGCCGTGGTGGCGACGGGGGTGAGTCCGGCCGTCGCCTCGGCGTCCGGCGGGGACGCCCTCGACGCCGTCAACACGTTCATCGGCACGCAGGACGAGGGCAACACGTTCCCGGGCGCCTCGGCGCCGTTCGGGATGACGCAGGTCAGCCCGATCACCTCGCACTACGCGGGCTACCGCTACACCGACACCGCGATCCGCGGGTTCGGGCACTTCTTCCTCTCCGGCGCGGGCTGCTGGGAGCAGGGCGGCCTGGTCTCTACGCTGCCGACGACCGGGGAGGTGGGGCCGGGCAAGGCGTTCGACACGGCGAAAGCGGCCACTTTCGACCAGAAGCAGTACGCCTCGCCGTTCACCCACGACGGCGAAGTGGGGAAGCCCGGCTACTACAAGGTGCACCTGACCGGCTACGGCGGCGTCGACGTCGAGACGACCGCGGCGACGAGGGCCGGTGTCGAGCGGTACACGTTCGCGAAGCCGGGTGATGCCAACGTCTTCGTCAACGTCGGGCAGGCGAATGACAAGGAACCGGTGACGGGCAGCAGCATCCGCGTCGTCGACGACCGGACCGTCGAGGGCACCGTGGAGTCGCAGGCGTTCTGCGGCGGCAAGGCGTACACGACGTACTTCACCACGAAGTTCGACAAGCCGTTCACGGCGTTCGGCACGTGGTCGCCGACCGGCGGCACGCCCGGCTCCCGCGCCTCCGAAGGCGGTGCGGGCCTGCGCGGCGCGTGGCTGACCTTCGCCGGCGGCGGGCAGGTCACCGCGACCACCGCGATCTCCCAGGTGGACGCGGCCGGCGCGCGGGGCAACCTGGCCTCGGAGCACATCCGGTCGTTCGACGCGGCCAAGGCCGACGTGCAGCGCGCCTGGCGCCGCGAGCTGTCCACTGTGGACATCAAGGGCGGCACGCCGGACGACCGCACGGTGTTCTACACCTCGCTCTACCACGCGTTGCTGCAGCCGCTGACGGCGAACGACGCCGACGGCCGCTACTACGGCTTCGACAAGAAGATCCACCGCGCGGTCGGCTGGACCTACTACGACTTCTTCTCGCTGTGGGACACCTACCGCTCGCAGAACCAGCTCCTGGCGCTGCTGCGGCCGAGCCGGGCGAGGGACATCGCGAAGAGCATCCTGGCCATCCACGACCAGGGCGGCTGGCTGCCGCGGTGGGCGTACGCGAGCCAGGAGACGAACACGATGACCGGCGACCCGGTCACGCCCTTCCTCGTCGACCTCTGGCGCTTCGGCGCCTTGTCGGGCGAGGAGATGCACGCCTACCAGGCCCTGCTGCAGAACTCGCGCGAGATCCCGCCCGCCGCGTCGCCGTTCCAGGGCCGCTCGGGCAACGCGAGCTACCAGAAGGACGGGTTCGTCCAGTACGACCCGGACTTCCCGAAGAAGGGCCAGGACACCGACCCGAACCACGGCGCTTCGGCCACCCTGGAGTACGCGCTCGGTGACTGTTCGCTCTCGGTCATGGCGGCCGCGCTCGGCAAGAAGGACGACGCGGCGGCGCTGGCCGCGAAGGGCCGGACCTACCGGACGCTGTGGGATGCCACCCAAGCCGACCGGGGCTTCACCGGCTTCTTCCGGCCGAAGGTCCTCGGCGGTGCGTGGTTCTCGCCGGCCGACAAGCCGTACAGCCCGCAGAGCCAGGACGGCTTCCACGAGGGCACGGCCTGGCAGTACCAGTGGCTCGTGCAGCAGGACGTGCCGGGCCTGGTGCAGCGGATGGGCGGCCCGGCGGCCACCGGCAAGCGCCTCGACGACTTCTTCGCCTACGACGAACTGGTGAAGGACCCGGCGACGGCGGTGCGCGAGAACTGGGTCGTCGGCCCGTACGACTACTACGACCAGTTCCGCTACAACCCCAACAACGAGCCGGACCTGCACTCGCCGTGGATGTACGCGCTCGCCGGGCAGCCGTCGAAGACGTCGACGGTCGTGCGGGCGGCGCACACGTTGTTCACGAACGCGCCCAACGGCGTCACCGGGAACGACGACCTGGGCACCATGTCGGCCTGGTACGTCTTCAGCGCGCTCGGGCTCTACCCCGCCGTCCCAGGTACCGGGAATTTCGTGCTGAACGCGCCGCGGTTCGCGAAGTCCGTGCTGCACCTGGAGAACGGGCGCGACGTCACGATCAAGGCGCCCGGTGCGGACGGCTCGAAGCTGCAGTACGTCTCGGGGCTGAAGGTCGGCTCGACGCCGAGTGACCGCGTGTACGTCAACGTGGACCAGCTGAAGCGCGGGACGACGCTGGACTTCGGGCTCACCACGGACGCGACGGCGAAGTGGGGGACGTCACCTTCGTCCGCCCCGGCTTCGCCCTGCGCGGGGTAGCCGTCCGACGCTCACGGCCGTGGTCCAGACCACTGTGGACCACGGCCGTGAGCAGGGTCACGGGCCCCGGTGTTCCGGTGAGCGCCGTCACGCCTCACACTGGGTATCAGCACGTCCGACAGCGCCGTTGACGTCCACAGGCAGTCCGCCTTGGACGGTGTGTCGGACGGCTTTTTTGTGCGCACAGCTTGATGCCATGAACAACGTGGTGAGACCCCACAGGAGGAAGAAGTGTCCAGCAAGGCCGCTCTAGTTTTCCGCGTGGCCGCAGTCGCCGAAGCCCTTTCCTGGGCGGCGCTGCTTGTCGGGATGTTCCTCAAGTACGTCGTCCACTCCTCTCACGAGGGCGGCGTGCCCGTCCTCGGCATGGTGCACGGCGTGATCTTCGTCCTCTACGTGGTCGTCTCCCTGTCCGTCGCGAAGCCGCTCGGCTGGCGCCCGAAGACGCTGGTCCTGGCGCTGCTCGCGAGCATCCCGCCGCTGTTCACGTGGCTGTTCGAGAAGTGGGCGCTGCGCAACGGCAAGCTCGACGGCCCGCAGCGGCTGTCCCACGGCGGTGTCGGCCTGTTCCAGGTGAAGGAACCCGTCGCCGCCTGATTCCCAGAACGTGAGAAAGGCCCGCGCTTCCGGCGCGGGCCTTTTCTCTTGCGTTCGCGTGTGGACGGTCCGCGTCCGGACACTTACTCGCTGAAGTCCCCGGCGGCGCGGCGCACCTTGGTCAGCAGGTCCGTCAGCTGCTCGGTCTGCCGCTCGGTCAGCCCGCTCAGCCCGAAGTCGATCGCGGTGACGGCCTCGGTCGCGGCCTCGCGGCGCGCCCGGCCCTCGGTGGTGATCTCCACCAGCGTGGTGCGGCGGTCCGTCGGGTGCGGGACCCGCTTGACGAGCCCGTCGCGCTCCAGGCGGTCCACTATGTTGGTGACACTGGTGGGGTGCAGCTGGAGCCGCTCGCCCATCACCCGCATCGGCAGGCTGGCGCTGCGGGCGAAGGTGAGCAGCACCAGTGCTTCGTACCGGGCGAAGGTCAAGCCGTGCGGCTTGAGCGCGCCGTCCACCGCGGACTGGATGATCTGCTGGACCCGCATCACCCCGGTCACCGCGGCCATGGTCCCGGAGGGCCCGATCCGGTCCTCCCAGATCCGGGCCGCGCGGGCGATCGGGTCGAACGGCAGCGGACGGTTCATGACACGCGAAGTTACCAGCGGGTACCGGCGGGTGTCGCACGACTGGCGGAAATGACCACCGAAGAAGGGACTTCCGAGCATGATCGTCGCGTTCAGCGTGAGCCCGTCCGGCGGGGACCCCGACGGCGGGGTGAGCGAGGCCGTGGCCCGCGCGGTGAAGGTCGTCCGCGAGTCCGGGCTGCCCAACTCGACCAACGCGATGTTCACCAACATCGAGGGCGAGTGGGACGAGGTGATGGACGTCGTCAAGCGCGCGGTCGAGGCCGCGGGGGCGGGCTCGGCGCGCGTCGGCCTGGTCCTGAAAGCGGACATCCGGCCCGGCTTCGAAGGCCAGCTCGAGGCCAAGGTGGACCGCGTCGAAGCCCACCTCCGCGAGTCCTGACGTACCGGAACGGCCTGCTCGCGTATCCCACCGGTCGGCTCGCGCACCGGAACGGTCGGCTCACCGTCCGACTCTCCGGGTAAGCGTGCCGGCTGTTCAGGGGAGGGGCGGGGTGAAGGCGATCGTCCAGCGGCCGTCCTCGCTCGTCACCGTCAGCGGGTAGCTGAACGGCTGACCGTCGCCGAGGGCGCCGGAGACCGTCGCGCGGGTCGGGGCGGCCGCGTCCGGGCCCAGGTCCACGTGCACGGCGTGGACCCCGCGGTCGGCCAGCACCGAGACGTAGTCCTTCGCGAAGTCGCCGCCGCCCGAGCCCGGGTAGTCGAGGAGGTCGGCGAAGGCGTCCGCGTCGTGGCCGGAGAGCGCCGAGGCGAGCCGGTCGCGCAGCTCGGCGGGGGTGGCCGCGCCCGGGTCCGGCTGGTGCACGATGAGCAGCGTCACCGCGCCGATCCAGACGAGGGCGGCCGCGACCGACAGGCCCACCTTCACGTCTCGCCGGATGTGCACCCGGCCGAGCCTGCCCCAGCGGTGCCGTCCTGCCAAGCGGACGGGCCCGGGGACCCGTGAAACTTCTCCGGCGCGCGTGCCAGGATGGAAGCGTGACACAACCACGCGGATCTGCAGCGAAGTCAGCGGCCCTGTCCGCCGCCCTCTCCGGCGCGGTCGACCTGTCCGCGCTCAAGGCCCGCGCCGAAGCGGCGCAACGGCAGCCGGCCCCGCCCGCCGGCCCGGCCGGTGGCGACGGGCCGCCGCGGCCCGCCTCGGGCGATGCCGTGATCGATGTCACCGAGGCCACCTTCCAGGCCGAGGTCGTGGAACGGTCCCTGCACCAGCTCGTGGTCGTCGACCTGTGGGCCGAGTGGTGCGGCCCGTGCAAGCAGCTGTCCCCGGTCCTGGAGCGGATGGCCGCCGAGTCCGGTGGCGCGTGGGTCGTGGCGAAGGTCGACGTCGACGCCAACCCGCGGATCGCGCAGTTGTTTGGCGCGCAGTCCATCCCGACGATCGTCGCGATCGCCGGCGGCCAGCCGGTTGACGCCTTCTCCGGCGCGCTTCCCGAGCCCGAGATCCGCAAGTGGATCAACGCGCTCCTGGACGCCTTGCGCGACAAGCTGCCGGGCATCCGCGACGCGGAGGCGGCCGGCGGCCCGGTCGAGGAGCCGGAGGACCCGCGCTTCACCGAGGCGGAAGAGGCCTTCGAGCGGGGCGACTTCGCGGCCGCGCAGGCCGCGTACGAGCGCATCCTCGACGTCGAACCGGCGAACGAGCTGGCGAAGAACGCCCTGGCCCAGGTCAAGTTCACCGCCCGCGCCGAAAGCGCCGACCCGGACGCGCGCGCCAAAGCGGACGCGGACCCGTCGGACCTGGCGGCCCAGCTCGACGCGGCCGACCTGGACATCGCCGAGAACGACGTCGAGGCGGGCTTCAAGCGCCTGATCGACGCGGTCCGCCGCACGGCGGGCGAGGACCGCAACCGGGTCCGCGAGCACCTGGTGGCCCTGTTCGACCTGTTCGACCCGGCCGACGACCGGGTGATGAAGGCCCGCCGCGACTTGGCGAGCGCTCTGTTCTAGCCGCCACGAAAAAGGGCCCCCACCGCGCGGTGGGGGCCCTTTTCACGGAGTGCTCAGGCGTACTGCTTCGAGCAGACCGGCGAGCCTTCGAGGTACCCGCGACGCAGTGCCTCGACCCGGTCGAAACCGCTGTCCGGGCGCTTGCCGTTGACGTCCGCGGACACCAGGCTCTCCGGCTGCAGCAGGTCCGCGATGGCCTCGTCGAGGTCGCCCGCCGACAGCCGCAGGTCGCCCGGGCGGTTGGTGAACGCGGCCCAGGCGCCGACCAGGCAGGCCGTGCGCAGGCCCGCGTTCGCGTTGTCGATCGACGCGCCGACGCCCTTCTGGATGCCCAGCGCGTAGCGGGCCGCGACCTCCGAGAACGCCGCGAAGTCACCCATCCCGCCCGGGTCCTCGCCCTTCATCTCGGCGTCGCGGTCGATCGGCTGGGCGAGCTGGGCCAGCTTGGCCAGGTCGATGCTCACGGTGTTGTCGGCCGGGCAGTACGACGCCGGCGGCGTGGTCTGGCAGCTGCCGCCGTCGGAGATCTCCGGCGCGGCCACCCCGGCGCCCTTGAACGCCTCGTCGAGGCTCTTCTTCAGCAGCGCGACGGTCTGCGCGGTGAACTTCGCGTCGCCCTTGCCCTGATCGCCCTTGTCGAACGGGCGCTCGGTGAGCCGGGCCTTGACGTTGGCGGCCGTCATCGCCGCGCATTCCTTGGGGCCCTTCTCGAACCCGGCCTGGAAGGCGAACGTGCGGTCGAACGCCGTGCCGTGCGCGCCCTTGTCGGCGGCGCTGGTGCCGGCCTGGTCGCGGATCAGGAACATCGACGCCATCACCTGGTTCAGGCCTTCGGACGTCGAGACGCGGTAGTACTTGCTCTTGTCCTCGGCAACCCAGCGGAAGTAGCCGCCGGCGAAGCAGTCGGCCTGCTGCTCCTTGACCACGGTCGGGGTGTTCTCGGCGATCCCCGCCTTGTCGCCGAGCCGGTACTGGACGGCGTGGCCGAACTCGTGCGCGAGCACCACGACCACCGACATCGGGCCGAACCGCTGGCGCAGCATCGGCAGCAGCACGCCGCGGTCCCACGCCACCGAGTCGTCGACCGGGCAGTAGAACGCGTTCACGAGCTTCTTCACGCTGCCGCAGCCGGTCTTCTCGGTGTCGGTCTGCGCGTCGTAGGACAGCAGGGACTTGACCGGCTCGAACTGCTTGCCGAAGTTCGACGGCAGCATCTCGCCCCAATAGGTCTGGACGTCGTCGATCGCGGCGGTGGCGAGCTTGTCGTCTTCGCCGCCTCGGGCGTTGCGGACGTTCAGGCTCGGCGTCGGCGCGTCCGGCTTGAGGCCGCTCTCGAAGTGCGTCACCGGCAGCCCGGCGACGGCGCCCGCGCCGGTGTCCTCGATCGGCCCCGAACCGCCCTTGCCGGCGCACCCGCTCACGGCGACCGCCGCGACCGCGAGCAGCGCGACCAGCGCGCGCCGTCCTCCCCCTGGGATCATCTGTTCCACTCGCTCTCGTGCCCACCCGTACGGATGCGCAGGACCCTACCCAGGGCATTCGCGGGCCGCGCACGTTATCCCCGAAGTCCTCCCTGCGCAGGGGAGCCCGCGGCCCGATATCGTCGCTTCCCATGCGTGCAGTCCGCCGGTTCACCGTCCGCGCCAGCCTCCCGGATTCCCTGTCCGGCCTGGGCGCGCTGGCCACCAACCTGCGCTGGACGTGGCACCCGCCGACGCGCGACCTGTTCGCGTCGATGGACGCCGAGCTCTTCAACGCCGTGCGCGACCCGCTGCGGATGCTCACCGCGCTGCCGCCGGCGCGGCTCGACGAGCTCGCCGTCGACGACAGCTTCCTCGCGCGCGCCCGTGCCGCGGCCGAGGACCTGGAGAAGTACCTGTCGGAGCCGCGCTGGTACCAGCGCCGGGAAGACGACGGCCTGCCGTCCGCGGTCGCCTACTTCTCGATGGAGTTCGGAGTCACCGAAGCGCTGCCGAACTACTCCGGCGGCCTGGGCGTGCTGGCCGGCGACCACCTCAAGGCCGCGTCCGACCTGGGCGTGCCGATGGTCGGCGTCGGGCTGCTCTACCGCAACGGCTACTTCCGGCAGTCGCTGTCGCTCGACGGCTGGCAGGTCGAGCACTACCCGGTGATCGACCCGAACGCCTTCCCGCTGGAGCTGCTGACGGTGGGCGGGCGGCCGGTGCTGATCGGCGTCGCGATGCCGGGCGGGCGCGAGCTGTGCGCGCAGATCTGGCAGGCCCGCGTCGGGCGCGTGCCCCTGCTGCTGCTCGACACCGACACCGAGGCCAACGACGAAGACCTGCGCGGCGTCACCGACCGGCTCTACGGCGGCGACGCCGACCACCGGCTGCGGCAGGAGATCCTGGCCGGCATCGGCGGGTTCCGCGCGGTGCGGAAGTACTGCGAGATCACCGGGCACCCGCAGCCGATGGTGTTCCACACGAACGAGGGGCACGCGGGCTTCCTGGGGCTGGAGCGCGCGCGAGAGATCGTCCAGGCCGACGGCCTCGCGTTCGACGAGGCCATGCCCGCGGTCCGCGCCGGGACGCTGTTCACCACGCACACGCCGGTCAGCGCGGGCATCGACCGGTTCCCGGTGGACCTGGTGCAGCGCTACTTCGCCGACGGCCGCCTGGTGCCCGACATCGACCCGCGGCGCGTGCTCGCGCTCGGCGCCGAAGACAACCCCGGCCTGTTCAACATGGCGCACATGGGCCTGCGGCTGGCCCAGCGCGCGAACGGCGTCTCTCAGCTGCACGGACGCGTCACGCGCAAGATGTTCTCCCGGCTGTGGCCCGGGTTCGACCACGACGAGGTGCCCATCTCGTCGGTGACGAACGGCGTGCACGGCCCGACGTGGGTGGCGCGCGAGCTGAGCACGCTGCTCGGCCGCGAATGGGGCCTCGACGTCGGCGAGGGGCCGCTGCGCGACGGCGTCTCCGACGCCCAGCTGTGGGAGCTGCGGCGCGAGCTGCGCGAAAAGCTGGTGCACGAGGTGCGGCGCCGGGTGCGCGCGGCGTGGCTGCAGCGCGGCGCTTCCCCGCTGGAGCTGGGCTGGGTCGACTCGGTCTTCGACCCCGACGTGCTGACCGTCGGGTTCGCCCGCCGCGTCCCGACGTACAAGCGGCTGACGCTGATGCTGCGCGACCCCGACCGGCTGCGGACGCTGCTGCTGCACGAACAGCGGCCGATCCAGGTCGTCGTCGCCGGCAAGTCGCACCCGGCCGACGAGAACGGCAAGCAGCTGATCCAGCAGATCGTCCGGTTCGTCGACGGCGCGGACGTGCGGCACCGGATCGTCTTCCTGCCCGACTACGACATGTCGATGGCCCGCTACCTCTACCGCGGCTGCGACGTCTGGCTGAACAACCCCGTGCGGCCGCTGGAGGCGTGCGGGACGTCGGGGATGAAGTCGGCGTTGAACGGCGGCTTGAACCTGTCCATCCGCGACGGCTGGTGGGACGAGTGCTACGACGGCAGCAACGGCTGGGCGATCCCCACCGCCGACGGCGTTGCCGACCCGCTGCGCCGCGACGACCTCGAGGCCGCGGCGCTGTACGAGCTGCTCGGCCAGCAGATCGCGCCGCTGTTCTACGACCGCTCGCCCGACGGCGTGCCCACGGGCTGGCTGTCGATGGTGTGGCACACGCTGGAAACGCTCGGCCCGCGGGTGCAGGCGTCCCGGATGGTCCGTGAGTACGTCGACAACGGTTACCTGCCGGCCGCCCGCACGGTCGCCGCGGCCACCGGTGACGGCTACCGCGGCGCGCTGTCGCTGGCGGACTACCGCACGAAGCTCGAGGTGTCGTGGCCGCGGCTGCGCATCTTCGACTCGGAGCTGCTGGTCGAGGCGACCGAGCCCCTGGTGGTGGGCACCGAGGTGACGATCCGGGCCCGCATCGACCTGGCCGGCCTCGATCCGTCCGAAGTGGACATCCAGGCGGTGGTCGGCCGGGTGGGCGACGACGACGAGCTGCGCGACCCGGTGACGGTCCCGATGACCGGCGACGGAGTCGGGGCGTTCGCGGCCCGCGTGAAGCTGCCGCGGCCGGGCTCGATCGGGTACACCGTCCGGGTGCTGCCGAGGCACGGCCTGCTGGCGACCCCGGCCGAGCTGGCGCGGGTCGTCCTGGCCTGAGGTCACCAGCCACGTCCGCGCGGCGGTGGCGGCAGCACCGGCCGGGTGTGGCAGGCGTACTCGACGGCCCGCAGCCGGGCATCGAGCTCGGCGATCCGGTGGCCGGCTTCCTTCTGCCGCGGCAGCCACGCCGTCAGGCGCGCCGTCGTCAGGCTGCCGACCAGGAAGGCCAAAATCGCGATCAAGATCGGTTCCACTGTGGTCCTCCCGTTGTCGACCGGCCCGTCGGGAATGAGCCGTCGAAATCAACGTACGGGTGTTGATCGATTCGCGGTGCGCTGATCTGCGATTTCGCCATAAAAAAGTCAAGGACGACCGTACGGTTTGCGGACCGGTGAACGCCTTTGTCGACTTCGTGGCGGGAAGCGGGCGGGAAAGTGTCACAAATCTGTCCACAATCTGGCAAAAGCGCTGGTGGGGAACGACTTGCGCAGGTGACACGCGAAAGCAATGACCTTGCCTTGCCCGATCGGCTGTCCTTTATGATGCTGCTCCATTCTGGTGGCGGCAGGGGAGGACGATGACCGGGCAGGTCCGGCCGGCGGGGGGAATCGAACCCGCTGCTCGCGTGCGCGTCGAGAATGCGGTGGGCAAGCTGCACAAGAATGCGGGTGTCCGGGTTCCCGGCCTCCGCGAAGCGCTCGGTCCCGAACTGCGGGAATTCTGGGGTGTCCGGGACACCGATCCCGCGCAGCGCGTCTGTGCCGTCGTCTACCTGCGCTTGATGGAAGTGCTCCGGTCGATGGTCGAGCCCGAGCCGAAGCTGGAGCGGCTCGTGCACGTGGCCTACAACATCGAGCCGGTGCCGCTGGACCGGAACCTGGCGGCCCGCCTGGAGAACTTGCTCGGCCGTTCGGCCCGCAGCTTCCAGCGCGATCTCCGGCCGTTCCGGGACGAGCTGTTCGTCAGCCTCCGGACCGCCAAGCGACCGCTCGCCGAGCCCGACATCCGGGAGGCGGAGAGCCGGTTCGCGGGTGGCGTCCGGACCGTCCCCGGCAGCCCCATCGAGAGCTTCCACCTGGACTCGGCCGCGGTCGTCCGGTGGTTCCTGGACCGGCTCTGGTGCGCGCCGGCCGACGCCGGTCACGAGCCCATCGTCGTCGACCTCGGCGCGCGGGGCGCTTGGCTGTGCGTCTTCGGCGACCAGGGTGCGCTGGAGGAGTACCGCGGCACCGTCGGATGCCCGTGGCCCCTGTCCCGCAGCGGCACCGGGCGGGAGCTGGCCAGGACGGCCCACCGCGCGGCCGCCGGGCTGCTCGTCAACCCCAGCAGCAGCCGGGGAACCGGGGCCGAGCGCGCCTTTTCACTCCCGCTGTCGCTGCTCGCCGAGCTGGTGCGCGGCTTCCCGAACTGACCCAGGAGGACGGTCCCCCGATGAACGGCTTCGAAGCCGATCCCGTGCTGCTCGGCGCCGCCGGTCGCCGGTTCGGCGCACTGGCGGCCGAGTCCGCGGCGTGCCCCGAGCTGCGGTACGCGGCCAAGGCCGAGCACGCCGGTGACGTGCTGCTCGCCGGCGCCCTCGGCGAACTCCAGGACGCCTCCACGCGCGCCGCCGGGCTGCTGCTCGGCGACGCGCGCGAGCTCGGTGCGCGCCTCGAGCAGGCCGCGCGGCTCTATGCCGCACACGACGCCGACGTCCACGACGCGGTCGGCCTGATCGGTGCGCCGGAGCCGTCCGGCCCGGCCGGGCTCGGCTGAGCGGGCGGTCGACGTGACCTGGGATCCCGGCACGGTCAACCTGCTCCGGGGCGAGGCGGCCCGGCTCGGCGCGCTGGCACGGATGTTCGACGAGCTGGACACCGAGCTGCGGCTGCTCCTCCCGGAAGGCTGGGCGGGGGCCGCGCACGAGGCGTTCACCGAAACGCGGGGACGCGTGGCGAGGCAGCTGCGCTCGGCCGCGGACGCCCACCACCAGGCGTCCCGGGCGCTGGACGACTACGCCGAGACCCTGGCGGAGCTGGGCGAACGACGCCGGCACGAGCCGCTGTCGGACGGCTTGGCCCGGCTGGAGGTCCAGCGGGTCGAAGCGGCCGGGGTGGCGGAAGCCGCCTGCCGGGAGGCGTCCGCCGAACTCGCCGCACTGCGGCCGGTGCTGCCCGGGCACGCCGAGGCGGCGGCCGCGCCGGTCCCGGCCGCCGGCGGGCCCCCGCTGCTGACGCCGCCACCGGTCCGGGGCGGCGGGACGGCCCCGGGGCCGGAGCCCGGGGAGCCGGTCGACCCGCGGCTCGGTGACGTCGATCGCGTGGGGTACCGCGGCCACCTGCAGGATCTCTGCGACGCGGTGCTCGACCACCTCGCCGGCGGCTGATGCGCGGCTGCTCCGGCCGGGAAATCACGGCGCGCCCGACCCTGAGCAAAGCTAAGTTGTAGGCATGCGCTTCGGAATGTTCGTCCCGCAGGGCTGGCGGCTGGACCTGGCCGGCATCGACCCCGCGGACCACTGGAAGACCATGCTCGGCCTCGCGAAACACGCGGAGGCGGGCCCCTTCGAATCGATCTGGGTCTACGACCACTTCCACACCGTGCCCGTCCCCACCGAGGAGGCCACGCACGAGGCGTGGTCGCTGATCTCGGCGTTCGCCGCCGCGACGGAGACCATCCGGCTCGGGCAGATGTGCACGTGCATGGGCTACCGCAACCCCGCCTACCTGGCGAAGGTCGCCGCGACCGCCGACCTCATCTCCGGCGGCCGGGTGGAGATGGGCATCGGTGCCGGCTGGTACGAGCACGAGTGGCGCGCCTACGGCTACGGCTTCCCCTCGGCCGGTGAGCGGCTCGGCCAGCTCGAGGAGGGCGTGCAGATCATGCGCGACCTCTGGACCACCGGTAAGTCCACATTGGACGGCAAGCACTATCGGACCGACGGCGCGATCCTTCGCCCGCTGCCGCTGCAGGAGGGCGGCCTCCCGCTGTGGATCGCCGGCGGCGGCGAGAAGAAGACGCTCCGGATCGCCGCGAAGTACGCGAAGTACACGAACTTCTTCCCCGAGCCGGAGATGTTCACCCGCAAGTCGGAGATCCTGGCGGCGCACTGCAAGGACGTCGGCACCGACTTCGACGCGATCGTCCGCTCGGGCAACGTCAGCGTCGTCCTCGGCGAGACCGAGCAGGACGTCCAGGAGAAGGTGGCCTGGCTGAAGGCGCACTACGAGAAGTACGTGCCGGCGGAGGCGGCCGCGCGCGCGGTCGCCACCTTCGCGAGCGGCCCGACGGTCGGCACGCCGGAGCAGGTCGCCGAGCACCTCGCCGCCCTGGGCAAGCGCGGCATGTCCTACGTGATCCTGAACTTCCCGGAAGCCGCGTACGACCGCTCGGGCATCGACCTGTTCACGAAGCACATCGCCCCGGCGCTCGCGGGCTGAACTGTGTCGGCCGAAAAACGGTCGGTCCCCTTCGGCAGCGTGGAAAACGCGGGCTGCTAAGGCACCGCCGGGCTGCCGCCCGCCTGCACGGGCAGGCCGGCGGCAGCCCACGCGCGGAACCCGCCCTCGAGGTCGGTCGCGCCGGGCAGGCCGAGCCGCTGCAGGTCGGCCGCCGCCAGGCTCGACGAATAGCCCTCGTTGCACACCACGATCACCGTCGCAACGGGGGTCACCGAAGGCAGCCGCCACTCGCTGTCCGGCGCCAGCCGCCACTCCAGGTGGATCCGCTCGACGATCACCGCCCCCGGGATCTCGCCCTCCGCCCGGCGGTTCGCCAGCGGCCGGATGTCGACCAGCAGCGCCCCCGCCTCCTGCAGTTCGCGGGCCCGGGCGGGCGTCACCCGGGCCAAGCCGGACCGGGCGGAAGCCAGCAGCGAATCGACAGCGCTCATGACCGGACGATAGCGGGCAGCGGCGGGATTTCCGGCGGAACGTCCGCGAGCGTGGCGTACTCCCGCGTCGCCACCAGCGGCGGCGAATACGCGTGGACGCTCGCCGAGGGCCGGTCGCCGAGGCCGGTGACCTGGTGGGCGCGGCCGGCGCCGAAGCCGAGGCCTTGGCCGGCGACGTGCGTCCGGCGCCGGATCGGGCCGCCCGGGTAGCGGTACTCCTCGCCGAGTTCACCCTGCAGGACGGTGAACGAGCCGGACGCGCCGCCGTGGTCGTGCGGCTTCGTGTACTGGCCGGGCAGCCACGACAGCAGCCACAGCTCGACGCCGTCGGTCAGCGCCAGCCGCGCCCACCAGCGGCGGTCCTCGTCGAACCGCAGGATGCCCCGCAGGCCCGCGGTCAGCTCGGTGGTGACGGTGGTGGTCAGCTCGGTCAGCTCGCGCGGCGTCCAGAGCAGCCGCGAGGGGTGCAGCAGCTCGGGCAGCAGCGGGTCGGTCAGCTGCGGGTGGATCTCGACGGAGACAGGGGTGATCGAAGTGGTCAACGCGGGTGCTCCTCGCAACGTGTCGGAATTCGGGACGCCGGGGCAGCGCGGTACCGCACGCGTCAGCGGACGCGAGGGATCAGCGGAACCGCGCCCGCGTACACCCGGCCGAAGCGACGAGGAGCAGGTCGATGGTGCGACGGCGCCAGAACGAGCCCCGGGTCACCGGGGTCACGGGCGCGTCGGTCGACATGCCGCGATCCTGCCACAACGGCGCCGGGGCCTGCTCTCCCGCGGTGCGGCGTTCCACGTCTTGGAACGCGCTCCGACCTGCCGGTTCGGTGTCTCACCCGGGCGGGTGCGCACGCGCGCGCGACGGCAGACAGAATGGGCCTCGTGAGCGAGCCGATCCAGCCCAGCGAACTTGACGACCTCGTGGTCCGGATGGCCGGTGTCGGCGTCCGCCGGGGGACCAACGACCTCCTCGCCGGCCTCGACTGGACCGTGGAACTGGACGAGCGCTGGGTGGTGCTCGGGCCGAACGGCGCGGGCAAGACCACCCTGCTGCGCCTCGCCGCGGCCGAACTGCACCCGACCACCGGCGAGGTCGACCTGCTCGGGGAGCGGATCGGCCGGGTCAACATCTTCGACCTGCGCCCCCGCATCGGCTTCACCTCGGCGGCCATCGCCCAGCGCGTGCCGGGCGACGAGCTGGTCAAGGACGTCGTGGTCAGCGCCGGGTACGCGGTGCTCGGCCGCTGGCGCGAGGAATACGACACCCTCGACACCGCCCGCGCGACCGAACTGCTGGACGCGATGGGCATCGGGCACCTGGCGGACCGCACCTTCGGCACGCTGTCCGAAGGCGAGCGCAAGCGCGCGCTGATCGCCCGGTCGCTGATGACCGACCCGGAGATGCTGCTGCTCGACGAGCCCGCCGCCGGCCTCGACCTCGGTGGCCGCGAGGACCTGGTCGCCCGGCTGTCCGAGCTGGCGCTCGACCCGGACGCCCCGGCGCTCGTGCTGGTCACCCACCACGTCGAGGAGATCCCGCCGGGGTTCACCCACGCGCTGCTTCTCCGCGACGGCCACGCCGTGGTCTCCGGCCTGGTCGACGACGTCATCACCAGCGAAAACCTCTCCAAGACGTTCGACCAGGACCTCGTCCTGGAGCGTTCCGGCGATCGCTTCTTCGCCCGCCGTCGCTAGGCTGTCCTTACCGACCGGTAGGCTCGATTTAATGGCCTCTCACCGGTAAAGAGTGGTTCGAGGCGAAGGCAGCTGTTCACCCGAGGAGGAGTGGCGTGGGAGAGTTCGTAACCCTCGAGGTCAAGGACGGGGTCGGCACCATCCGGCTCGACCGCCCGCCGGTCAACGCCCTGAACGCCCAGGTCACCGCCGAGCTCGCCGAGCTGGCGAAGGAGGTCTCCGAGCGTGACGACGTCCGCGCGGTGATCCTCTACGGCGGCGAGAAGACCTTCGCCGGCGGCGCGGACATCAAGGAGATGGCCACCCGCACGTACCCGGAGATCGCGAAGTTCGGCGCGACCCTCACCGGCACCCTCGCGGCCATCGCGAACATCCCGAAGCCGGTCGTCGCGGCCATCACCGGCTACGCCCTCGGTGGCGGCCTCGAACTGGCGCTGACCGCGGACCGCCGGATCGCCGGCGACAACGTCAAGGTCGGCCAGCCCGAGATCCAGCTCGGCGTCATCCCCGGCGCGGGCGGCACCCAGCGCCTGGCCCGGCTGATCGGGCCGAGCAAGACCAAGGACATCGTCTACACCGGACGGTTCGTCAAGGCCGAAGAGGCTCTGCAGCTGGGGATCGTCGACCAGGTCGTCGCCCCGGACGACGTCTACGCGGCCGCGCACAAGTGGGCGTCCCAGTTCGCCAACGGCCCGGCCGTGGCGCTGCGCGCGGCGAAGGCGGCCATCGACGGCGGCCTCGACACCGACCTGGCGAACGGGCTCAAGCTCGAGTCGCACCTGTTCGCCGCCCTGTGGGCGACCGAAGACCAGCAGAACGGCATGAAGTCGTTCATCGAAAACGGGCCCGGCAAGGCCACTTTCGAAGGGAAATGACGCCTTGACCGACGTGAACGACCCGGCGCCGAACCCGCACGCGACCGCCGAAGAGGTCCAGGCCGCCTACGCCGACCCCAAGCTCGCGAACGTGCTCTACCACGACTGGGAAGCCGGCACCTACGACGAGAAGTGGTCGATCTCGTACGACGAGCGCTGCATCTCCTACGCCACCGACGTGTTCAACGCCGTCGCGGGCGAGGACGGCCAGCCCTACCAGCACGCGATGGAGCTGGGCAGCGGCACCGGCTTCTTCCTGCTGAACCTGATGCAGGGCGGCGTTGCCAAGAAGGGCTCGGTCACCGACCTCTCGCCCGGCATGGTCCAGGTCGCGCTGCGCAACGCCGAGAAGCTCGGCCTCGACGTCGACGGCCGGGTCGCCGACGCCGAGCGCATCCCCTACGACGACAACACCTTCGACCTGGTGGTCGGGCACGCGGTGCTGCACCACATCCCGGACGTCCAGGCGGCGTTCCGCGAGGTGCTGCGCGTGCTCAAGCCGGGCGGCCGGTTCGTCTTCGCCGGCGAGCCGACCAAGATCGGCGATTTCTACGCCCGCAAGCTCGGCCAGTTCACCTGGTTCCTGACGACCCGGGTGACGAAGCTGCCGGTGCTGAGCGGCTGGCGGCGTCCGCAGTCCGAACTGGACGAGTCGTCGCGCGCCGCCGCGCTCGAAGCCGTGGTCGACATCCACACCTTCGACCCGTCGGAGCTGGAGGCGTGGGCCCGCGGGGCCGGCGCCCAGGACGTCCGCGCGGTCACCGAGGAGTTCGCCGCCGCGCTCGCGGGCTGGCCGATCCGGACGTTCGAGGCCGCGGTGCCTGCCGAGAAGCTCACCGTGCGCTGGCGGCTGTTCGCCTACCACCTGTGGCTGCGGCTGTCCGCCGTGGACAAGAAGGTGCTGGCGAAGATCCTGCCGCGCGAGCTGTTCTACAACGTCATGATCACCGGGACCAAGCGGCCGTCCTGAATTGGGATATTCGTTCAGCCTCGGCGACGTCGCCTACCTGCGTTCCGGCGCGGGAGTGGCGGCGCTCGCCGAGGTCTCGGTGCTGCCGCTGACCGACCGGATCGCGTCCGTCGCCGCGGTGCGCCGCCTGGTCGGCGAGGAACGCGCGAGCGCGGTGCTGGAAACCGTGCTGCTGCGCCGCAAGGCCGTGTCCAAAGTGGATTCGGACGGCTGGCTGTTCACCTCGGACGCGCTCCAGCAGGCGAGCGCCACGCCGGTCGCGCGGCACCGGGCGGCACGGCTGGCCGGGCTCGACGTCCACGACGTCACCTGCTCGGTGGGAGCCGACCTCGTCGAAATCGCCCGGGTGGCGCGGCACGCGCTGGGGTCCGATCTGGACCCGGTGCGGCTGGAGATGGCCCGGCACAACGGAACCACCGCGGGTGTCGCGTTCGGACTCGCGCGCGCCGACGCCTTGCGTCCGGTCAGCCGGTCCGGAGTCGTCGTCGCCGATCCGGCGCGGCGCGACTCCGCCGGGCGCCGGGCGTGGAAACCCGCCGACTTCGCCCCGCCCCTGGACGGGCTGATCGAGGCCTACCCGGGGCGTCCGCTGGCGATCAAGTGCGCTCCCGGCCTCGACTTCGCGCTCACGCCGTGGGCGGAGGAGGTCGAACTGGTGTCCCTGGACGGCCAGGTGCGTGAATCCTGCCTCTGGCGCGGCCTGGGCACCGGCGTCACCCGCCGGGCGACCGTGCTGCGCTCGGACGGGACACAGTGGACGGTCACCGACGCCGAACCGGACGAACTGCCCGCGCACGAGCCGGGGGAGTGGATCGTCGACCCCGACGGCGCCGTCGTCCGGGCCGGGCTGGTCCGCCACTACGCCGCGCGCCACGGCCTGTGGCAGCTGGACGAACGCATCGCGTACCTGACCGGTGACACCCCGCCACCGGGGGTGCGGGCGTTCCGCGTCCTGGAGCACGGGCCGTACACCGAGAAGGCGTTGAAGGCCGTTCTCAAGCGGCACGACATCGGGCGGCTGGAAATCCTGGTGCGAGGCCTCGACGTCGACCCGGACGCGCTGCGGCGGCGCCTGAAACCCCGTGGCGGCGCGGAGGCGTCGGTGGTGCTCACGCGGATCGGGCGGTCACCCGTCGCCTTCCTCTGCCGTGCCGAGAGGTGAACCCGAGGTGCTACCGGCCCTGATCGCGGAATAACCACCGCTTCCGGTGTGCTGCTGTCTGTACAAAGGACTCTTAGGGAGCTGAAATGGCGAAGCAGGTTCTGCAGCCCGGCCCGGACCACCCGATCACCGTCGAGCCGACGAAGGCGCGCGTGGTGGTCAAGGCGGGTGGCCGCGTGATCGCGGACAGCCGCAACGCGCTCACCCTGCAGGAATCCACCTACCCGGCGGTCCAGTACATCCCGCTGGCGGACGTCGACTCCGGGGTGCTGGAGCGGACCGACCACGAGACGTACTGCCCGTACAAGGGCGAGGCCGGCTACTACTCGCTGAGCGTGGGCGACGTCAAGGGCGAGAACTCGGTCTGGACGTACGAGAAGCCGTACGACGCGGTCGCGCCGATCAAGGACCACGTCGCGTTCTACCCGAACGTCGTGGACTCGATCGAGCTGATCGAGGACTGAGCTGGACCTCGACCTGCTGCGCACGTTCCTGGCCGTCCACCGGGCCGGCTCGCTGACCGGCGCGGCACCGTCGCTGGGACTGTCCCAGCCGACGGTGACCGCGCAGGTCAGGGCCTTGGAGGACCAGCTCGGCCAGCAGTTGTTCGTCCGGCGCGCCCGCGGCGTGACCCCGACGTCGGTGGCCGACGAGCTGGCCGCCCGGATCGCCCCGCACATCGACGCGCTCACCGGCGTCGTCGCGGCGCAGCCCGAGCCGTTCGCGGCTCCGGTGCACCTGGCCGGGCCCGCCGAGCTGACCACGGCCCGGGTCCTGCCCGCGCTGGCCGGCCTGGTGGCGTGCGGGCTCGAGCTGCGGGTGACGTTCGGCCTGGCCGACGACCTGCTGGCGGGGCTCGCCCAGCGGCGTTTCGACCTGGTCGTCTCGACGATCCGGCCCCGCGGCCGCGGCTTCACGGCCACCCCGCTGACCGACGAGGAGTTCGTCCTGGTCGGCCCCCGCGGCTTCACCGGTGATCCCCGGACGGCGCCGCTGGTGGCCTACGCCGAGGACCTGCCGATCATCCGCCGTTACTGGCGTTCGGTCCTGGGCACGCGTCCGTCCGCCGGGCCCGCGGTCGTCGTCCCGGACCTGCGCGGAGTCCTGGCCGGTGTGCTGGCGGGCTTCGGCGTCAGCGTGCTGCCGCGGTACCTCTGCGCGGCGGAACTGGCGTCGGGGGAGCTGATCGCGCTCCTCGAGCCGGCGGAGCCACCGATCAACACGCTGTTCGCGGTCACCCGAACGGAGCCCTGCCGGCCGGGGCCCGCGGCGGTGCGGGACGCACTGCTCGCGGACGCCGCCCGGTGGTGACTCAGCCGGTGTAGCCGGCGAAGATCTTCGCGAACTCGTACTTCGCCTGCGGCACGTTGGTGCACTTGTAGAGCGCGCCGGTGCACGCGTTGGCGTCGCGGCCGGCTTCCCAGAACGACAGCATGCCCAGGTGGACGGTCTTGGCGAAGGCCACCAGCGCCTTGGCGTCCTTCTGGTAGAAGATCTCGTTCTGCGAGTCGTTGACGCCGATCATCGGGGTGACGCCGACCTTCTTCCACGCCGCCGCGTCGCTCAGCCCGTAGAGCGACTTGAGCTGCGCCTGGGTCGCCTTGGCCGCCGAGATCGCCTTCGCGCCCTGGTCACCGGCGCCCTGGTAGTAGTCCATCGCCATGATGTTGACCAGATCCAGGTTCACCCCGGCGCTCTTGGCGGCCTTGACGACGTTGAGCCCGTTGGCGTCGAGGCCGGTGGGCAGCACCGGCAGGGTCAGCGAAATCTTCAGCCCGGGGTTGGCGTTCTGCAGCGTCTTCAGGGCCTGGGATCGGCGTGCGATCGACGCCGGGTCCGCGACCGCCGCGCCTTCGATGTCGAAGTCGGCGTACTTCAGGCCGTAGGCCTTGACGACGGCGTCGTATTCGGCCGCGACCTGCGCGGACGTGCTGCACGCCTGCGCCAGCTCGATGCCGGACGCGCCGCCGAAGGAGATCTTGACGTCCCCGCCGGCGTTGCGGATCTTGGCGATCTCCTCCTTCTGCCACGCCGTGCGCGGGTCGTAGGCGCCGAACCAGCTGGCCTTGCAGCCGTACGAGTTGACGAACGCGAGCGTGAAGCCCTTGACGCCGCTCGCGGCCGACATCGCCGACAGGCTGGGCGTCGGCCAGGCACCCATGTCGACATAGGGACCGACCGGGATCGGCGAGCCGGCCGCGGCATCGGCGACCCCGGTGCTCAGCAAGGTGGCGCCGACCACGACGGCCAGCAGGGAACGGAGACGCATGGGAACCTCCACGACTCGAAGCGCGGCGGCGGACCTGTCCCTATTGGTATAGACCATTTACGGTGGTGTGGACCATCGGCCGAACGGGCTACCCCGGTCACGGTGCGTGGCTCAGGCTCCCCGCGCGGCGGCGGCCCGGCCTCGGCCTCGCCCTCGGCCGAGCCAGAATTCGGCGGCCAGCAGCGGGAGCACCCAGCCGGTCCACGTGGTGATCCCGGCGATCGCCTGGCCCAGCGCCAGTTCGCTGCCGCCGAACGTCGTGTCCAGCTGCGGCGTCAGCACCATCGCCCAGACCACGCCCCAGATCCGGTTGCTGATGATCGACATGCACAGCGCGAAGCTGCGGACCATCCACCGGCGGTGCTCGCCGAACCGGCGCGCCCGCGCCATCCGGTAGCCCTGCACGGTGCAGCCGAACCAGAGCGTCGCGAGCAGGACGTTCGACACGGCCCCGACCGGGCCGAACGGCGCCGCGAGCGCGATGGCGAAACCGGCGACCGACGCCGGGATCGCCCCGGCGAAGACGTACACACGCCCGGTGCGGCGGTGCACCGCCGGGTGCTTCTGCCGCAGCCAGGGCCAGATCTGCAGTGCGCAGGTCACCATGGCGAGGGTCGCGAAGCCGATGTGCGTGACGAGCACCGGGTAGTACCAGCCGGTCGGGGCCGGGATTCGCGACCGCGCGGGATCGAGCCCGAGGTAGGGCGGCAGTGAGAACACCAGGAAGGCGGTGACGAGCAGCCCCAGCGGGAACACCCACGGGCGGCGCAGCCACGGCTTCGGGCGGCGGACTTCGGTCGTCGTCATGGTTCCCCCTGTTTCGTACGGTGTATTCGAACCGTATTTCCACGGTGTTCGAACGACAATCCTTGCTGCCGAAGCTGGGGGAGTACCCTGAAACCGTTCTAGGTTTGGTCGGTAAGTGTTCTAGTACGGAGTTCTCGGTGGCCGAGGCGCCCTACCTGCGGATCGCGGCGGACCTGCGCCGCCGGATCGGCGCGGGTGAGCTGCGGCCGGGCGACCGCGTCCCGTCGACCCGGGCGCTGGTCCGCGAGTGGGGTGTCGCGATGGCGACCGCGGCGAAGGCCCTCTCCGTGCTGGGCGAGCAGGGCTGGGTGCGCGCGGTGCCGGGCAGCGGCACGGTCGTCGCCGACCGGACGCCGGCCAAGCCGCCGCTGGGCCGTGCCGCGCTGGTGCGCGCGGCCATCGCGTTGGCCGACGCCGAAGGCCTCGCCGCGCTGTCGATGCGGCGGCTGGCGGCCGAGCTGGGTGTCGGCCCGATGGCGCTGTACCGGCACGTGCCGGACAAGGACGAGCTGCTCAGGCTGATGGCCGACGTCGCGCTCGGGGAGGCGGAGCTGCCGGAGCCGGGCCCGGCGCGGTGGCGGCCGCGTCTCGAACTGGCGGCCCTCGCGCAGTGGCGGGCGTACCGCCGTCACCCGTGGCTGGCGCCGATCCTGCTCAATTCCCTGGTCCGCCCGCCGGTGCTGGCGGCGGGTTTCCGGCTGGTCGACTGGTCGCTGCGGGCGCTGGCCGGCACCGGTTTGAAGCGCCGGGTGAAGCTGCAGGTGATCATGACGCTCAACGGCTGGGTCGGCGGCCTGGCCGTGAGCAACGCGTTCGAGGTCCAGGCGGAGCAGGACACGGGCATCACGGGCGACCAGCGCCTGGAGGCCGACATGGCGCTGCTGACGCAGTTTCTCGAATCGGGCCGGTTCCCGGCGCTGGCCGAGGTGATGACCGGTGTCGAGGACGTCGACCTCGACGAGGCGTTCGAGTTCGGGTTGCGCCGCCAGCTCGACGGGATCGCCGTGCTGCTGGGCGAACACTAGACTGGCAGCGGTGCTGATCACCACGGAAAGGCTCACGCTGCACGCGTGGTCCGAAGCGTGTTTCGCCGGTTTGTTCGCGTTGGCCCAGCTGCCCGAGACGGTCCGTTATGTGGGAACGGGTGTGCGGTGGAGCCGCGCGTACACGCTGGCCAAGCACCGGGCAACGCTCGCCCACTGGACCGAACACGGCTTCGGCTGGTTCGCGGTATCGGCGACGCCGGGTTCGTTCGACGGAGTGGTCTCCTTGGTCCGCCGCACTGCGATGGAGTCGGGCCTCGGCCGGCCGGCGGTGGAGATGGGCTGGTGGATAGCGCCCTCGGCCTGGGGCCGCGGCTACGCAACGGAAGCGACGACGGCGGTCCGCGACCGCGCGTTCGCCTCGGCCTGGGCGGACCGGTTGCTGGCGGTGTACGAGCCGGCGAACAAGCCGTCGGCTCGGGTGGTGGAGAAGCTCGGGTTCACGGTGCACAGCAAGTTCGTGCTGGACGGCCGGGTGGAGCAGCGGGCAGTCCTGGAACGCCCGCACTCCTGAGCGCGAAGCTGGTTGTCCACAGCCTGGCCGCGTTGTGGAGAACCGGGTCGCTCGCCGGCCATTTTCGGGAGTTTGTCGCACCCCACCGATAGACTGGACTTGGGGACGCCCCCCAGGGAAGGGCGGGGGGAGTTTGCGGCCCCGCCCCTGCCACTCCAGTCAGGCGGACGCCGGGACCGGAGCATCGCCGACCCACCGATGCATCGCCTCCGCCAGCCCCGCCTCACCGTTGCCCGGCGTGCCCACCCAGGCGACGTGCCCGTCCGGCCGCAGCAGCGCCGCATCAACGTCCAAAATGGACGGACTCGAAGCGGCCACAACCGTCGGCCAAGCGGCGAACGATCCCGATGAAGTCAAATCCACCAACACCGGCCGCCCGGCGTGCAGCAGCGCCGCCAAGTGCGTCTCCGCTCCCGACACCCGCAGCGGCACGTCCGGCGCCAACCGCCCCAGCCACGCGTGCCCGCCCGGCTCATAACACGCGTCCAGCCCCGTGATGATCTCCGCCAGCGCGCGGTTCCCCGCCGGGTGCGCCGCCACGCGCCGCATCAGATCCGCCCACGGTTCGTCCCCGGCTTCGTCCAGCGCCACCTGCGCCCGTGTGTTCGCCAGGATCCGCGCACCCGCCGCGTGCCGCTCGGCGTGGTAGGTGTCCAAGAGCCCATCCGGTGCTGTTCCCCGCACCGTCGCCGCCAGTTTCCAGCCCAGGTTGAACGCGTCGTCGAGCGCGACGTTCACGCCGATCGCGCCCGCCGGCGGGTGGATGTGGGCCGCGTCGCCCGCCAGCAGCACCCGGCCTTCGCGATACCTCGAGGCCAGGCGGGCCGCGTCGCCGAAGCGGCTCAGCCAGCGGGGTGCGCGCAACTCGGCGCGGCGGCCGAGGACCGCGTCCACCTGCGCCTGCAACCGCTCCAGCGTGACCGGCGTGTCCTTGTCCGATGGCGGGTCGTCCTCCCGGACCACGATCCGGACGTACCCGGGCCGCGGGATGACGAACACGCTCCGCCCGTCCGGGCCCGCCGAAGGCCCGTACGGCAGGTCGCATTCGACGTCGCCGAGCAGCGCGTACCAGCGCGCGTCGACGCCGGGGAAACCGATTCCCGCCTGTTTGCGGACGGTGCTGCGGCCGCCGTCGCAGCCGGCGAGGAAGCGCGCGCGGATCGTCCGGCCGAACCGTCCATTGTGGACCACCGCGGTGACCTCGTCCGCGGACTGGGTGAACGAGCGCAGATCGTGGCCGCGCAGGATTTCGGCGCCAAGTTCGAGGGCCCGCGCCTCCAGGACCTCTTCGACGCGGGTCTGCGGGATGCCCAGCGAGAACGGGTGATCGGTCGCCGTGCCGTCGAGCAGGAGCGGGCCGGGCAGGCCGGTCGCCGGTGCGTGCGGCACCTGGTGCCCCTCGGCCACCAGACCCTCGGCCAGCCCACGGCGGGCGAGCAGGTCCAGCGCCCGTGCGTTCAGGTTGAAGCCGCGGCAATACGGCGGACGCTCCGGCAGGCGCTCGACGATCGTGGTGCGGACACCGGCCAGCGCGAGCTCCGCGGCGAGCAGCAGGCCCGCCGGGCCGGCGCCGGCGACGAGGACGTCGGTTTCGAGATCGGACATGATTCCCCTCAGAAGTTTTCGGGCCAGGGCAGGGACCCGGACCGGATTTCGGCGGCCGTCCGGCGCGCCCAGTCGAGCTCCGCACGCCACGCGTCCCGGACGAACTCGACCTCGATCATGAACAGCCGCGGCGCTCCCTTGCCGACGGTCTCGGCCAGCGCCGTGTCGGCGCCGTCGATGCGTTCGGCGAGGTGCCGGGCGCGTTCCTCCAGTGCGTCGGCGGCACGGTCCGGGCCGAGCGCGCCGAGGTAGCTCACCGCCGCGACGAACTTCGGGTACTCCGCGACCGGCTCGCGGACCAGTTCGTCGAGCCAGGCGACGAACTCCTGGCGGCCGAGCTCGGTGTGCGCGTAGACGGTCCGCTCCGGCCGGTTGCCTTCCCGGACCGTCTCGACAGGCTCGATCCAGCGCTGCTTCGCCAGGGACTCCACGGTGTCGTAGAGCGAGCCCGGATTGATCTTGAACGTCGAGCCCTTGTGCCGCTCGCGCAGCGTGGACGCCATTTCGTACGGGTGCATCGGGCGTTCCAGCAGCAGGCCGAGCAGGGCCAGGGCGAGCGTGTTGCGGATCTTGCGTGACGGCATTAGTCGCTCCCTATTGTTCGGAACCGACTATACGACCGCCGTCAAGTCAGGTTGCCGACGCAGATGCGCAGCAGCTCGGCCAGGTCGCGCCGCCGGTCGGCCGGCAACGTGTCGAGCATCTGCGCCTCGACCTGCGCGACCAGCTCTTCGGCTGCGTCCAGCCGGGCTTGACCTGCCGGCGTGAGCGCCACCGGCCGCGCCCGGCCGGTGCTCGCCTGCTCGGCGACGGTGACCAGTCCGGCGGACCGCAGGCCGCCCAGGACGTCCCGCAGCGACTGCCGCGTGACGAACGTGATCCGCGCGAGTTCCGCCGACGACGCGCCGGGGTGGTCGTAGAGCGCGCGCAGCACGGCGTACTGCGACATCGACAGCTCCAGGGGGCGCAGCCGGTCGGTGCAGGCCTGGTTCAGTGCCTGCTGGGCGCGTTTGAGCAGGTAGCCGGGCCGGTCGCCGGTCGGGGCGGAACTCATGACAGGGACCTTACACAGGCTGACCGCGTTCGGAACCCGGCACCGGCCACGGCTAGAAGCGCGTGTTTTCCCGCCAGTGGTGGAACAGGGCCGCGTCGCCGGACACGGTGAGCCGGGCGTCGTCCGCGGCGAGCCGCTCGGTCAGCGCGAGGAGCAGGTCGGCGGCACGACCCTCGACGACGACGTCGGCCTCGGCGGCTTCCTGGGCCACCTCGACCCCCGACGGGGTCCGCCGGACGAGCCAGTGGACGTCGGGTTCGGTGGCGTGGAACAGCAGCGTCTCGCCGGTGCCTCGCAACGACGTCCGGTCCAGCGCCGGGTGCTGCAGGCGCGAGAAGGCGGCCGCCAGCCCCAGTCCCTCGGAGATCCCGTCCGCGGCGAGATCCGCGTCGACGTCGTACGGCGTGCCCGTCGCGAAGGCGGCGTCCGCGCGGTGGACGACCGTTTCGTGGGTCAGCCGCCGCGTCCAGAACCCGGCGCGCCGATCGGGGCTCCACGTCGACGTCGGGGTCTCGGGGCCGACCTCGGCCACCGTGGCGACGAGCCGCTGTGCGCCATCGCGCAGCCAGCCGCCGAGGGCCTCGAACGCGGGCGGCTCGTCGATCGTGACGGCCTCGAACGGCACGTAACCCGTGGACCGGCTCGCGATGATGGCGGCGGACTTGTAATAGGCGATCCCGACGTGGCAGGTCAGGTCCCGCAGTGTCCACTCCGGACACGTCGGGACGCGCAAGTCCGGCGCGGCGCCAGCGATCGCCATCCCGAACCGCTCCGCTTCGGTGCCGAGGGCGGCGGCCAGCCGCTCGTGGCTCAACGACTTCACCCCACCACCGTAGGCCCTGCGGCGGCGGCCGTGGGGCCGGAATGGGCTGCCCCCAAGCCGGCCTCCACGGACCTGGACAGTGGCTTCGCGCCGGTCCAAGATCCGTAGGGTGGCCGGGCGACTGGGGAGCTGAAACGCGCACGGCTCGGGGTTTCCGTCGTGTTCGCGGTGTGCGGCGCATGGCGGAAGAGATCGAAAAGCTCCGCACCACGATCCGCCGCCTCCGCGGCTGAAGCTCAGCACGTGCCGGACATCGGTGCGGCACGCCTCCAGGAACCCTGCGCCTTGACCTCCACCTAGGTCGAGTTCCGAGACTGGCGCCATGACGATCTGGATCTGCGGAACCTGCGGGGTCGAACACCCCGACACCGACCGGCCCCCGGCCGGCGACTGCGCCATCTGCGCCGACGACCGGCAGTGGGTGCCCACCTCGGGGCAGGTGTGGACGACCCTCGACGAGCTCGCGGCCGGCAGCCGCGAAGTGGTGCACCGGGAACTCGAACCGGGCCTGCACGGGTTCAACCGCGAACCGCAGTTCGGGATCGGCCAGTGGACGCACCTGGTCCGGACGCCCGGCGGCAACCTGCTGTGGGACCCGCCGAACCACCTCGACCCGACGCTGGCCGCGAAGATCGAGGAGCTCGGCGGGGCCGCGGTGATCGTCGCCAGTCACCCGCACATGTACGGCTCCCAGGTCGGCTGGAGCCATCGGCTCGGGAACGTGCCCGTCCTCGTCCACTCCGCCGATCGGCGCTGGGTGCAGCGCGAGGACGCCGTGATCCGGGAGTGGTCCGGCACCGAGCGGGTCCTGCCCGGGGTGACCCTCGTCGAAGCCGGCGGGCACTTCCCCGGCGCCGCGGTCGCCCACGTCGAGAACGACACCGGCGGCACCCTGCTGGTCGGCGACACCATGCTCCCGGTGGCGGCGGCCGGGTGGGTGACCTTCATGCGCAGCTACCCCAACCGCATCCCGCTCTCCGCGGGCCTGGTGCAGCGGATCGTGGACCGCCTCGAGCCCTACGAGTTCGACCGCCTTTACGGTCTTCTCGGCGGCAAGGTCCTCGGGGACGCCAAGGGCGTGGTGCGCCGGTCCGCGGAGCGCTACATCGCCTGGGTGAGCGGGGCCAACGACCACCTCGGCTGAGCCGGTGCCATCATCCGCTGATGATCACGGACCTGCCCGGCACCTGGACGCTCGGCGACCGCACGGTCAACCGCATCGGCTTCGGCGCGATGCGGTTGCCGCAAAACGGCCAGGCGTTCGCCGCCGACGCCGTCCCGCGCAATCGGGACCAGGCGATCGGCGTGCTGCGCCGGGCCGTCGAGCTGGGCGTCGACCACATCGACACCGCCGCGTTCTACTTCTCCCGGCTGCGTTCGGCCAACGAGCTGATCAACCGCGCGCTGGCGCCGTACCCGGACGACCTCGTCATCGCCACCAAGGTGGGCCCGGCCCGCGATCCGGCCGGCGAATGGCTGCCCCTGGCTCGCCCGGAGCAGCTGCGCGGACAGGTCGAAGAGAACCTGCGCCAGCTCGGCCGCGACCACCTGGACCTGGTGAACCTGCGCGTCTCGGGGCCGGCCTCGATCAGCGAGCACTTCGGCGCGCTGGCCGGGTTGCGCGAGGCCGGGCTGATCCGGCACCTCGGCATCTCCAACGCGCGGCCCGAGCACCTCGCCCAGGCGCAGGCCGTCGCGCCGGTGGTGTGCGTGCAGAACGCCTACGGCCTGGGCTACCGCCGGGGCCAGGACTCGTTCGTCGACACCTGCGGCGAGCAGGGCATCGCGTACGTGCCGTTCTTCGCGATCGCCGGCGCCGGGCGCGAGGCCGGAGCGGGCGGCGACGAGCACGAGGAGGTGCTCGCCGCCGCCCGGGCGCACGGGGTGAGCCCGGCGCAGGTGCGGCTCGCGTGGGCGCTGCGGCGGGGACCGCACGTGCTGGTCATCCCCGGCACCGGGACCCGTGGTCATTTGGAGGACAACGTCGCGGCCGGGGCCCTCCGGCTCACGCCGGACGAGCTGGCCCGCCTCGACGCCGTCCACCGGGCCTCACCGGAGAGGTGAGCCGAACCAGCGGGCCAGCTGGTCGTTCAGGTCCCGTTGCTCATCGCCGACCCAGGCGACGTGACCGTCGGGGCGCAGCAGGACGCCCGGGACGTCGAGGGCCGCGGTGGGGTCCGCGAGGTGGTCGACCCGGTCGGACCAGCCGCCGGCGGTCAGGCGTCCGGTGCGGTCCAGCAGCAGGCCGCGGCCGCGGTGCAGCCGGTCGTAGAGGCGGCCGTGTTCGACGTCGATGTCGCGCAGGCGGCGGCCGACCAGATCAGGACCCGCACCGAAGTCGTAGCGGATGTCGAGCCCGGTGATCTTCGCGATCAGGTAGCGGTTCACCTCGTCGAGGTCCATCAGCTCGGTGAGCAGCCGGTGCACCGCCTGCCGCCCCGGTCCGGGGGACGAAAGTTCCATCTGGGCGCGGGTGTTGTCGAGCACGGCCTCGGCGACCGGACGACGCTCGGCCTGGTAGGTGTCCAGCAGCGGTTCCGGCGCCCAGCCGCGGAGCCGCGCGGCCAGTTTCCAGCCGAGGTTGAACGCGTCCTGGATGCCCAGGTTCAGGCCCTGGCCGCCGGTGGGCGGGTGGATGTGCGCCGCGTCGCCGGCCAGCAGCACCCGCCCGGTCCGGTAGCGCTCGGCCAGCCGGGTGGCGTCCCCGAACCGCGACAACCAGCGCGGCGAGTGCACGCCGAAGTCGGTTCCGGCGACGGCCCGCAGCTGTTGCCGGAAATCGTCCAGGGTGGGTGGAGTCGCGCGATCGACGACGTCCGCGGCCGGGACGACGACGCTGTAGACGCCGTCACCGAAGGGCCGGAGCCAGAACCGCTTGTGGGTCTCGCTGACCTCGGTCACCTTGGCGGCGATCTCCGCCGGTGGCGCGTCCACCGCCATCTCGCCCATCAGCGTCTCGATCCGCGAAGGCTCGCCGGGGAAGCCGACGCCGCTGAGCTTGCGCACCGTGCTGCGTCCGCCGTCGCAGCCGACGAGGTAGCGCGCACGCAGTCGTCCGCCATCGGCCAGCTCGACGGTCACGCCCTCGCCGTCTTGTTCGAAATCGACCACGGCGCACCCGTGCCGGACCTCGGCGCCCAGGTGGATCGCGTGTTCTTCGAGGAGACGGACGATCACCGGCTGCGGAATGCCCAGCAGGTAGGCGTGCGCGGAATCGAGGTCGCGGGGCGCGGGTTTGGGGATGGCGGCGAAGAACCCGCCGGCCGGACGCTGCCGTCCGTGCCGGAGGAGGCGCTCCAGCAGGCCGCGCATGGCCATCAGCTCGAGACTGCGGACGTGCAGCCCGACGATGCGGACGAACGACGCGGGCTCGGTGTCCTGCTCCAGGACGAGGACCCGCACGTCGTGCAGCCGCAGTTCGGCGGCCAGCGTCGCGCCGGTCGGCCCGCAGCCGGCGATGATCACGTCGAACGGCTCGGTGGTGGATGGCGAAGAGTCCATCGGTGGTGCCTTTCGGGAGTGTCTTGGCGCTCCCGGCGACACCTACGTCAATCGCCCGGCCGTGACTGGCGGGGGAGCACCCACGTCGATCCTGCGGTCATGGGGCTCACCTCCTCGGGCGGTGTCACGGTCCCCGGCAAGCTACAAGCCCGGGCCGCACCCCGTCCAATCCTTTTGGTCGCTCACGCGACCACGGCCGGATTTCAGGCCGTGGGACGGCCCGCCCCGGCGTAGTCGTCGCCGTCCCGGCGGTACGAGTGGACCTGCACCGCCTGGCCGGTCTGCGGCGCGTCGATCATCTGCTGGTTACCGATGTAGAGGCCGACGTGGTGGATCTTCGTCGCCGGCTCGCCGTAGAAGATCAGGTCGCCCAATTGCGGGTCGGTCACGTGCGGGACGCTGCGGAACTGCGTGTCGGCCGTGCGCATCAGCTTGATCCCCGCGCTGCCGTACGCCGCCGTCGTCAGGCCCGAGCAGTCGAAGCCCGGGTCGTTGCCGCCGGTGCCGTTGCCGCCCCAGATGTACGGGAGGCCGATCTTGTCGATCGCGAAGTTCACCGCGCTCAGCACCGCCGCGTTCGGCGCCGCCGAGCCCTGGCCGACCGTGCCGTAGACGTTGACCGTGGCCAGCGTCCGGTGCAGGAACAGCGGCGCCGGCTGCAGGGTCCCGACCGAGTCCCACCACACCTGGCCCTGGGACAGGTCGTGGCCGTCGGCGCACAGCGCGCGGCCCGTGGTCAGCGCCGCGTCGTCGATGTTTTGGACATCGGGCTTCCCGCCGGACGCGCTCGCCTGGTACTTGTTCCAGACCGCCGGGGACAGCTGCATCGGCCCGGCGGCGTTCGCCGTCGAGACGACCTTGTTGTAGAAGTCGCGCACCTCGATCGTGCCGAGCGGCTTGTCCAGGACACCGGTGGTGCCGAACTGCCCGCCCCGCGCGCGGCCGTGGTCCGTGGTCACTTTTCCGACCGCGGCCAGCGTGACCCACGAAAGGTGGCACCCGGGGACGTCCTTGCCGAGCTTCGTCGTCGCCTTCGCGTAGCCGACCATCGCGCGCAGCGGCACGTCGAGCCACTGGCTGGTCTTGGACGCCCAGGCGTCGAACTCGCTCGCTTCGGGCACCTTCGGCGGCGTCGAGGTCTGCGGTGGCGTGGTCGTCGGCGGCTTCGAAGGCCTCGGCGACGTCGACGACGCCGGTGTGCCCGTCGAGGCGGCGTTCGTGGTCTCCTGCTGCTTCGGCGCGAGCAGGATGCCGGCCACCAGGGCGCCCGCGACCACGACCACCGCCGTGATCACGACCACGGGCTTCCTGCGGCGGGACGCGGCCGGTTCGGCCGGTTCAGACAGTTCGGACGGCTCAGCCGGTTCGGCCGGGACGACCTCGGGCTCCTCGCTCACCGGGCCGCTCCGGTGAGCCGGTCGAGGACGAAGCCGCGCAGGCCGTCGAGGTCGGTGTCCAGCGCGACCTCGATCGGGCGGCCGGGGGTGAACTGCGGATCGTCCTCGCCGAGCCGCCGCCGGTCGACCAGGGTCTGGCCGCGCGCCGGGCCGAGACCGCAGTCGACGTCGACCCGGTAGGTCTCGGTGTGCAGGATGCCCGGCGAGATCGCTTCGGCGACCGCGACGGCGTCGTGCATGACCATCCGGTCTTCGCCGAACACGCGCGTGTAGTGCTGCCGGTAGGTCGAGGTCAGGCCTTCGAGGGTGGCGCCGACGGGCCCCGACGACGCGAGCTTCGCCAGCCACTCGCCGTCGACGGCGCAGCGGTGCGTGAGGTCCAGCGGCACCAGCACGACCGGGACGTCCTCTTCGACCAGCACCCGCCGGGCCGCCTCGGGGTCGCTCCAGATGTTGAATTCGGCGGCGGTCGTGCTGTTGCCGAACGTCACGCCGCCGCCCATGATCACCAGCCGCGCGATCTTCGCCGCCGCACCCGGGTGGGCCGCGAGCAGGGCCGCGATGTTCGTCAGCGGCCCGATCGGGGCGATGGTCACCGGTTCGTCGGACGTCTCGAGCAGGTCGAGCATCAGCCGGACGGCATCGCGCTCGTCTTGAGGCCGCGTCGCCTCGGGGAGCGTGTAGGAGTGGCCCGACAGGCCGTCGCCGCCGTGGACCTCTTTCGCGTCACGCGGCTTGGAGTAGATCAGCGGGCGCGCCGCCCCGGCGGCCACGGGCACGTCGGTGCGGCCGAAGAGCTCCAGCAGCCGGCGCGCGTTCGACGTCGTGCGGTCGAGGGGGACGTTGCCGAAAACCGACGTCACCCCGAGCAGGTCGACGTCCGGGGACAGCGCCGCCAGCGCGATCGCCAGCGCGTCGTCGACGCCCGGGTCGGTGTCGATGATCAGCTTCGTGCCCATCCCGCTCCCCTTGCCTGCGAACCCGTCCCGCACACAGGTTACGGTCACGGGCATGACGTCGATGTGGGGTGCGCCCGCGCTGTCGCGGGTGCGGGCGTGGCGCCGTGCCCGGCAGGACCCGCGGCAGGCGAAGTTCCTGACCGCCGACTCGCTGCGCTGGGTGCTGCGCAACCGCGCGTACACGCCCTGGTACCTGGTCCGGTACTACCGGCTGCTCAAGTTCCGGCTCGCCAACCCGCACATCATCCTGCGGGGCATGCTCTTCCTGGGGAAGGACGTCGAGATCCACTGCCGCCCCGGCTACGGGCGGCTGGAAATCGGCCGCTGGGTCCACATCGGCGACGGCAACGCCATCCGCTGCCACGAGGGTTCGCTGCGGATCGGCGACAAGTCCGTGTTCGGCCGCCAGAACGTGATCAACTGCTACCTCGACATCGAGCTCGGCGCGGCCACGTTGGTCGCCGACTGGGTGTACATCTGTGACTTCGATCACGTCATTTCGGACATTCACGTGCCGATCAAGGACCAGGGCATCGTGAAGTCCCCGGTCCGCATCGGTCCGGACACCTGGCTCGGCACCAAGGTCAGCGTCCTGAAGGGCACCCGCATCGGCCGCGGCAGCGTGCTCGGCGCCCACGCGGTCGTCCGTGGTGACATTCCGGACTACTCGATCGCGGTCGGCGCGCCGGCGCGAGTGGTCCGCAACCGCGAAGACGACTACGCGGCCGACGCCGCCCGTCGCGAGGCCGTCGCGGACATGGCCCGCAAGGCGAACAAGGCCCTCCAGAAAACCCTCGGCGACCAGTAGGACTGCTCGGGCCACGTGGTCGGTTTTTGGACATGGTGGTCGCATGGGGGAGGTCCGCGAGGTTGCCGTGTCCGCGCTGCTGGCGGTGGGGACGGCGGTGTGGCTGATCGTCGTCCCGCTGATGTTCGCCCGGTGGGCCCTAGACCCACCCCGCTCCGCCGCCGCCACCGGAGCCGCGTCACTGCGTCGAGCGCAGCGGCGGCGACAACGAATGCCCGGGCGACTGATCCGGGCGCCCGGCGATTCGTCGCTGCTCAGCGCCGACGCTGTACTCACTTTCTTCGACACGGGAGCGCCGATCCCGGCGCCGTGAGTCAGATGCGCGCCCGCAGCTGGTCGCGGACCTCCATCAGTGCGAAGCCGAGCAGGTTCAGCCCGCGCCAGTAGTCCGGCTTGGTCGCGTTCTTCTCCTCGCGCGCGAGGCCGGTGCCCCAGACGAGGTCCTTCTTGGAGGCCTCGACGAGCACCGCGTCCCCGGTCCCCAGCAGGAACCGGCGCAGGTCGCGGTGGGCGCGGAACTTGGCCAGGTTCCCGTCGACGACGATGTCGAACCGGTGCCGCTCCCAGATAGCGGCGTCGAACCCGGCGACCTCGCGGCCGAGCACCTTCGCCGCCTTCGGGTCCGGCGTGGTCCGGATCAGCTCGGCCTTCTCGTGGTCGCCGAACAGCGCGGCCTTGCCGGCCATCATGTAGTGCTCGGCGGTCGGGTACTCGACGCCGTCGGCCTCGAACGGGTCGACCCACCACTGGCTCAGGCAGCTCGCCGTCACCCGCCCGGACTTCGAGGGCGTGTGCCCGTAGAACAGCAGGTACTCGGGCTCCGCACCCTCGTGGACTTTTTCGCGCAACGCCTCAACACTGCGGACACCGTCGACCTTCACCATCCGCCTAGTGGACCACGCGCTCAGAGCAGGAAGTGGAACAGGGGGCTGCCCGGCTCGATCCGCTCCACCTGCAGCGGGCTCGCGTCCATCCGGGCGAGCAGCCCGGGCAGGTCGGCCGACCGGGCGATTTCGATGCCGACCAGCGCCGGGCCCATCTCGCGGTTGGTGCGCTTGACGTACTCGAAGCGGGTGATGTCGTCCTCGGGCCCGAGCACCTGCTCGAGGAACCGCCGCAGCGCGCCCGGCTCTTGCGGAAAGCCGACCAGGAAGTAGTGCTTCAGGCCTTCGTGCATCAGCGAACGTTCGAGGATCTCGCTGTAGCGGCTGACGTCGTTGTTGCCGCCGGACACCACGCAGACCACGGTCTGGCCGGGCTCGACCCGGACGACCGTGCCGAGCGACGCCGCGGCGAGCGCGCCCGCGGGTTCGGCGATGATCCCGTCGGACTGGTACATCGCGAGCATCTCGGTGCACACCGCGCCCTCGGCGACCGCGGTCAGTTCGGCGCCGCTCTCGCGGATCAGGGGATAGGTGACCGCGCCGGCTTCGCGCACGGCGGCGCCGTCGACGAAGGAGTCGAGCTCCGGCAGCCGCACCGGGTGCCCGGCCTCCAGGGCCGCCGCCATGCAGGCCGCGCCCGCGGGCTCGACGCCGACGATCCGGACGTCCGGGTGCCGCTCGCGCAGCCAGCTGCCGACCCCGGCGAGCAGCCCGCCGCCGCCCACGGGCACGAGCACGACGTCCGGCACGAAGCCGAGCTGCTCGATCACCTCACACGCGACCGTGCCCTGGCCGGCGACGGTGCGGACGTCGTCGAACGCGGGCACCAGGGTCGCGCCGGTGCGCTGGGCGTCCTCGTTGGCCGCGGCGAAGGCGTCTTCGTACGTTTCTCCGACAACGATCACTTCGATGTGCGCGCCACCGAGCGTCGCGATGCGCTCGCGCTTCTGCCGCGGCGTGGTCCCGGGGACGTACACGCGGCCGTTGGCGCCGAGCCGGCGGCACGCGTACGCGACGCCCTGGGCGTGGTTGCCGGCGCTGGCGCAGACGACGCCCCGGGCGCGGACGTCCTCGTCGAGCTGGACGATGAAGTTGTAGGCGCCGCGGATCTTGTACGACCGGACGGTCTGCAGGTCCTCGCGCTTCACCCAGACCTGCGCGTCCACCCGGGACGACAACCGGGCGCTCGGCTCGAGCGGCGTCCGGGTCACCACCCCGGCCAGCCGCTCGGCGGCCTTCTCGATCGTCGCCGCGGTCACCGTGTCGATGTCGTGCACCCCGGTGAATCTACGACTCGCGCGTCCCGGGCAACCGGCCGGGCCTCCGGGCGCATCAAAGGGGTGACGAACGAGATGGGGGACGCCGATGGACGCCGGATTCACCGAGTACGTGACCGCGCGGGCGGCTTGGCTGCGCAAGGTCGCGTACTTGCTCTGCGGCGACTGGCACCGGGCCGACGACCTGGTCCAGTCGGCGATCACCCGGCTCTACGCGAACTGGGCGCGGGCGTCCCGCGCCGGCAACCTGGACGGCTACGCGCGCCGCACGCTGGTCAACACCTTCCTGGCCGAGCAGCGCACGTCGTGGTGGCGGCGGGTGGATTTGCGCCAAAACGACCAGGACCCGCCGACACCGGGCACGGACGTCGAACAGGCGCTGGACCTGCGGGCCGCGCTGGAACGGCTGCCGGCCCGGCAACGCGCGACCGTCGTCCTGCGCTACTTCGGCGATCTGCCGGTCGCCGAGACCGCGCGGGCGCTGGGCTGTTCCGAAGGCACCGTCAAGAGCCAGACCGCGAAGGCCGTGGACACGCTTCGCGAGCTGCTGCGCGAACCGATCCGGGAGGGACGGGCATGACCGACCACGAGCTGGCCACCAAGCTGAAGGAACTGGCCGAGACGCCCGCCCCGCCGGCCCGGATCGACCTCGACCGCGCCCGCCGGCTCGGGGAACGCCGTCGTCGCGTGCGGACCACGGTGCTGGTCGTGGGCTGCGCCGCGCTGGTGACGGCCGGGGGGCTGACGGCGGTGTCGGCGTTCCGCACCACGCCGCCGGCCGCGCCGGCGGCCGTGCTGCCCAAGCCGCCGTCCGTCGCGCCGTCCGTCGCGCCGGCGCCCACCGACAACCCGCTGGTGACGAAGGCGAGCTTCGGCTGGCTGCCGGAGCCCATCAAGGGCGTCGAGTACGGTGCCGGCGAACACGGCGACTACGCGCTGGCCATCGGCCGCGGCGACCTGGCGCCGATGATCTGGCTCGCCGTGTACGACCAGGAACCCGCGCTGGACCGCCGGCACGACATGGGCGGGCGGGCGGTGCGCGTCCCGGTCCGGGTCGGCGACCGCGACGGCTACTGGATCACGACCGATGCCCGGGACCCGCTGAACCGGGGCAACAGCTACCTGCGCTGGCCGACCGGGGACGGCCGCTGGGCCGAGCTGAACGCGTACTACCTGGCCCTTCCCGACCTGCAGCAGGTCCTGCTGCGCGTCGCCGGGGAAGTGACGTTCGCGAACCGCGCGGTGCCCTTGCCGCTGCACATCTCCGGTCTGCCGGAGGCGTTCCGCGTCGCCGACATCGCCCTGTGGCGCCGCCCTGACCAGGACGGCGTCCCGTGGCGGGCGGTGCTCCAATATTCGTCGAACGGTGCTCTGGCGACGATCACCGTCTCCCCGCCGGGTGGCCGCGCGGACGGTCTCGGCAAGCCCGTGTGCACGACGAAGAACGGCCTGCGGGCGTGCGTCGCGATCGACAAGCCCCAGGCCACGGGCATCACTTCGCAGGAGCTGCTGAGCCGGATCACGCCGATCGGCCCGGACGAGTCGAAGTGGACGCCGCACGTGATCGGCTGATCAGCCCTTGGGCACCGCCGGGTACGGGACGAAGGTGCTGGTGTTCTCGTCCACGGTGAGCTGCTTGCCGATCGTCGGGAACGCGCGCTGCGAGCACGCCGGCCGTTCGCAGACTTTGCAACCCATCCCGATGGGTGTCGCGGCGGCCGGCTCGTCCAGGTCGAGGCCGGTCGAGTAGACGAGCCGTCCGGCGTGGCGCAGTTCGCAGCCGAGGCCGACCGTGAACGTCTTGCCCGGGCTGCCGTAGCCGCCGATGTTGCGCGACACCGTGCGCGCGATCCAGAAGTAGCTCTTGCCGTCGGGCAGGGTGGCGATCTGGGTGAGGATCTTGCCCGGCTGGGTGAACGCCTCGTAGATGTTCCACAGCGGACAGGCCCCGCCGACGCGGGAGAAGTGGAACCCGGCCGCCGACTGCCGCTTCGACATGTTCCCGGCCCGGTCCACCCGCACGAACGAGAACGGCACCCCGCGCTGCTTCGGCCGCTGCAGCGTGGACAGCCGGTGGCAGACGGTCTCGAAACCGACGCCGTAGTGGTCGCACAGCCGCTCGATGTCGTAGCGGAACCGCTCGGCCGCGGCCAGGAACGGCCCGTACGGCAGGATCAGCGCCCCGGCGAAGTAGTTCGCCAGGCCGACGCGGGCGAGCGACCGGGCGGCCGGTCCGGAAAACGCCCACGAGTCGGCGAGCTCGGTGATGAGGTCGTCGTACTCGAGCAGCGCGATCTGCGAAGCCATCCGGAACGCCTGCTGCCCGACCCGCAGGCTCGGCGCCAGCCGCAGCACCCGCGTCACCGGCTCGTAGCGGTGCTGCTGGCCGGCGGCCTCGTCGATGCCCTCGCTGGTCACCTCGACGCCGTAGCGCTGGGAAAGCCGTTCCTTCAGCGCGCCCAGCACCTGCCCGCGCTGCAGCGGGATGTCCGCGGCCATCTTCTCGGCGCGTTCGTCCAGTTCCGCGACATAGTTCTCGCGCTCGTAGAAGAAGTCGCGCACCTCCTCGTGCGGCAGCGGCGCGGCGGCGCTGCCGTGCAGGCCCAGGCCGTTTTCCGTGGTCAGCGCGGCGGTGTTTTCGACGGCGTTGCGGTAGCTGCGGTGCAGCTTGACCAGCGCCTGGGCGATCGCCGGCAGGTTCGTGGCCAGCTCGTTGAGCTCGCCGGTGGTGACGTCGATGCCGAGGGCTTCGTCGAGCAGGGCTTCCTTGACGTCGGCGACCAGCCGGGACGTGTCGTTGTTGGCGAAGAACTCGGTGTCGACGCCGAACGCCTGCGTGATCCGCAGCAGCACCGGCACGGTCAGCGGACGCGAGTTGTGCTCGATCTGGTTGAGGTAGCTGGGTGAGATCTCCAGCACACGGGCGAGATCGGCCTGGCTCATCGAACGGCTTTCGCGGAGGTGCCGCAACCGCGCGCCGGCGAAAGTCTTCTCCATTCGTGCCCTCCTTCCCGGAAGGTTTCCGGTCCTGAACGGTTACGTGAACGGTCAAGAACGTGGATTTTCGTGCACTTGCGAACCGGCTGATTCGCAACCTTTGCAAAGAGCGTACGGACCCTTCGCACAAATTGGCAAATTGGACAACTGGACCTCGTTTTCGCTGGCGTGTCAGGGTCAGGCCAAGCAAGGCGAGCAATCGCAAACTTCGCAACACCGGGAGATCCGATGACGGAACAGGCCAAGCAGGCGGCCGCGGAGCTGGCGGCGCAGTGGGCGAACGACCCCCGCTGGGCGGGCGTGCAGCGCTCCTACTCGGCCGAAGACGTGATCAAGCTGCGCGGCAGCGTCGTCGAGGAGCACACCCTGGCCCGCCGCGGGGCGGAGAAGCTGTGGGACCTGCTGCACACCGAGGACTACATCCACGCGCTCGGGGCGCTCACCGGCAACCAGGCCGTCCAGCAGGTCCGCGCCGGCCTGCAGGCGATCTACCTGTCCGGCTGGCAGGTCGCGGCCGACGCCAACCTGTCCGGCCAGACCTACCCCGACCAGAGCCTCTACCCGGCCAACTCGGTGCCGGCCGTGGTCCGCCGCATCAACAACGCGCTGGGCCGCGCCGACCAGATCAACTGGGCCGAAGGCAACACCGACATCGACTGGTACGCCCCGATCGTCGCCGACGCCGAGGCCGGCTTCGGTGGCCCGCTCAACGCGTTCGAGCTGATGAAGGGCATGATCGCCGCCGGCGCCGCGGGTGTGCACTGGGAGGACCAGCTCGCGTCCGAGAAGAAGTGTGGTCACCTCGGCGGCAAGGTCCTCATCCCGACCAAGCAGCACGAGCGCACGCTGAACGCCGCCCGCCTCGCGTCCGACGTGCTGAACGTGCCGACCTTGGTCGTCGCCCGCACCGACGCGCAGGCCGCGACGCTGCTGACCAGCGACGTCGACGAGCGCGACCGGCAGTTCCTCACCGGCGGCCGCACCGCCGAGGGCTTCTACGAGGTCACCAACGGCATCGAGCCCTGCATCGAGCGCGGCCTGGCCTACGCCCAGTACGCCGACCTGCTCTGGATGGAGACCTCCGAGCCGGACCTCGAGGTGGCGCGCAAGTATGCCGAGGCCATCAAGGCGAAGTTCCCGGACCAGATGCTGGCCTACAACTGCTCGCCGTCGTTCAACTGGAAGAAGCACCTGGACGACGCGACGATCGCGAAGTTCCAGCGCGAGCTCGGCCACATGGGCTACAAGTTCCAGTTCATCACGCTGGCCGGCTTCCACGCGCTGAACTACTCGATGTTCGACCTGGCGCACGGCTACGCCCGCGAGGGCATGACCGCCTACGTCGACCTGCAGGAGCGCGAGTTCGCGTCGGAGAGCCGCGGCTACACCGCGACCAAGCACCAGCGCGAGGTCGGCACCGGCTACTTCGACAACGTCGCGACGGCGCTGAACCCGGAGAGCTCGACCACCGCGCTCAAGGGCTCCACCGAAGAAGCCCAGTTCCACTGATCCCGGCCGCGGCCCGGCGGCGGCAACCCCCTCCGCTGCCGGGCCGCGACCTTCCCCCTCTTCCCTTCCCTGCCCACAGCTCGCGGAGGCACCCCATGGTTGATCGGCTGAACTACCGCATCGAGGTCACCGGCCCGGTCGAGGGCCGGTTCGCGGAGATCCTGACCCCGGCGGCACTCGACTTCCTGGCCAAGCTGGACAACACGTTCGCCGGACGCCGGCGCGAGCTGCTCGACGCCCGCCGCGTGCGGCGCGAAGAACTGCAGTCCGGGGAGAAGCCGCTCGGCTTCCTGCCCGAGACCCGGTCGATCCGCGACGACGAGTCGTGGCACGTGGCTCCGACCGCGCCGGGCCTCGAGGACCGCCGCGTCGAGATCACCGGCCCGACCGACCGCAAGATGACGGTCAACGCGCTGAACTCCGGCGCCAAGGTCTGGCTGGCGGACTTCGAGGACGCGACGTCGCCGACGTGGCACAACGTCATCGACGGCCAGCTCAACCTCTACGACGCCATCCGCCGCAACATCGACTTCACCACGGATGCGGGTAAGCGCTACACGATCGGCGACGAGCCCGCAACGATCGTCGCGCGGCCCCGCGGCTGGCACCTGGTGGAGAAGCACATCCGCATCGACGGCCGCCCGGTCTCGGCGAGCCTGGTCGACTTCGGCCTGTTCGTCTTCCACAACGCGCGCCAGCTGGTGGCCCGCGGCGTGGGCCCGTACTTCTACCTGCCGAAGCTGGAAAACCACCTCGAAGCGCGCCTGTGGAACGACGTCTTCCTGCTGGCGCAGCGCGAGCTCGGCATCCCGCGCGGCACCATCCGCGCGACCGTGCTGATCGAGACGATCACCGCCGCGTTCGAGATGGACGAAATCCTCTACGAGCTGCGCGAGCACGCCGCGGGGTTGAACGCCGGCCGATGGGACTACATCTTCAGCATGATCAAGAACTTTGCCGCGCACGGCGCCGACTTCGTCCTGCCGGACCGCGCGCAGGTGACGATGACCGTGCCGTTCATGCGGGCCTACACCGAGCTGCTGGTGCGCACCTGCCACCGGCGCCGCGCGCACGCCATCGGCGGCATGGCCGCGTTCATCCCGAGCAAGGACCCGGAGATCAACGCGACCGCGATCGAGAAGGTCCGCGCGGACAAGGAACGCGAGGCCGGTGACGGTTTCGACGGCTCCTGGGTCGCGCACCCCGGCCTGGTCCCGGTCTGCCGCGAGGTCTTCGACGGCGTGCTCGGCGGCTGGCCCAACCAACTCGGCAAGCTGCGCGAAGACGTCCACGTCACCGCCGAGGACCTGCTCGACGTGGCCAGCGCCGGCGGCGAGGTCACCGAGGCGGGCGTGCGCGCGAACATCAACGTCGCGCTGCGCTACGTCGACGCGTGGCTGCGCGGCACCGGCGCGGCGGCGATCCACCACCTCATGGAGGACGCGGCCACCGCGGAGATCGCGCGCTGCCAGATCTGGCAGTGGATCCGCAACGGCACGAAGCTCGAGGACGGCACGGCGCTGACCCGCGAACTGGCGGTCGAATTCCTGGACGACGAACTCGCGTCGGTCCGCGCTGAACTCGGCACCGGCAACCGCCTCGACGACGCGTACGAGATCTTCACCGAAACCGCGCTGGGCGAGAAGCTGCCCAGCTTCCTCACCACGGGTGCCTACGCGCGGTACCTCACGGACGCCCGGTAGCAGGGGCCCGGCTTCCCCTACCTGACGAGGGGAAGCCGGATCCACACTGATTGGGATGGTGTGGTCCGGACCGGTCCGGTGACGGCGGCTCCCCGTCACCGGACCGGTTCATTTCCGCGTCAGCTCACCGCGTAGGCCCGGATCACCGTCTGCCGCACGGTGTTCCCGCCGTCGTCCGACGCGCTCGCCCGCAGCGAGACGAACCCGCTCGCCGGGTTCCGCACCACGACCGTCCAGTGCTCACCGGTCCGCAGGGCCGCCGCGGGCTGCCAGGTGCGACCTTTGTCCGTGGACGTTTCGACGACGAGCTTGCTTCCCGTCCCGCTGCCTTGCCGCTCGACGAACGCCGGGAACGTGACGACCCGCCCGCCCGGCGCGCGGTTTCGCAGGTCGACCGCCGGGTCGAACCGGACGGTGAGCAGCGGCAGCGCCCGGCCGTCCGCGGCCGCCGACGAGCGGAAGCCCCACTCCGCCGACACGTCCGTCCACAGTGGCCACCAGCCGGCGTGCCGGTGGACGTCCGCGGTGAGCCGGTACGCGCCGTCGGCGTCCGGCACCGGGATCCGGGCCACTCCCGGCTCGTCCGGTGACACGGGAATCGCGACGCCGTCCTTCGAGAGACTCACCGAACCGGTGTCCCCGACGAACGACTCGGGCATGCGCGGCCGTCCGGCGGCATCGCCGAACATCGGCAACCCCATGTCGAAGACGCCGTCCTTGCGCCACGCCCACGGCCGCGGCTGCTCGCCGGAGTGGGTTACGGTCAGCCCGCGCAACGACGGGCCCGCCACGGCCTTGTTCCAGGCGAGCTGGTACTTGCGGCCCGCAGCGAGGTCGAGGTTCTCCGTCAGCTCCCCGAGGTAACCGGCGGTCCACGTCGACTCCCACCGGCCGGGGGAGTAGTACTCGGTGCGTTCCTGCCGGTCGGCCACGGGTTCGGTGTAGCCGTAGCCGACCATCCGGCCGAAGAACTCGTGCCCGGCGACGTAACGGATGGTCGAGGGGACGTTGTCGTGGTCAGCGGTGCGCACCTCGGCGAGGTCACGCGTCTTCGGCCGCTGCACGCGGGCGGCCGTCACGGCCCGCTCGACGCCGTCGCCGAGTTCGTAGCGGAAATTCGGCGACGGGCGGCTGGCCGGCGTCGCCGAAGCCCCGCCCTTCGCCGCCAGTTCCGCCAGCCGCCGTCCGGTCACCGACACCCCGCTCCAGATCGTCGGCATGGTCAGCGCCGGGGCGCCGCCGCCGAGCACCGTGGCTGCGGCAGCGTCGCCCGACAGGGAGACCACGGCGAGCTTCGCCCCGGCGTGCTCGACGTTCGCGAGCCGCTGGTAGGCCTCGCTGATCTGCGTGCCCTGTGGCAGCCGGATGACCGCGAGCTTGCCGTGCGCGTCGATCCCGGCCAGGTCCTCCGGGGTGCCGGCCCCGGCGGACACCACCGGCAGCGTGCTGCGGCCGGCCGGCGCGGACGGCCGGGCGGCCACGCCGGTCCGGGTGGCGACCGCCGGGCCCGCCTGCCGGACCAGCAGCGGCACGTGCGGCGTGTGGGCGTCGTCGTAGCCCTGGCGCAGCAGGCCGGTGACGTTGAACAGCTGCTCGTCGAGCCGCCCGGCGCGGACCAGCCCGGCGGCGTCGCCGGGCAGCCACCCCGGCGACCGAGTGCGGGCAGGCACCCGACGACACGCAGGGCTCGTGCCACCGCCGGACCGGACCGCACGGCGAAACGATCGTCGAGGAGACGTGGACCCTGCCGGGTGGCCCGACGGCCAACCGGGTGAACGTCACCAAGTCCGACGGCACCGGCGTCCTCGTCGAGGCCCAGAACACCGCCCGGGACGCGAAGCAGGGCGATGCGCCGGACATGCCGTCGCCGCCCCTGGACCTCGCCCAGCTGGCGGAGGTGGCGCTCGATCCGGGGCTGACGCTCTACCCCTGAGCGGCCAGCAGGACCTTCGCCGCCTCGCCGGCCGTCTCCGCTTCGCGGGGATCGCCGGTGATGGCGGCGAGGACGGTCGCACCCTCCATGAGCGAGAACAGCTGGTCGGCGAGGCTCCGGTCGGGCACGAGGCCGCGCAGATAGGCGCGGACCTCGTCCTTGTGCTTGCGGATCGCGGCGGCGATGCCGGGGGTGGGCTCGCCGAACTCACCGAAGGAGTTGATGAACGCGCAGCCGCGGAACCCTGGCTCGGCGAACCAGTTCTTCAGCCAGGCGAACACGGCCAGGGGGTCGTCGCCGCGGGCGTGGACGAAATCGCGCAACGAGCCGCGCCAGCGTTCGTCGCGGCGAAGCAGGTACGCCTCGACGAGGTCGTTCTTCGCCGGGAAGCACTGGTAGAGCCGCTTGAGCGAGACGCCGGAGCGTTCGCGGACGGCGTCCATCCCGACCGCTTGCACGCCGCGGGCGTAGAAGAGGTCCTCGGCGGCCTCCAGCAGCCGGTCGGTCGCCTCCGTGGAATCCATGTCACCTGCCCCTGGCGCTGAGAATGATCGTTCTCTAGTCTAACGGGAGCAGTGGAGAACGCACGTTCTCCGCGTTCGGAAGGAGCTGTCATGACCCCGCGCCCGCCGTTCCCGCCCTTCGATGAAGACGCCGCCCGGCAGAAGGTCCAGGCCGCCGAAGACGCGTGGAACACCCGCGACCCCGAGCGCGTCTCGCTCGCGTACACGGAGGATTCGGTCTGGCGCAATCGCGACCGGCACGTCGTCGGACGCGCGCGGATCGTCGAGTTCCTCACCGAGAAATGGGCGCGCGAGCTGGACTACGCCCTGCGCAAGGAGCTGTGGGGTTTTCGCGGCAACCGCATCGGCGTCCGGTTCCAGTACGAGTCCCGGACCGCCGAGGGCCAGTGGTTCCGCAGCTACGGCAACGAGCTGTGGGAGTTCAGCGACGAAGGCCTGATGCGCCGCCGCGAAGCGAGCATCAACGACGTCCCGATCGCCGAAGCCGACCGCCGCATCTTCGGCCCGCGACCGGAATCGGAGCACGGCGTCCTGTTGCCGGTCTTCTAGGCGGCCGAGCCGTCCCCGGTCCGGGGAGCGCCGTGGGGGAGGACCTTCACCTGGCCGGGCCGGGGCTGCGCCGCCAGGACCGTGAAGTGCGCGGTCAGGGGTTTCCCCGCGCAGCGGACGGAGACCGGATACGTGCCGGGCGCGACGGCGGCGACGACGCTCTCGCCGAAAAACGCCCACGGCTGGTGGCCCTCGGCGTTGCGGTCCAACGGCACGGTGACGCGCAGGGCCCTGGTCGTCACCGGGCTCGCTTCGCCTTCGCACGCGACAGTGAGGGAGACCTTTTCGCCGGCATGTCCACTGGAGGCGGACAGTCTCAGCCAGGTGGGCAGCGGTGGCGGTGTGGTGGTCTGCGCGGCGGCTGCCGGGGTGAGTGCGAACAGGCCGGCTGCGGTGAGGAAGAGGATCTTCATGGTGACCTCGCGGTGTTAGGTTCGTGTCGTAAAGGCGTTTGTGCAGGCCAGCGGGTTGCGGCTGAGACCCGACTGTGACGCCCTGAGCGGAACTGGGCCCGCTCGCCGGTCATGGCGGGGCAGCCTCCGGACATGACGACATCGGCGTTCGGCGGCGAAGTGAGCGAGTACTACCAGCGGTTCCGCCGCGGCTACCCGCCCGAGGTGGCGGACGGGCTTGCCACGCTGTTCGCACTGACCCGGGACGACGTCATCGTCGACCTCGGCTGTGGCACCAGCCGGCTCACCCGGGCCCCGTGTCCGGGCTGTGCTGGGCATGGACCCGGAACCGGCGATGCTGGCGCAGGCCCGGCTGGCGACGGCGGAGCGGAACGTCGGCTGGCTGTTCGGCGCCGATTCCGATGTCGGCGCCTTGACGGCCGCCTTCGGGCCGGGGCGCCTGGCCCGAGGGCGGTCGCGCAGGCGTTGCACTGGATGGACCACGACCTGCGGCACGGACGACGCGAGCCAGGAGCGGTACGCGAGGGCCCTCGAAGCCGCTGGGTACGCCGTGAGCTCGACGGTCGTCGAGTATTCCGCGCTGCTGACCGCCGACGAATTGGCCGGTGGCGGTTTTTCGGCCATGAGCCCGGAGCAGCTGCCCGCCCCGGCCGTGAGGCCGGCGTTCACCGAGCGCATCCGGACGGCGGTCGCCCCGCACGGCCCGCTGCGCGAACGGGTCCGGGCCCGGCTGCTGACCGGAATCCGGTGAACCGGACGAACCGATCACGGAAGGCGAATACGTACCGGCCCCTGCTGTTCCGCTTATTGTTTCCCCGGGAGGCGGCGCGGATGCTCGCTGCGAGGCGCCGATCGCGCCGCCGTTTCCCGAGGAGTCCCCATGACCAGCAGGTTCAGAGCTGCCGCCGCCACTCTCTTCGTCGTGTTTTCGCTCTCGTTCGCCGTGGACGGAATCACGACCACGACCGTTTCGGCCGGTCCGGCCTGCGTCCGGCCCTGCCGGTTCTGAGCGGGCGGCTGCCTAGACTTCCGGGATCTCGGCCGGCACCGGTTCGAAAGCGTTGCCGGTGGCGATCTTGGGCCGGGGCAGCTCGACCGGTTCGCCCGGCTTCGCCCGCCGGTAGACCTCGGCGGTCGCTTCGGCGATGCGGCCCCAGTCGAAGTCCGCGGCCAGCCGGGACTGCGCGGCCCGGGCCCGCTCGGCCGCGGCCTCGGCGTCGGAGAGCACCGTTGTCACCGCGGAGGCCAGTGCGGCGACATCCCCGGGACTGAACGCCAGCCCGGTCTCACCGTGGACGACGACCTCGCCGAGCCCGCCGGCCGTCGACGCCACCAGCGGTGCCTTCGCGGCCGCGGCCTCCAGTGCGACGATGCCGAACGGCTCGTACCGGCTCGGCAGCACGACGGCGTCGGCCGCGGCCAGCGCCGCGCGGAGGTCGCGGTCGGAGAGGTGCCCGACGAAGTCGACCGCGCGCCGCACCCGCAGCTTGCGCGACTGCTCGACCAGCTCGTCGAAGTGTCGTCCTTTTCCGGCAACGACCACGCGGGTGCCCGGGTGGCGGCGCCGGATGCGGGGGAGCGCGGCCAGCAGGTCCTGCACGCCCTTCTCCCACTCGAGTCGTCCGAAATAGAGCAACAGCGGCGCGCCGGCCGGGCTGTAGACCTCGCGGGCGCGGGCGATCTCGTCCGCGGGCACCTGCCAGCCGCGTTCCTCGATGCCGTTGTGGATCACCGTGACGTCGGCCGCCTCGACCTCGAAGAGGTACGCGACCTCGCGGCGCATCGCCTGCGAGCAGGTGATCAGCGCGTCGGCGCGGTTCGCGAGCCACCATTCGACCGAGTGGACCTGCTGGTTCAGCGGGTGCGACAGCCAACCGGAGTGCCGCCCCGCCTCGGTTGCGTGGATCGTGCCGACCAGCGGCACCCGCGCCGCCTCGGCGATCGCGATGGCCGGGTGGGCGACCAGCCAGTCGTGCGCGTGGACGACGTCGGGCTGCCAGGTGCGCAGCAGGTCCTGCGCGGCGCGGATCATGGCGTGCCCCATGGCCAGCGTCCAGGCGACGAGGTCCCGTTCGAACGTCACGTGCATCGGGTCTTCGGCGACCCGGATGACCCGCACGCCCTCGACGACGCGGTCGGTGCGCGGGTGCGTCCCGGCGTCGGTGCCCGCGGCGTGCCGGCAGAGCACGACGACCTCGTGGCCCTGGCGGGTGAGGTGGGTAGCGAGCGCGTGGACGTGCCGGGCCAGGCCCCCGATGGCCACGGGCGGGTACTCCCAGGACAGCATCAGCACTCGCATGCGCAGAGGTTACTCGCGAGTCAGTAGGCCTCGACGCGCCCGTGCTGGCGAAGTGTTCACATGTGATCTCGATCACTGGCGACGGTCAAGATCTCTGCCACCATCGACCGGGATGACTCCTGACAAGGACCTCGGCTGGCGCCGGCTCGACCCGCCCCTGCCGACCCCGTGGAGCGGCGATGTCGCTCCGGACAACGCCCTGCCCGAGTATCCGCGGCCCCAGCTGACCCGGCCTCGCTGGCTGAACCTCAACGGCGTCTGGGAGTACGCGGGCTGGCCGTCGTCGCCGGATGAACCACGGCCGTCCGGCTACGCCGAGCGCATCCTGGTCCCGTTCCCGCCGGAATCGGCGTTGTCCGGAATTCGGCGACGCGACGAAGTCCTCTGGTACCGGCGTCTTTTCGAAGTCCCGTCCGACTGGAACGGCGCACGCGTCCTCCTGCACTTCGGCGCGGTCGACCAGACCGCGAAGGTCTGGGTCAACAACCAGCTCGTCGCGACCCACGAAGGCGGGTACACGGCGTTCAGCGCGGACGTCACCGACGTCCTGCGGGCTTCGGGACCGCAGGAGCTGACCGTCCGTGCCGAGGACCGCACCGACATCGAACCCTTCCCGGTCGGCAAGCAGCGCAACGCACCCGGCGGGATCTGCTACACCCCGTCGTCCGGAATCTGGCAAACGGTGTGGCTGGAGCCGGTCCCCGAGATCAGGATCGAACGGCTGGACCTGACTCCCGACTTGACCGGCGTGACGGTGTTCCCGCAGGTCACCGGCGGCGCCGAGGTCGTTGTCGTGCTTTCGGCAAACGGCATCGAGGTGGCGCGGGCGTCGGGTGCGGCCGGGACGTCGGTGCGCGTGGACGTTCCTTCGCCGCGCCTCTGGACGCCGGACGACCCGCACCTCTACTCGCTGCGGGTCCAGCTGCTCGACGGGCATGGTTCGATTTCGGACGAGATCGGCAGCTACGCCGGCCTCCGGACGATCGGCCTGGTCTCGGACCCGCAAGGCCGGCCGCGGATCGCGCTCAACGGCCAGCTCACTTTTCTGCACGGACCGCTCGACCAGGGCTACTGGCCGGACGGCATCTCGACCGCGCCCACCGACGACGCCTTGCGATTCGACCTCGAAAAGACAAAAGAGCTGGGCTTCAACTTCGTCCGCAAACACGTCAAGGTCGAGCCCGCCCGCTGGTACTACTGGGCCGACACGCTGGGCTTGCTCGTCTGGCAGGACATGCCGTCGCTGACGGTGTCGTTCGACGGGCCGCCGGGGATCGCGCCGGATCCGGTCCCGCGGGCCCGCGAGCGGTTCGAGGCGGAGCTGGCCGAAATGGTGACGCAGCTGCGAGCGGTCCCGTCGATCGTCGGCTGGGTCCCGTTCAACGAGGGCTGGGGCGAGTTCGACACGGCCCGTGTCGCGGAATCGGTCAAAGCCCTCGACCCGACGCGGCTGGTGATCGCGAACAGCGGCGTCAACTGCTGTTTTTCGCGGCCGGACAGCGGCGCGGGCGACGTCTACGACGACCACACGTACGTGGGCCCGGGTTCGCCGTCGGTGCGCGACGGGCGTGCGATCGTCGACGGCGAGTACGGCGGCCTCGGTCTGGTTTTGGACGACCACTGCTGGCCCGGCCCGCCGAACGCGTACGAGATGACGCCGACGCCGGAGCGGCTCACCGAGCGCTACGCCGAGGTGAGCGCCGCCCTCGAGCGAGTGGTGGCCGAACGCGGCTTGTCCGGAGCCGTCTACACCCAGACGACGGACGTGGAAAACGAGGTCAACGGCTTGCTCACCTATGACCGTCGTGTGGTCAAGGTGGACCCGGCGGTGGTCGCGAAGTGCGTGCGAGCGGTGATCGAAGCGGGCTCGTCCTGATTTCGACCACCGCCGGTCCGCACCGTGGCATCAAGCCGGCAGTGCCGCCTCGATGGCCTTCACGACCGCCTCGTCCTCGGGCTCGGTGCGCGGCCGGAACCGCGCCAGGACCTCGCCGTCGGCGCCGATGAGGAACTTCTCGAAGTTCCACTGGACGTCGCCCGCCGCGCCATCGGCGTCGGCGGTCTCGGTCAGCTCGGCGTAGAGCGGGTGGCGGCCTTCGCCGTTGACGTCGATCTTCTCGAACAGCGGGAACGTGACGCCGTAGGTCGTGGAGCAGAACGTCTGGATCTCGTCCGCGCTGCCCGGTTCCTGTCCGGCGAACTGGTTGCACGGGAACCCGACGACGGAGAAGCCCTGCTCGCCGAATTGTTCCTGCAGCCGCTCGAGACCGGAGTACTGCGGAGTCAAGCCGCACTTCGACGCGACGTTGACGACGAGCAGCGCCTTGCCCGCGAACTCGCCCAGCGAGCTGTCCCGCCCGTCGAGGGTCTTGAGCGGAATTTCGTGGATGCCCATGAAAGTGCCTTTCAGTCGTGCTTCAGTGCCCGGGCGTCGAGGTGCCCGAACGGTCCGTCGTCGGCGCGGTAGGCGGCGGCGAGCTCGACGGCGCGCGCGCGATCGCCGCGGCGCAGCAGCCCGGCCAGCGCGTCGAAGCGCTCGGTGTGGACCGCCGCACGACGGCGCGCGTAGTCCGCGGCCGAGTCCTTGGTGACCATGAACGCCCAGTCGCTTTCCAGCGCCAGCATCGCCTCGGCGACGGCCTGGTCGGCGACAGTGTCCCGGGCCGTCCGGTCCAGCCCGGCGACCAGGTCCAGCAGCCGGTCCTGCAGCGCCGCGTTGGCGGCGACCACGTCCTTGACCTGCTCGCCGTCCCAGACGCGCCAGTCCTTGCCCGAGCCCCACGACGACGAAGGCAGGTCGATCGGCTCGCCGACGTGGCCGGCTTCCATCGCGCCCTCCAGGGTCGTCACCCGCACGCCGGCCTCGGGGAGCGCGCGCAGGACGCCTTCCAGCCACGCCGGTCCTTCGTGCCACCAGTGCCCGAACAGCTCCGTGTCGTACGCGGCGACCACGAGCGCCTCACGCCCGTGTTGCCGCTTCAGCGACCGCAGGCGCGTCACGACGGTCTCGACGAAGTCCTTCACGTGCGTCGCCAGCACATCCGCGGCGAGCGCCGGGTCGTAGGGCGCCTTGTCCTGCGGCTCGACGGTCTTGCCGGTGACCCGCGCCGCCTTGAGGCCGACCTCGTGCTGCCAGGTGTGGAAGTCGCGGTAGGCGGAGTGCCCGGGGTAGCCGGCCTTCGGCGACCAGACGCGGTAGGTGACCTCGAGGTCCCGGCCGAACGCGAGGACGTCGGTGCCGCCGACCGGCCGGGCGGCCCAGGTCTCGCCGCGCAGCGAGGGGCCGTCGACCAGGAACCGTCGCACGCCCGCCGCCGCGTAGTCGTTTTCCATACCAGGCGCGTAGCCGCACTCGGGGGCCCAGATCCCCTCCGGTCGCGTCCCGACCCGCAGGGCCGTGTCGGCGAGACCGGCGTTCAGCGCAAACTCGCGCACCCGCGGGTCCAGCAGCGGCTGGAACGGGTGGGCGAGCGGGCCGCCGAGCAGCTCGATGGTCGAATTGTCGACCAGGGACCGCAGGACCGGGGAGAACCCGTGCCGCCACCGCGTTCCGAGCTCTTCGGCCGCGCGGACGGCGGTCCGGTGCTCGGCCGCGGCGAGCTCGCGCAGCAGCGGGTCGCCGCGCCACAGCGTCGCCGCGTGCTGGGCGCGCAGCTGCCAGTGGCCGAGCCAGTCGTGGAACGCGCGGATGCTGTACGGGTCGTCGAGCTGTGCGGCCAGCACCGGCGTCACGCCCAGCGTCAGCACGTCGCGGCGGCCTTCGTCGGCGAAGCGCTCCAAGAGCTCGACCATCGGCAGGTAGGAGTGCGCCCACGCCTGGTAGAGCCATTCCTCGCCGACCGGCCAGCTCCCGTGGTGCGGTAGCCACGGCAGGTGGCTGTGCACGACGAGGCAGAAGGTCCCCTCGCTCATCGGCGCACCGCCACGGCGATCAGGTCGAGGCTGGCGTCCAGGTCTTCGCCGTGGATGTCGAACCCGGTGGCCTCGATCGCGGCGACGTCGGCGAGCAGGGCTTCCGGCCACTCGGCCTGGCCCGGCAGCTTGCCCATGACCACGTCGAGCTGGGCGTCGATGATCGAACCGCCGTACCGCTCGTCGAGGGCGCGCACGGCCTGGCCGTGGTGCAGCCCGTGCAGCGATTCGACGGCGAAGCCGGCGTCGGTGAGCAACCCGGCCAGTTCGGAGGGCGCCAGCTCGCGCGTGTGGAACGGGTTCAGCGGTGTGTCGCTGTCCGGGGTGAAAGTCAGCCGGTTCGGCGTCGTGACCAGCAGTTTGCCGTTCGGCGACAACACCCGCCGGCACTCGGCGAGAAACCCGGCCTGGTCCCACAGGTGCTCGATGACCTGGAAATTGGCCACGACGTCGACCGCGCCGTCCCGGATCGGGAGGAAGGCCAGGTTCGCCCGCGCGACGGCGACCTCGGGGTAGCGACGGGCGACGTGCTCGGTGGTCGGGATGTCGTAATCCAGCGCGAGCACCCGGCGGGCCGTCGTGGCGAGGAGGCTCGCGCCGTAGCCCTCGCCGCAGCCGGCTTCAAGGACCATCGCGTCCGCGCAGTGGGGGAGCAGGGCGGCGTACGCGGCTTCGTGGCGCCTGAACCAGTAGTTCTCCTCGGCGATGCCGGGGACGGTCCGCTCGCCGGTCAGGTGCAGCGCCTCGGCCCGGGTGGCTGGGGTGGTCACCTCCGCGACCCTAGCGGTGTCACGTCCGGCGCCGCCGTCTCGTTCCGTGGTCATGCAACGGACCATCACCCGCGTACTGCTCGTCGTCTTCGGCTTGGTCGAGGCCGTGGCCGGAATCTGGCCACTGGTGTCGCCGACCGGCTTCTACCAGGGTTTTCCCGGCTTCCGCGTCGGCTGGGTGGCGATGGACGGCCCGTTCAACGAGCACCTCCTGCGCGACTTCGGCGGGCTCAACCTGGGGCTCGCGGCGCTGCTGATCGGGGCCGCCGTGATCGCCACCACAGCCGTGGCGCGGCTCGCGGCCGTTTCGGCGCTGCTGTTCGGCGTCCCGCACTTCCGCTACCGCCTCGGCCACGTCGGGCACTTCGAGCGGATCGACCAGGTCCTCATCGTGGGGACGACCGGGCTGGGAGTGCTGCTGCCGCTCGTGGTCTTGCTGGTTCCGGCGCGGCGGGTCAGCCGACCGGCGACACCGTGATGCCCAGCGCACCGGGGCCGAGGTGCGCGCCGATGACCGTGCTCGCTTCGACGACCATGCTCTCGACCATCGCCGGCACCCGGCGTTCGATCTGCCTGCCGATCTCCAGTTCGTGATCGCTGGCGCCGAACCGCGTCACGGCGATGTCGGCGCGGAACCCGCCGGACTTCTTCACCGCGAGGTCGACCATCTTCGCCAGGGCGCGCTTTGTGCCGGGGACCCGGGCGAGCGGCGCGACCTCGCCGTCTTTGACCGTGAGCAGCGGTTTGATCGAAAACGCGCTACCGAGCATGGCCTGGGCGGCGCCGATCCGGCCGCCGCGGCGGAGGTACTCGAGGGTGTCGACGTAGATGAACTCGGTGCTCGTGGTGCACCGGCGTTCGGCGGCTTCGATGACCCGGTCGGCGTCCGCGCCGGCCGCGGCGGCCCGCGCGGCCGACACGGCGGCGAAGCCGAGGCTCATGCCGGTGGTCCGGCTGTCCAGGACGTGCACCGGGATGCGGACCTGCTGGGCGGCCTCCCGGGCCGCGCGGACGGTGTCGGACATGCGGCCGGAGATGTGGATGCTGACGATGGCGGTCGCGCCCGCGGTGGCTGCCTCCTGGTAGGCCCAGAAGAACGCCCCCGGGTCCGGGGGCGCCGTGGCGATCACCTGCCCGGCTCTCATGGCCTCGATCACTTCTTTGCGGTCGAAGCGGTTTTCGTCGTCGTAGTGACTTCCCAGGCTGAGCTGGATCTGGACGACGCCGATGGCCCAGCGAGAAGCGACGAGGTCGGGCAGGCAGGAGCTCGAGTCGGTGATGACGGCGATGCGCGCGGGCATGGTGGGGGAGGTTAATGCCTCACACCCACCGCGAGTAGGCCGTGGTTGGTCCGATCGGACGAACGGCAGTTCGGGTGGGGTAACCGGTCAACTACCGGGACGATGGTCCCACTAAATTGCACATCCAGGTGAATGACGTCACCTCGACAGGTCCAGCGCGAAAATTGGTCCTAATCTACCGGCCAGTAGAGCACTGTCCCGTGGTCGTCCGCGGGCCACGAACCGGGAGGTCGAAGCAGACCCATGACCAACATCGTCGTCCTGGTCAAGCAGGTACCGGACACCTACTCGGAGCGGAAGCTCAACGGGTCCGACCACACCCTTGACCGCGAATCCGCCGACGCCGTGCTCGACGAGATCAACGAGAAGGCCGTCGAAGAAGCACTGAAGATCAAGGAAGCCGGCGAGGGCGAGGTCACCGTGATCTCGGTGGGCCCCGACCGCGCGACCGACGCCATCCGCAAGGCGCTGTCCATGGGCGCCGACAAGGCCATCCACGTCTCCGACGAGGCGCTGCACGGCTCCGACGCGATCGCCACCGCCAAGGTGCTCGCCGCCGCGATCGGCAAGGTCGAGGGCTTCGACCTGGTCATCGCCGGCAACGAGTCGTCCGACGGCCGCGGTGGCGCCATCCCGGCGATCCTCGCCGAGCTGCTGGGCCTGCCGCAGGTCACCTACGTGCGTGAGCTGACCGTCGACGGCTCGACGATCAAGGCCACCCGCGAGACCGAGGACGGCCTCACCCGCCTCGAGGCGAGCCTGCCCGCGATCGTGAGCGTCGGCGAGAAGATCAACGAGCCGCGCTACCCGTCGTTCAAGGGCATCATGGCCGCGAAGAAGAAGCCGGTCGAGACGTTCACCATCGCCGACCTGGGCATCGACGCGGGCGAGGTCGGTCTCGCCAACGCGTGGTCCACGGTGACCGAGTCCGCGCCGAAGCCGCCGCGCACCGCCGGCGAGAAGGTCGAGGACGAGGGCGACGGCGGCACCAAGGTCGCCGAGTACCTGGTCGGCCAGAAGCTCATCTGACAACGGCTCTTCGAGGAGGAAGTAGAACCATGGCTGAAGTACTCGTCCTCGTCGACCACGTCGACGGTGAGGTCAAGAAGGTCACGCTCGAGCTGCTGACCGCCGCCCGCGCGCTCGGTGAGCCGTCGGCCGTCGTCGTCGGCCCGACCGGGACCGCCGCCAAGGCGAAGCAGGCGCTGGCGTCGCACGGCGCCGCCAAGGTGTATGTCGCGGAAGGCGACGACGCCGCGAACTACCTGGTCACGCCCAAGGTGGACGTGCTTGCCGCGCTCGCGCAGCAGGCGTCCCCCGCCGCTGTGCTCGTCACCGCCAGCGGTGAGGGCAAGGAGGTCGCCGCCCGCCTGGCCGTGCGCCTCGGCTCCGGCCTGATCTACGACGCCGTGGGCGTCAACGGCGACGGCGTCATCGACCAGTCCATCTTCGGTGGCGCCTTCTCGGTCAAGTCGAAGTCCGCGAAGGGGGCCCCGGTCGTCTCGATCCGCCCGGGTGCGGTCGAGGCCGAGCCCGCCGAGGGCGCCGCGGCCGAAGAGACCGTCGAGCTCCCCGCGGTCGACGCGGCGAAGGCCACCAAGATCACCGGCGTCGAGCCGGTGACCGGTGGTGACCGGCCCGAGCTGACCGAGGCCTCGATCGTGGTGTCCGGTGGCCGTGGTGTCGGTTCGGCGGAGAAGTTCGACGTCGTCGAGAAGCTGGCCGACTCGCTCGGCGCGGCCGTCGGCGCGTCGCGGGCCGCTGTCGACTCCGGCTACTACCCGGCCCAGTTCCAGGTCGGCCAGACCGGCAAGACGGTCTCGCCGCAGCTGTACATCGCGCTCGGCATCTCCGGCGCGATCCAGCACCGCGCGGGCATGCAGACGTCGAAGACGATCATCGCCGTCAACAAGGACGCGGAGGCGCCGATCTTCGAGATCGCCGACTTCGGCATCGTCGGCGACCTGTTCAACGTCGCGCCGCAGCTGACCGAAGCGGTCGAGAAGCGCAAGGGCTGATTTCGAGCCACGTCGAAGGGCCTCCCGGGACGTCCCCGGGAGGCCCTTTGCGCATTCCGGGGACCTGAGAGGAGCCTGAGAACCCGCCATTAACTGAACGTGCACTAATCGGTCATCGGATGGCACTCTCCGCGGCTGCCTCCGCGCAGGTAAACCTTGACCATGACGACGTCACAGCTCCTCGTCAGCACTGATCAGGCGGGTACCGAGGTCCCCGCCGACGCCCCCCGGTACTCGCTTCTCGTCGCGCACGCGAACGACGAAGTGGTCTCGGCGCAGAAACTGCGTCACCGGGTTTTCGCCGAGGAAATGGGTGCGCGCCTCCACTCCCCGCGGCCCGGTCTCGACGTCGACGAGTTCGACGAGTTCTGCGACCACCTCGTGGTCCGCGACGACAACACGGGCGAGATCGTCGGCTGCTACCGCATGCTGCCGCCGGAGCGCGCCGCCCTGGCCGGGAAGCTCTACGCCGACAGCGAATTCGACCTCACCGCACTCGAGGGCCTGCGACCGTCACTGGTCGAAACGGGCCGGTCTTGCGTGCACCCGGACCACCGCAGCGGCGCCGTCGTCAGCCTTGTCTGGGCCGGGATTGCCCGCTACATGCTGCTTTCCGGTCACCGCTACCTCGCCGGCTGCGCGTCCGTCCCGCTGGTGGACGACGGCTCCTTCGCCGCCGGAGTGTGGGACGTCCTGCGGGCCAAGCACTACTCCGACGAGGCCACGCGCGTCACGCCGTTGATCCCGTGGGACACCTCGGGCATCGAGCGCCCGGCGCGGCCCACACTGCCGCCGCTGATCAAGGGCTACGTCCGGCTCGGCGCCAAGGTCTGCGGGCCGCCGGCGCTCGACGTCGACTTCGGCGTCGCGGACTTCTTCGTCCTCCTGGACCTGCACAACGTCGACGAGCGGTACCTCAAGTTCTTCCTCGGGGTCCAGGGATGAGCCACGCCTGGATGCCGTCTTCGCCGTGCGGCGACGGCTGCCTGACCGCCGACGACCCGGTGGTCGGTCTTCCGCGACGGGTCCTGCGCATCACGGCGGCGATCTCGGTCGTGCTCGCGGCGCTGGTGTGCGCGCCCTTGCTGCTGGTCGTCCCGGGCCGCGAGCGCCTGCTCCGGCTGATCTTCCTGGGCATGCTGCGGGCGTTCGGCGTCCGGTTGGACATCCGGGGCGGCGCCGACTTCCTGACCGCGCCTGCCGGCCGTGGCGCGCTGGTGGTCAACAACCACATCTCGTGGCTGGACATCGTCGCGATCAACGCGCTGCGGCCGATGCGCGCGCTGGCCAAGAAGGAGATCGCGGGCTGGCCGGTGCTCGGCGGCCTGGTCCGCCGCGGCGGCAGCATCTTCCTCGACCGCGAGCGGCTGACCACGTTGCCCGCCACGATGGCGTCGCTGGCCGACGCGCTGAGGACGGGCTCACTGGTGAGCGTCACCCCGGAGGGCACCACGTGGTGCGGCCTGGCCTCCGGCCGCTTCACGACGGCGACGTTCCAGGCCGCCATCGACGGCGGTGTCCCGGTGCGCCCGATCGCGTTGCGGTACCGCCTCGCCGACGGCCGCGAGACCAGCCGGCCGGCGTTCATCGGACCGGAGTCGCTGATCGCGTCGCTGCGCCGGGTCGCGGCCCTGCGCGGCCTGGTGCTCGAGATCCACATCTGCCCGGAGATCGCCCCGGGCCGCGCGGAAACCCGCCGCGAACTGGCCGCTCTCGCCGAGGCGGCGGTCCATTCCGCTCTGGGCACGGTGCAGATCCCGGCCCAGCAGCGGCGGCGGACCCCGCGCCGCGAGGCGGCCCCACTGGCTTCGCCTCCCGCGAAGTGATCCGGGCCCTGTCGCCGCGATCCGGCGACAGGCCCGGATTGGGTCCCCCTTCGGTCAGCCGACCGCGATGGTCACCTTTCCGCCAGGGTGCCCGCCCTCGCTTTCGACCTGCGCCGCGGCCGCCTCGGCCAGCGGATAGCTCTTGCCCTGCGCGATGCCGACCCCGCGATCGGTCACCCAGCCGGCGATCCCGGTGAGGACCTCACGGGTCTGCTCGCCCCCGCTGGAGAACGGGATCCCCAGCTCGAACGCGGCCGCATCGGCGATGGTGATGATCCGGTCCTTGGTGCCCCGCAGCTCGACGGATCCCGGCAGCACCCCGTGCCCGGCAGCGTCGAAGACGGCGTCCACCGGCCCGGACGTGACTTCGCGCACCCGCTCCACCCAGCCGTCGCCGTAGCGGACCGGAACGACGCCCAGCGACTTGAGGTCGTCGAGGCTCCGGCTTCCCCCGGTCCCGATGACGGTCACGCCCTGCGCGAGGGCCACCTGAGCGGCGAACCGCCCGACCGTGCCGCTGGCGCCGAGGAGCAGCAGCGTCTCGCCCTCGCGAACCCCCAGCAGCCCGAGGACGCGAAGGGCGGTCTCGCCGGCGACCGGCAACGCGGCTGCGTCCGCCCACGAAAGGCTTGCGGGCTTCGGCGCGATCGTCTTCGCGAGTGCGTACTCGGCGTAGGCACCGGTCTCCGACCAGCCGAACACCTCGTCGCCCACGGCGAAGTCCGCGCCCTCCCCGACGGCGTCGACGACTCCGGCGACCTCGACGCCGGGGATGTGCGGGAACGGGACCTGGAAGTTCTGCTGCATGGCGCCGTTGCGGATCTTCCAGTCGATCGGGTTGACCGCGGCGGCCCGCACGGCCAGCCGCACCTGCCCCGGGCCGGGCTCCGGCGCCGGAACGTCGGACAGCTGCAGGACTTCCGGTCCGCCGTATGCGGAGAAGGTGATCGCTCGCATGGTGGTTCGCGCTCCTTGGTTCGTGACCTTCGGTTCGAATGTCCTCCCCCGGAAGTCAACTCGCCGGACGGAGCCGCCGAACCGCCCGGACGAGCAGTGTTCACTAGCCGGACGAGCAGGTCGCCGGGCCCCGGACGCGCCTACCTTGGACGTCATGGACGCTTCCTGGTCGGATCCACGGCAGGTGCTGGACGTCGTCGAGCGGCTCCTGTCGGCACCGCGGCCCCAGTTGCTCAGCCGGTTCACCGCCGAGCTGGCCAAGCTGATCCCGCACCGCGCGGCCGCGATGCAGACGGGCGACTGTCCCCGCAGTCCCCTCAAGGTCATCGGCGACGAAGCGATCACGCAGGCCGTGACCAGCGTCGAGCTGCAGCGGCTGGTCGACCGCAGCGAACCGGGCAGGGCCGTGGTGACCGACGGCGTGCTCGGCGGCGTCGAGCGCCGTCTGGTCCTGCTCGCTTCGACCCCGGCCGTCGGGCAGGGCGCGGTGATCGTGGTGGTGCCCGAGGCCGCGGAGCCGCCGCCCGCGGAGCTGGAGCTGGCGGCCCGGCTGTGGCACATCGTCAGCACCGATGCGGGCCAGCGGGCGACGGACCCGGGCCCGGACGTCCTGGCCGGCAGCCTCGCCGCGGCCTCCGCACGCGCCCAGGCGGTCACCGACCTCGGCCAGATACACGCGGCAACCCTGGTCACGGTCCTGTCGGTCCTCCGCTCCGGCCGGCTCTCCGACGCCGTCGCCCGCCGGACCGCGGCCGACCTCGCCGCCGACGCGTTGCTCGAGCTCAAAGGGGTCATCGACCGCGACCAGGTCCTGTCCGCGCAGCAGGCGGACGCGGCATTCGCCGTCCTCAAGACCCAGCTGGCCGACCTGGTCCGGCACACGGAAGTCGACGTCGACCTCGTCGATCCCGTCGGCGACGCGTCTCTCCCGCAGGACATCGCCCACACGGCACGGACGCTCACCCGCGGCCTGGTACTCGCGGCGTTGGACCAGCCAGCGACCACGCGTTTGCGGGCGTCCTGGCGGGTGGACGGACCGGTGCTGCGAATCACGGTCCGCGACGATTGCCCGGAAGTCGCCGACGCGGTCCCGCCCCGAGGCCTGACCGAGCGCCTCACGACCCTCGGCGGCCACTGGGAGGTCGACGCCGTGCCGAGCTGGGGCACCACGGTCACGGCGGTCCTCCCGCTCGGCGTGGCCGAACCGCCGGAGCTGCGTGCCCTCGATCGGCTCAACCCGCGCGAACTGGAGGTCCTGTCGGGTATCTCCCAGGGCCTGCGCAACCGGCAGATCGCCGAACAACTGCAGCTCAGCGAGCACACGGTGAAGTTCCACGTCCGCAACATCCTCGACAAGCTCGACGTGAGTTCCCGCGGCGAAGCGGCCGCGCTAGCCCGTGACCTGCCGCTGGAACCGGTGGCGCGTCGCACTGCCTGAATCACCTTGACCTCCAGCGGGCTGGAGGTTGCAGGCTGCTGATCATGGCCTCGACGATCGACTCCGCACCTCGCCGCCGAAGTGTGCTCTGGAGCGCGGAGCACCGGCTGACCACGATCGCGCTGCTGCTCGTGGTCACGCTGGTCGCGTTCGAGAGCATGGGCGTGGCGACGGCGATGCCCACGCTGGTCGCCGACCTCCACGGGTCGGCGCTCTACTCGTGGCCTTTCACGATCTTCCTGATCTCCAGCGTGGTCGCGACGGTGCTTTCGGGCCGGATCGGCGACCGCCGCGGCCCGGCGCCGGCCCTGCTCGCCGGGCCCGTGTTGTTCGCGGCCGGTCTCCTGGTCGCGGGAACGGCGAGCGGGATGCCGATGCTGCTCCTCGGCCGCGCGTTGCAGGGCTTCGGCGCGGGATTGCTCCTCGTCTCGGTCTCGCTCCTGATCGCACTGACGTTCACCGACCACGAACGTCCGGTCATCTACGCGGCGAACGCTGCCGCGTGGGTCCTGCCCGCGGTCATCGGGCCTTCGGTGGCCGGAGTCGTGACGGTCAGCGTCGGCTGGCGCTGGGTCTTCCTCGGCTTGGTTCCGCTTGTGGTTGTCGGCGTGCTCATGCTGGCCGTGGTCGTCCGGCGCTTGCCCGGCCACGAACCCGCCACGGGCGGGCGACGGGCGAGCGTGCCGCAGGCGATCATCGCCGCGCTCGGCGTCGCAGCCTTGACGTGGGCGGCTCAGCATCAGTCACTCATCGCGCTCGGCTACGGCACGGTCGGACTGATCGCGTTGGGCTATGCGCTCCGCACGCTGCTGCCGTCCGGGACGTTGACTTCCCGCCCCGGCCTGCCGACGGTCATCGCCTCCCGTGCCCTGATCGCCGGAGCGTACGCCGGGATGGAGGCGTATCTCCCGCTGACGATGAGCGCGGTCCACGGTTACAGCCCCGCCCTCGCCGGCCTGCCACTGACGATCACGGCTCTGGGCTGGTCCGCGGCGTCGGCAGCGCAAGGCCGGTACCTCGACTGGTCGCGAGAGGCATCGCTGCGCACCGGGTTCTGGCTGGTCGCGGCCGGCCTGGTGGGCTTCGGTCTGGTTTCGCAACCGTGGTTTCCCGGCTGGGTCGCCTTCGTGGCCTGCGCGGTCGGCGGCGCAGGCATGGGGATCGCGATGCCCGCGATGTCCGTCCTCCTGCTCCGCTACTCGCCCGAGGGCGAGCGTGGATTCAATACCTCGGCGATGCAACTCGCGGACTGGATCGGCTCCGCGCTGCTCATCGGCCTGGGTGGGGTCCTGCTCGGCGCGGTCGGCTCGGTTCTAGACCCGTCGCCGGCGATGGCGCTGCTCACGGTGGCCTTGGTGACGCTCGCGGCCGTGGGTGTCCGGTTGACCGGGCGGTGGCCGTCAAAGGTGTGACAGCCCACTTCGAGGACCAGGGTGGGCTTCGTAACGCGCTGGAGCGGACTACCCTGGAACAGCGATGACCTATCTCGACCACGCGGCGACCACTCCGATGTTGCCCGAAGCCATAGCGGCGATGACCGAGGCGCTGTCCACCGTGGGCAACGCCTCGGCACTGCATTCTTCGGGCCGCCGGGCTCGCCGGATGGTCGAAGAAGCCCGCGAAACCATCGCCGAGGCGCTGGGCGCCCGTCCCTCCGAGGTGATCTTCACCGGCGGAGGCACCGAGAGCGACAACCTCGCGATCAAGGGCATCTACTGGGCTCGTCGCGGCGAGCAGGAGCAGCGTCGCCGCATTCTGTGCGGTGCCGCGGAGCACCACGCTGTGCTGGATACCGTCGAATGGCTCGAGGCCCACAGCGGCGCCGAGGTCACACTGCTCGACGTGGACAGCCAGGGACGGGTGTCGCCTGACATCCTCCGGGCAGCCATCGCCGCGGATCCCGAGACCGTGGCGTTGGCCACCGTGATGTGGGCGAACAACGAGGTCGGCACGGTCAACCCGATCGCCGAGCTGGCGTCGGTGTGCGCCGAGTTCGACATCCCGTTCCACACCGACGCGGTCCAGGCCGTCGGGGCCGCGCCGGTCGACTTCGCCGCCAGCGGCGTCGCAGCGCTCACCCTGACCGGGCACAAGCTCGGCGGACCCTTCGGAGTGGGAGCGCTTCTGCTTGGACGGGACGTGCCTTGCGCGCCTCTGCTGCACGGCGGAGGCCAGGAACGCAACGTTCGCTCCGGCACCCTGGACGTCCCGGCAATCGTGGGTTTCGCAGCTGCCGTCCGAATCAGCGTCGCGTGCCGAGCCGACTACGCGAAGCGCGTTGAGGAGCTTCGAGACGAGCTCGTCGAGGCGGTCCGACGCGAGGTCCCCGACGCCGTCCTCAACGGTGGAGATGGCGAGAGGCTGCCCAGCCATGCCCACTTCACCTTCCCCGGATGCGCCGGCGACAGCCTGTTGATGCTGCTCGACGCCAAGGGCATCGAATGCTCGACGGGATCGGCGTGCACCGCAGGCGTCGCCCAGCCAAGCCACGTGCTGCTCGCCATGGGGGCCGACCCGGCAGCGGCTCGCGGTTCCCTTCGTTTCTCACTCGGCCACACATCCACCGCCGCGGACATCGACGCCGTGGCTGCGGAGATCGGTGGCGTCGTCATGCGCGCCCGGCAGGCCGGCCTTGCCGGAATGCGCAAGCAGACCCAGAAGCAAGAGGTGTAAGGCAATGCGGGTTTTGGCCGCGATGAGCGGAGGAGTGGACTCGGCGGTCGCCGCGGCGCGCGCGGTCGACGCCGGGCACGATGTCGTCGGGGTGCATCTGGCTCTGTCCGCCAAACCGGGAACTCTGCGGACCGGCTCGCGCGGGTGTTGCACGATCGAGGACTCACACGACGCCCGGCGAGCTGCTGACATCCTCGGAATCCCGTTCTACATCTGGGATTTCGCCGAGCGCTTCACCGAAGAGGTCGTGGAAACCTTCGTCGGCGAATACGCCGCCGGGCGCACCCCGAATCCTTGTGTCACCTGCAACGAGAAGATCAAGTTCGAAGCGCTCCTCGAAAAGGCGATGGCGCTGGGATTCGATGCGGTCGCGACAGGTCACTACGCGCGTCTCACCGTGGTAGACGGTGTGCCTGAGTTGCGTCGTAGCGCGGACAGCGGCAAGGACCAGTCGTACGTACTCGCCTCGCTGACGCCGGACCAGCTCAGTCACGCGATGTTCCCCCTGGGCGACTCCTGGAAGACCGACGTGCGGGCCGAGGCGGAGCGACGAGGCCTGTCCGTCGCCAACAAGCCGGACAGCCACGACATCTGCTTCATCCCGGACGGCGACACCAAGAAGTTCCTGGAGAACCGGCTGGGACAGCGTCCTGGCGAGCTCGTGGACGCGGAAACGGGTGCGGTCCTCGGCCGGCACACGGGCGTGCACGGGTTCACGGTCGGCCAGCGCAAGGGGCTGGGGATCGATGCTCCGGCGCCCGACGGCCGTCCTCGGTACGTCCTGTCGCTCGAACCGGTGTCGGGCTCCGTCAAGGTCGGCTCCGTGGCCGACCTGGGCGTCAAGGTGATCGAGGCTGACCGGGCGACCTGGCCCAGCGGCCGGCCGTTGACCGAACCCACCGAATGCGTGGTCCAGGTCAGGGCCCACGGAGGGATCGTGGATGCGGTCGCCGACGTGGACGACGACACCATGACGGTGCACTTGCGCGAGCCGCTGCGCGGGGTCGCTCCGGGTCAGGTCGTCGTTCTCTACCGCCCCGATCCCGGCGATGGAGACGTCGTCCTCGGCAGCGCGAAGATTTCCGGCACCCGCTGATCCTCGGTCACTTCCGCCGGGGCTTCTTCCGGAGCCGGTTCGCCCGTCGGCGGCCGGGGTGCATCGACGGTGGCGTTGTCGAGTGGACCTGTCCTGTCGGCGTCGCGACGTTGACGATGCCGCCCGGCGTGACTTCGTAGTCCCAGCCAGGCTGTCCCTCCAGCTTGCTGTGCCGCGAGCAGAAGGTGACGGCCTGGTCTGCAACGCCGCCGGACTCGCCCTTCGTGCGGGTCGCTTTGATCCCGCAGCGCTGTGCAGGGCGCGTGCATCCGGGCTGCCGGCACTCTTGGTCGCGAACCCTGATGAACTCGTCCTGCTCGAGCGAGTAGCGCGTCGGCGACAGCTCGACTGCGTGACCGGTTCGCGGATCGGTGAGAACTCGGCGCAGCGTCGTGTCGGGTCCGCCGATGATGTGCCGAGCCAGCGCAGACGCGATGGGCCCGCGACCGGACAACGCCGCCGGGGTCTGATTGAGGCCGAGGTAGGTGGCCAGGTCGATGTGCAGGAAGACCTCGGTGCGTTCGCTCGGGCCTCCGGTGCCGCTGAGCAGCAGGTCGATGGCCACGTCCGCTCGGAGCTGATCCAGCGTGCGCGGTTCGTCCGGCGTCTTCAACGCACGGGCGGACTGGTCGACGCGGGCATAGGCAGCGGTTGCCTTCTCCGTCGGTGCGTTGTTGACCGACAGATGGGTCACGCCGGTGTCTTGGTGGCGCAGGGTGAACCGCCGCTCGACGAGTTTTCTCTCGGTGCGGAGCGCCGCGCCGTCGGGATCGGCCTGCGCGGCGGCGTAGGCCGCGGCCCGGCGAACCTGGGTGGCGTTCCGTCCTGGCACCCGATCCTCGAGCGTTGCGTCGACGACGCGTACGTGCTCTCCCGACAGCCATGCCGTCGCGTCGGTGACCTTCATAGCGCGGTAGAGGTCGAGCCGGCCGTCGTCCATGAGGTTGAGCATGCGGGGGAGGCGGGCAATGAGCGCGTTGGCCGCGGAAACGATGGCACTGGCGCGGTGTTCCGTTACGGACAAGGCCAACGCGACTTCCGAGGACGCGCTGGTTGCCCGTCTCCGTCTTACGCTCAAGTCTGCGATCGCTCTCAGCTGCACCGCCTGCAGCTTCGAGATCTCCGCTTCGGTATCGCGGATCAGATCGATGACCTGGTCGTCTTTCATGCGCTGCAACGTGTTCGGGTCGGCGCGGACCGATTGCAGCACGAACGGAAGTTCGCCGTCGGCGCTCTGGACGAGTGCGGGGACGAGCTTGTGGACTGGTTGTGAATGTGTCATGAGTCCGACGGTACGACGGTTCGCAAGGAAAGTCATCAAAAGGGCACGAACGGTCCGTTCGTGCCCTCCGCGGCTTGACGGATCGCAATTCTTTCGGGATCGTTTCGCGTACGCGGACGTCCGCGTGGTGATCACAGGAGGGGTCGATGTCCGAAGTGGACAATCGTTGCTTCGATGGAGGTAGCGGGCTTCATCGCTCAGAGCTTGAGCTTGAATCCCGTGTGGCTGGGCGTGAATCCGAGCCGCTCGTAGAGCCGGTGTGCGTTGGTCCGAGAGCTGTCCGACGTGAGTTGCACCAAGGCGCACCCGCGCCGCCGCGACTCGTCGATCGCCCAGCGGACGAGATCGGCGCCCAGTCCGGTGCCTCGATGGTCGGCGTGGATCCGCACGGCCTCGATCTGGCCGCGAAGCGCGCCACGCCTCGCGAGCCCCGGAATGATCGTCAGCTGCAGGGTGCCGACCGGCTTGTCGCCTGACGCGACGACCACCAAAAGCTGGTTCGGATCGGCGTCGATCTCGTCAAAGGCGCGCAGGTACGGCTCGAGTTCGCCGGGATCGTCCCGGGTGGCGCCGAGCTGGTCATCCGCCAGCATGTGCACGATCGGCTCGATGTCTTCTCGCCGTGCTCTGCGGATGGTGTAGTCGGCCACGACGTCAGTATCACAGCACGCGGGTGAATCCTTGGTAGCTGTACTCGAAACCGAAGCGTGCGTAAAAATCTCGCAGGTCGGCGCGGTTGACGCCCGAATCGAGGTGGATGCGTGCGCACCCGCGCCGGCGGGCTTCGTCGATGCCCCAGGTCAGGAGTGCGCTGGTCACACCGCGTCGCGCGGCGCGGATGCCCTCGAGCAGGCCACGGGGCGCGCCGTCCCAGGAGAGGCCTCGAAGCACGGTCAGCTGTGCAGTGCCGGCGACACCGTTGTCGTCCTCCGCCACGACCAGCGTGACATGCGGAGTGTTCATGAGTTCCCGGAGCGCGGCTGCCAACGGCTCGCCCGGTGCTGCGAACAGGCGCACAAGCGCCTCGATGTCCGTTGCCCGGGCGCGTCTGATGACCTCCATTGCCCCCAGTATGCAGGAGGCCGGACAGCGGACCTAACTGCAACGAGGTGGCTACCCGCAGTGCCGGCCGGGCGTGCGCTCAGGCCACCGCGTAACGACGAACGCCGTCGACGGTCTGGGCGCTCAGTTTCCCTTGGGAAACCAGGAGATCGAGGTGTGCCGCGGTTTCGAGGACCGCAAGCATTTGATTGAAGGAGTCCATTTCGGACAGTTTGCGGCTGCGGCGGGTCCAGCCGATCCGGTGCGCGGCTTCGTACGCGCAAGTAGCGCCGGCCTCGATTTGGGAGGCTGTCGTCTCGAGACGTTGACGATGGTGTTCCAGCAGTTCGTCGACTCGGGTGTGCACGCTCTCGGACACCGGGCCGTGGGCGGGAAGCATGCGGCGGTCCGGCATCGCGCGCACCAAGCGAAGTGAGCCGATGAAGTCGTTGAGCGGCAGTTCGGCCGGTACCGGCTGGAACCCGATGGAGGGGGTGATGTGCGGAAGCACGTGGTCACCGGAGAACAACAGGTCGGCGGTGTCGTCGACGAAGACGACGTGACCGGAGGTGTGCCCTGGAGTGGCGACGACTTCGAACTCGCGCCCGGGCAGGATCGGCCGCGGGCCCGGTGTCAGCCATTCGTCGGGCGCTTCCCAGAGGTCGGCTTCCGTGTGCCGCCGGTTCGTGCCGAACTGGCGGGCCAGCGCCTCCACGACTTCGCCGGCCCCGGCCTGGAACAAGAGGTCGACCTGGGCTTCCATCGGCAGGCGGTCGGGATTGCCGGATGCCTTGAGCGATGGCTCTTCGTCCTGACCGAGAGCGATCTTCGAACCGAAGTCACGACGGAGGACCACCGCCTGCGAATAGTGGTCCCGATGCACGTGGGTCACGAGGAACTCGCTGACGTCGGCGAGTCCGGCGCCGATCCCGCTCAGAGCGTCGGCGAGCTGTTGCCGGGCCACGGTCAGCGCCCAACCGGAATCGACCAGGACCAGCTTCTCACCGTCGGTGACCGCGTAGACGTTGACTGCGCGCAGAGCATCGTTGGGCAGCGGCAACGGGATCCGGTAGACGCCGGACGAGACCTCGTAGATTCCGGGCTCGGTCCAGTTCCTGTCGCTGCTTTCCGGCAACGGTTCCACGCCTGACCTCCGTCCCGGCGAGACTGCGGCGTCCCGGCCTTTCTTCACCCTGAGCCGTGCCGGGCCCGCTGTCCACCTGGAGGAGATGAGACGCCGGTCACTCGATCAGTCGGTGTCCTGCTTCAGGGCCGTGTCGATCGTCAAGGCCGCGGCGACCACCATGCTGGCGAGCGGATCCGGCAGCGGATGAGGGATCTCCACGACGTAGTTGTCGGCCGTGGTGAAGGCGGCTTTGAGGAATCCGCCCCAGGTCTTCGTCACCCGGGCGACCTCGGTGTCGGCGTGGTCGCGAATCGAGAAGTTCCAGGCTCGCCAGTTCTCGGCGAAGATCCCGCCGACCGACCGGCCGTCGACGATGAAGCCGAACCGGATCTTGCCGAAGACGTTCTCCTGGACGATCTCGCCGATCGGCGTCTCGTCGGCCCTGGTGACGAGGAACCGGGACTTGAACACCTTCGCCGGCCGGGTCACCTTGAGCACGGTGCTGTGGTTCGCGTCGCGCACTTCGAATTTGTGGGTCAGGAACTGGTCGTAGTTGGTCAGGAGCCGGATCGCCTTTTTCAGCGTGCTCTGGCCCACCTCGACGACCCCGCCGAGCCGGTTGCCGTTTTGGTCGAAGACGCCGAACTCGTTGGCCATCTCGATGAGCTTGGCGCGCTGGTTGACCACCAGGACCGGCTCGGTGAACAGGGTCCCGCCCCCGGCGCGTGTTCCGCCTCGGCCACGTGTCGCGCGATTGACCTGGTTCTGAATCCGGGCCGGGTCGTGGGCGCGTTCGATGTCCAGCTCGATCGGCTCGGAGTCGCTGTGCGGCGGAAAGGGGGCGGCCGGGCGGGTGTCGGCGGTCCAGGCCCGGCCGTCCCACCATCGGTGCAGACGGGGGTCCCGCGCGTCCGGGTACCAGCCCGGCTGCGGTGGCGAACTCGTCATGGCCGGTCAGCCTATCGCCGCGGACCCGCTCATGGTGCCACCGAACGGAAATGCGGTAATTGTCCGCATCTTGTCGCCCCGGCCGGTACCCGCAAGGATGGGTCGACCAGAATCGGTGGTTGTGAGTGAGCGAATCTGGCCCAGCGGAGCCGCAACGGCCATCGGATCGATGCCGGGCGACGACCCCGCTGAAGCGGCGGCGGTCGTGTTCGGAGAACTGCCCGACTTTCCGCATCTGCCCGAGCTGCCGGCCCGCGGCGTCGGAGCGGACGTGCTCGGCCGGTCCGCGGCACTGCTCGTCGACCTGGCTGTCGAGGTCGTGCCGAGCGGCTACCGCGTCGCCTCCCGGCCTGGGCACGAACACCGCCGGGCCCTCGACCTGCTGCGCTGGGATCTCGACGCCGTACAGGAGGCGCGGGAGAAGTCCGGGGTCACCCCGCCGCTCTTCAAGGTTCAGCTGGCCGGGCCGTGGACGCTCGGCGCCGGGATCGAACTGCCCCGGGGCCACCGGGTGCTCACCGATCGCGGGGCTTTGCGGGACTTCACGTCGTCCCTGCTGGACGGCCTGGCCGAACACGTCGCGGAAGTGCGGGCCAGGATCGGCGCACCGGTCGTGGTCCAGTTCGACGAACCGTCGCTGCCCGCGGTGCTGGCCGGCGACCTGTCGACGCCGTCCGGCTACGGGAACGTCCCCGCGGTGCCGGCGCCTGAGGCCCGTCAGCTGCTCACCACGGTGATCGAGGGCGCGCGACGGATCACCGATCGCCCGGTGATCCTGCACTGCTGCGCCGCGAAACCGCCCCTAAGGCTGCTGCGTGAGGCCGGTGCGGACGCCTTGGCCTTCGACCTCGCAGCGCTCGACGGTGCCTCTGCCGCGTTCCTCGACGAGATCGGCGAGGTGTGGGACGGCGGGGCGACCCTGTTCATGGGCGCGGTTCCGACGACCTCGCCGTCGTCTCCGCTGAGCCTGAAGGATGTCGGAGAGCCGGCGTTCCGGCTGGCCGACCGGCTCGGCTTCAACCGCAGCGTCCTCGCCGAACGGGCGGTGCCGACACCGGCCTGTGGCCTTGCCGGCGCGACGCCGGACTGGATGCGGCGGGCCCTGGCGCTGACCCGGGACCTCGGCAAAGCCTTCGTGGAGCCGCCGGAAGGCTGGTGACGGAATCCGGCAACTCGCCGACGTCCGCTCCGGCCGGCAAGTAGCGTGTCGCGTAGCCGACCGAACGAGGATCATCCGTAACCATGCGTCTGTTCCGCCGCAAGAGCGCCGCCGCCGATCCGCCCGACCCGCGCACCGCGTGGCCCGAGCAGCCCGTGCCGGACGATCCGGCGGCCGCCGCGGAGGCGTTCTGGCACGGCTGGTTCGAGCTGCTTCCGATGGTCAGCGCGGCACTGGGTGAGGGCGAGCCGCACCGGGTCGAGTACGAGCTCTGCCAGCTGGTCGAGGCGCTGCACCCGCGGCTGCACTTCTCGCTCGAGCGTGGTCGCCAGGCGATCTACGCCCTGGTCGTGACCGGCCAGGAAGATCCCGAAGTGCGGCCGTTCACCGACGCGTGGCGCGCGGCCGCGCCGCCGGACGACGCGATCTGGGAGTACCACGATTCGGTGCCGCCGGTGCCCGATCCGACCGAGGTCACGGTGAACCTCGGCGAGCACCGGATCGCACTGGCCGATGTCCGGGTCGCCGCCCAGGTGGACGACGACGAGCGCGTGGTCGACGTCGCGGTCTTCCACCCGCGCTTCGGCGATCTCGACGATGACGCCCGGCGGACCATGACCTTCCTGCCGCTCGACGCGACATTGGGTGAACGGCTCGCCGCCGAACGGTTACGGCGCGTCGAGACCGCGGAGGCCGAGCCGGCCGGTGCCATCACCCTTCTGGAGCTCCGTGAACTGGTCCGCGGACTGGCCGGCGGACCGGACGAAAATGTCGGTCCCCCCGGCTAGGGTTACCACCCGTGAGCAGCACCGAGCTTCCCCAGGACCAGGTTGCGGCGGTCGACGCCGAGGTGGCCGTGGAGGACATCACCGATGTCCCGGCCGACGTTCGAGAGCGGCACAGCGCCCTGGCCGAGGAACTGCGTGACCACCAGTTCCGCTACTACGTCCTGGACTCGCCGATCATCTCCGACGGGCAGTTCGACGAGCTGCTGGGCGAACTGCAGCGGCTCGAGGATGCGCACCCGGCGCTGGTGACACCCGAATCGCCGACTCAGCGGGTCGGCGGCACGTTCTCGACCGAGTTCACCGCGCACGACCACCTCGAGCGCATGCTCAGCCTGGACAACGTGTTCGCCGAGGACGAGTTCCTGGCCTGGGTCGAACGCGTCGAGAAGGAGGTGGGGCGCACAGAATTCCTCGCCGAGCTGAAGATCGACGGCCTGGCGATCAACCTCCTGTACGAAAACGGCCACCTGACCCGGGCCCTCACGCGAGGCGACGGCCGGACCGGTGAGGACGTCACGCTCAACGTCCGCACGCTCGACCAGGTGCCGCAGACGCTGACCGGCACCGATCAGTTCCCGGTGCCCGCCCTGGTCGAGGTGCGCGGCGAGGTCTTCTTCCGCGTCGAGGACTTCCTCGAGCTGAACGCGAAGATGGTCGAAGCCGGCAAACCGCCGTATGCGAACCCGCGCAACACCGCGGCCGGCTCGCTGCGGCAGAAGGATCCCAAGATCACTCGCGAGCGCCGGCTGCGGCTCATCTGCCACGGACTCGGTAAACGCGCCGGCTTCGAGCCTCAGCGCCAATCGGAGGCCTACGACGCGCTGGCCGCGTGGGGGCTGCCGGTGTCGCCACACAGCAAGGTCCTGACTTCGGCTGACGAGCTGACCGCGCACATCGCCTACTGGGGCGAGCACCGGCACGACGCCGAGCACGAGATCGACGGCGTGGTCATCAAGGTCGACCAGGTGGCGTTGCAGCGGCGGCTGGGCACGACGTCGCGCGCCCCGCGGTGGGCGATCGCGTACAAGTACCCGCCGGAAGAGGCGATCACGACGCTGCTGGACATCCAGGTCGGCGTCGGGCGAACCGGGCGCGTGACCCCGTTCGCGGTCACCGAGCCGGTCACGGTCGCGGGGTCGACCGTCTCGCGCGCCACCCTCCACAACCAGGAGGAGGTCAAGCGCAAGGGCGTGCTGATCGGCGACCGGATCGTCATCCGCAAGGCCGGCGACGTCATTCCCGAGGTCCTCGGTCCGGTCGTGGACGCGCGCACGGGCGACGAGCGCGAGTTCGTCATGCCCACCCACTGCCCGGAATGCGGCACGGAGCTCGCCTACCAGAAGGAAGGCGACAAGGACATCCGGTGCCCGAACACCCGGTTCTGCCCCGCGCAGCTGCGGGAGCGCCTGTTCCACCTGGCCGGACGCGGCGCCTTCGACATCGAGGTCCTCGGGTACGAGGCTGCGGTCGCGCTGCTCGACGCGCGGGTGGTCGCCGATGAGGGCGACGTCTTCGACCTGAACGAGGACAGCCTCGCCGAGGTCGAGCTGTTCCGGACCAAGGCAGGGGAGCTGTCGGCGAACGCGCGGAAGCTGCTCTCCAACCTCGACGCGGCCAAGGACCGGCCGTTGTGGAAGGTGCTGGTCGCTTTGTCGATCCGGCACGTCGGGCCGACAGCGGCGCAGGCGCTGGCCCGTGAGTTCGGCTCGATCGAACGAATCGAGCAGGCCACCGAGGAGGAACTTTCGGCAGTCGACGGCGTCGGCCCGACCATCGCCCACGCGACGCAGGAGTGGTTCGACGTCGCCTGGCACCGGGAGATCGTCGAAAAGTGGCGACGCGCCGGCGTGCGGATGGAGGAGGCGCGCGACGAGTCGATCCCTCGCCACCTCGAGGGGCTGTCGATCGTGGTCACGGGTTCGCTCGACGGCTTCTCGCGCGACGAGGCCAAGGAAGTCGTCATGGCCCGCGGTGGCAAGGCTGCCGGGTCGGTCTCGAAGAAGACCGCCTTCGTCGTCGTCGGGGACTCGCCTGGTTCGAAATACGACAAGGCCGTTCAGCTCAAGGTGCCGGTGCTCGACGAAGCCGGCTTCCGCGTCCTGCTGGAGCAGGGCCCCGACGCGGCGCGGGAGGTGGCGCTGCCGGCCGGCGAGGAGACCGCCGAGCAAGAGACCGGGGGAACGGATGGGTGACGTCGAGATCAGGCCGCCGCGGCCCGAGGAGTACGCCGCGGCTGGCGAGGTCACGGTGCGGGCGTACGAGGCCGACGGCCACTTGGCCTACGACGTCGGCTACGACGCGATGCTGCGTGATGTCGCGCGGCGGGTCGAGAAGGCCGAGGTCCTCGTCGCCGTGGACGGGGCGGGGGAGGTGGTCGGCACCGTGACCGTCGTGCGCCCGGGGTCCGAATACGCCGAGATCTCGCGTCCGGGTGAGCTGGAGTTCCGGATGCTGGCGGTGGCGCCATCGGCGCGGGGCCGCGGTGTCGGCGAAGCCTTGATCAAGGCTGTGTTCGACCGCGCACGCGCGCTGGGTCTCCGCAGAGTGGTGCTGAGCAGCCTCGACCGGATGCACAGCGCGCATCGGCTCTACGAACGCCTCGGGTTCACGCGCCTGGCCGAGCGGGACTGGCGGCTGCTCCCGCACATCACCCTGATCGCCTATCAGATCGACTTCTGACCTGGGCCTTGTCGAGAAAGGGACGAGTCCGCGTGCGCTCGTCCCTTTCGGCGATGTGACGGGCTTCCCGCTACCCGTCGAGGACGACCGCGACGATGCCGGCGAGGTGGGCGAGCCGGGCGACCTCGGCGGCGCGGAAGTTCGGGCCCCCGGGACGGGCGACGAGCAGCGCCTTGCCCGGCTTGCCGAGCGGGGTCGCGGCGAGCTCGGTGCCGAGCTCCTTCCACGTCTCCGGGATCCAGTCCTCCTCGCTGTCGAGGACCGTCGCACGTTCCAGCGGCAGCCACGGCAGATCGGTGATCGGGGTTTCCGGGGCCGCGCTGGACGAGGCCAGCCGGACCGCGCCGGTCTCCGAATATTCGACGATCATCGCCCAGCCGGCGCGCACGATCCGGGGAACGCCCTCGGCGAGGATGTCGAGGCCGGACTTCGGCTGCGCGGCGATCTCTTCGACGAGCTCGAGCTCGCGGTGCGTGTCCAGGACGCCCGCGTAGGGACGGACCGCATCGACTTCGACGCCCTCGACGCTCTCCGCCGCCGTGATCAGCGCGTCGGGCAGGCGGCCCGACGGGAGCTCGACCACCAGGTCGTCGACGGCGACTCCGCTGCCGCGCTCGACGACGTCCACGCTGAGGATGTCGGCGCCTACCGTGCCGAGCGCCGTGGCGACCGCGCCGAGGGTCCCCGGGCTGTCCGGAAGGAGGACCCGGATCAGGAACGACACCACGCGCCCCTCTCACCTCTGTCGTCCCAGCCTTGCCGTGGGACGCTCGATGCCGGTCGCCGATTGTGACAGACCCACCCGGCTCGTGGGCCTGCTGTCCGCCGGGCGGGATGTGAGCGTCGCCGGACGGCAGCCGGCTTGCGCCGGGCGTAACCCAGTCGAGTCCGCCCGCGCCGCCACCATAGACTTGCAGCTTCCGAGACAACCCGCACAGCACAACCCGGGAGTCACCCGCGTGCCCAACATTTCCCGAGACGAGGTCGCGCACCTCGCGAAGCTGGCCAGGCTGGCCGTGACCGACGACGAGATCGACGTCTTCGCCGGCCAGCTCGACCAGATCCTGGACTCGGTGGCCAAGGTGAGCGAGGTCGCCGCCGCCGACGTGCCGCCCACGTCGCACGCCGTGCCGCTGACGAACGTCTTCCGACAGGACGTCGTCGTCCCCGGGCTCTCGCAGCAGCAGGCGCTGGCCGGTGCGCCGGCCGCCGAGGACGGGCGTTTCCGGGTGCCGCGGATTCTGGGGGAAGAGCAGTGACCGAGCTCATCAAGCTGACCGCCGCGGAGCTGGCGGGCAAGATCCATTCGCGCGAGGTGTCCGCGGTCGAGGTCACGCAGGCCCACCTGGACCGGATCGCCGAGGTCGACGACCACATCCACGCGTTCCTGCACGTCGACACCGAGGGCGCGCTGGCCGCGGCCAAGGCGGTCGACGAAGGCCTCGCCGACGGCAAGGCGCCCGCGTCGCCGCTGGCCGGCGTGCCGCTCGCGCTCAAGGACGTGCTGACCACCGAGGGCGTGCCGACGACCTGTGGTTCGAAAACGCTCGAAGGCTGGCTGCCGCCGTACGACGCCACCGTGACGCGCAAGCTGCGCGAGGCCGGTGTCGTCATCCTCGGCAAGACGAACATGGACGAGTTCGCCATGGGCTCGTCGACCGAGAACTCCGCGTACGGCCCGACGCACAACCCGTGGGACCACGCCCGCATCCCGGGCGGGTCCGGCGGTGGCTCGTCGGCGTCGATCGCGGCGTTCGAGGCCGCCATCGCCATCGGCACCGACACCGGTGGGTCGATCCGGCAGCCCGGGTCGGTCACCGGGACCGTCGGGGTCAAGCCGACCTACGGCGGCGTCTCGCGGTACGGCCTTGTCGCTTTTTCGTCCTCGCTCGACCAGGCCGGGCCATGCGCGCGGACGGTGCTCGACGCCGCCCTGCTGCACGAGGTCATCGCCGGGTACGACCCCCGGGACTCGACCTCCATCGACACGCCGGTGCCCCCGGTGGTCGCCGCCGCCCGTCAGGGCATGACCGGTGACCTCAAGGGCGTCAAGGTCGGCGTCGTGAAAGAATTCGGCGGCGACGGCTACCAGCCGGGCGTGCTGCGGTCGTTCCAGGCCGCGGTCGAGCAGCTGCGGGCGCTCGGCGCGGACGTCGTCGAGGTGTCTTGTCCGAACTTCGTCTACGCGCTGCCTGCGTACTACCTGATCGCGCCCAGCGAGTGCTCGTCGAACCTCGCGCGGTTCGACGCCATGCGCTACGGCCTGCGCGTCGCCGACGACGGCACGCACAGCGCCGAAGAAGTCATGTCGCTGACGCGGGAGAAGGGCTTCGGCGCCGAGGTCAAGCGGCGGATCATGCTGGGCACCTACGCGTTGTCGTCCGGCTACTACGACGCCTACTACGGCTCGGCGCAGAAGGTGCGCACGCTGATCACGCGTGACTTTGACGCTGCCTTCGAACAGGTCGATGTCCTGGTTTCGCCCACGACGCCGACCACGGCGTTCAAGATCGGCGAGCGCGTCGACGACCCGATGGCGATGTACCTCGCCGACCTGTGCACGATCCCGTCGAACCTCGCCGGCAACGCCGCCATGAGCGTGCCGAGCGGGCTCTCCGACGAGGACGGCCTGCCGGTCGGGCTGCAGATCATGGCGCCGGCGCTCGCCGACGACCGGCTCTACCGGGTCGGTGCCGCCTACGAGGCCGCCCGCGACGCCGCCGCCGGTGGGGCGCTCATCCACAAGGTCCCGGAGCTGGGAGGAACGAAGTGACTGCCGTGGCCGAGTTGATGGACTACGCCGACGTCGTCGAGCGGTTCAACCCCGTGCTCGGGCTCGAGGTGCACGTCGAGCTGAACACGAACACGAAGATGTTCTGCGGCTGCCCGAACGAGTTCGGCGGCGAGCCGAACACGAAGGTCTGCCCGACCTGCCTCGGCTTGCCCGGGGCGCTGCCGGCCGTCAACGGCAAGGCCGTCGAGGGTGCGATCCGGATCGGGCTCGCGCTGAACTGCGAGATCGCCGAGTGGTGCCGGTTCGCGCGGAAGAACTACTTCTACCCGGACATGCCGAAGAACTTCCAGACCTCGCAGTACGACGAGCCGATCGCCTTCAACGGCTACCTCGACGTCACGCTCGACGACGGCGAGGTCGTGCGCGTGCAGATCGAGCGCGCGCACATGGAGGAGGACACCGGCAAGTCGCTGCACGTCGGCGGCGCCACCGGGCGGATCCACGGCGCCGAGCACTCGCTGCTCGACTACAACCGGGCCGGCGTACCGCTGATCGAAATCGTGACGAAGCCGATCGAGGGCACCGGCGAGCGGGCTCCTGAGGTCGCACGGGCCTACGTGAGCGCGCTGCGGGACCTGCTTCGCGCGCTCGACGTGTCCGACGTCCGGATGGACCAGGGTTCGCTGCGGTGCGACGCGAACGTCTCGCTGATGGCGAAGGACGCGACCGAGTTCGGGACCCGCACCGAGACGAAGAACGTCAACTCGCTGCGCAGTGTCGAGCGCGCCGTCCGCTACGAGATGACGCGGCAGGCGGCGATCCTCGCCGAGGGCGGTTCGATCAAGCAGGAGACGCGGCACTTCCAGGAGGCCGACGGGACGACGTCGCCCGGCCGGACGAAGGAGACCGCGGAGGACTACCGGTACTTCCCGGAGCCCGACCTGGTCCCGATCGCGCCGTCGCGCGAATGGGTCGAGGAGCTGCGCGGGACGCTGCCGGAGATGCCTTCGGAGCGGCGGAAGCGGATCCAGCAGGAATGGTCGCTTTCCGACGAAGCCCTGCGTGACCTGCTGAACGTCGGCGCCGTCGACCTCGTTGCGGCCACCGTCGAGGCAGGTGCGTCGCCGGACGAGGCTCGCGGCTGGTGGGTCAACACCCTTGCCCAGGAGGCCAACGCCCGCGAGGTCGAGCTGACTGAGCTGGCGATCACCCCGGCCCAGGTGGCCGAAGTGATCGGGCTGGTCACGTCCGGCGAGCTGACGAACAAGCTGGCGAAGGAAGTCGTCCAGGGCGTGCTCGCCGGCGAGGGCGAGCCGCGGGATGTCGTCGAGAAGCGTGGGCTGAAGGTCGTCTCGGACGACTCGGCGCTGCTCGCGGCGATCGACGAGGCCTTGGCGGCGCAACCCGACGTCGCGGAAAAGATCCGCGGCGGGAAGGTCGCCGCGGCGGGCGCCATCGTCGGCGCGGTCATGAAGGCGACCAAGGGGCAGGCCGACGCCAAGCGGGTCCGTGAGCTGATCATCGAGCGCGTCGGTTCCTGACCGGTTCCATGACACGACCGGGATTCGTCAAAAGCGTCACCTGGCGCGAGTGGCTCGGCCTGGCGGCCGGGCTGCTCGCGCTGGGCTCGACGTTCCTGCCGTGGACCACGCTCACCTCCACCAGGCCGGACATCGAGAACATCCTCGCGCAGCTGCCTCACGGTGACGTCGTCCGCGACGCGTGGCACTCGAGCTTCTTCTCCTGGTGCCCGCCGCTGCCGTTGCTGCTGGCCGGGCTGGTCGTGGTCGCTTTCGGGCGAATCCGGACCCTGCGCGTCAGCGGCCTGCCGCAGCTGTGGCTGGTGGTCGCCGCGGCGTCGCTGCTGCTGATGGTGCTGGGCTGGTTCACCCTGGACTGGGAGTTCGACGGCGACCAGCGCGGCATCTTCGAGGCTGCCGGGGTCGCCATCGGACCCGGCCTGGGCCGGTTCCTCGGCCTGTTCGCGGCGCTGGTGTCCGGTGTTGCCGCCTTCCTGGACATGCGGGCGATGCGGGCCGAGAGCCGGCAGCCGCGGAAGACCCGCAGCAAGAGCGGCTGATCTTCGCGGGCGTTCGAGGGCCCACTTCGGTAGGAGTCCTGCCGCTGGAGAATTTCCGACCGGCCGCGCGAGTCGTCCGACCGGTGGATCGCGAGCGTTGACAACGTTGACATCGCGGTCGCCCGTTGCATGAGAAAGCGCTTTCTGGAACGGTCGGAGAGGCGCAGCCCAGCCGCGGAGATCGCCGTCCTCGTGGGTGGCGGGTGGCGCGGATCGGTGCTGCTGGGGCGCCGGAGCCGTGGAGGGAGACCCGGATTGGCTCAGGGAAAGCGCTTACGGGTGGCCGTCATCGGAACCGGGGCCATCGCGGAGAGCCACCGGACCGCCTTCGAGGCCCACCGCGAAGACGTCGACCTCGTGGCCGCCGCCGACGTCGACGAGGCGCGGGTTGCCGCGTTCTGCGCCGAGACTGAACACGCCAAGCCCTATCGCGACCTGGGCACCCTGCTCGCCGAGCAGGAACCGGACCTCGTCTCGATCTGCACGCCGCCGAGCCTGCACGTCGAGCAAACCAAGAAGGCGCTCGAGAGCGGCGCCTGGGTCTGGTGCGAGAAGCCGCCGTGCCGGTCGCTCGCCGAGTACGACGAGATGACCGTTGCCGAGCGGGAGGGCGGTCCGTACGCCGCCTTCGTCTACCAGCAGCGGTCCGGCTCGGCCGCCGCGCACTTCCGGGACCTGCTCGCCGGCGGGGAGCTGGGACGCCCGCTCGTCGCGCACTGCCAGACCACCTGGTACCGCGATGCCGCCTACTACGCGGTGCCGTGGCGCGGGCGCTGGGAAACCGAGGGCGGCGGACCGGCCATGGGCCACGGCATCCACCAGATGGATCTGCTGCTCCACCTGCTCGGCGACTGGGCCGAGGTGCGTGCGATGACCGCTCGGCTGGTGCACGACGTCGAGACCGAGGATGTCTCCACCGCGTTGGTCCGGTTCGAGTCGGGGGCGCTCGCGACCGTCGTCAACAGCGTCCTCTCGCCGGACGAGGTGAGCCGGATCCGGATCGACTGCGAGCTCGCCACCGCGGAGCTCACCCACCTCTACGGGTACGGCGTCAAGGACTGGCGCTACACCCCGGCGCCGCACGTCGCCGAGGATGCCGTCGAACGCTGGCACACCCCGGCCGACGACGTCGGCAGCTCGCACGCCGCCGCGTTCGCGCCGATCCTCGCCGCCTACCGGGCTGGGCGACGGCCGCCGTGCAGCGGGGACGACGGGCGGCAGGTGCTGGAGTTCATCGCCGCGCTGTACAAGTCCGCGTCCACCGGGCTCGGCGTGCGCCGCGGGGAGATCGGGCCTGGCGATCCCTTCTACCGCGCCATGGCCGGCACCCGGACAGGAGACCGCGGATGAGCGCGACGATCACCGTGACCCACCGGCACGGCGAGCACGTCTCCGTCGAAGCGGGCGGCGTTCAGCTGATGTCCTACGTGTACAAGCCCGACCCGGTGGCCTTCGAGTCGCGCAAGCCCTACGCCCACCCGCTGCGGACCCTCGGCGGCCGGCACGTCAGCGGGTACCGGCCCGCCGACCACCGGTGGCACAAGGGCCTGCAGATGACGGCGAGCCACCTGTCCGGGCAGAACTTCTGGGGCGGCCACACCTACGTCCCCGGCGATTGGTACCAGGAGCTGCCCGACCGCATCGGGTCCATGCGGCACGACGGATTCGCCGGCATCACCGTCGGACGCGATCGGCTGAGTTTCGCCGAAAACCTCACCTGGGTCGCCAATGGCGGGGACGAGTGGGCGAAGGAGCGGCGGGATATCGTCGTCCACTCGGTCGAGCCGGACGAAGGGACCTGGGCGCTCGACTGGGGGATCGAGCTGACCAACGTCCGCGATACCCCGCTCGTGTTCGGCAGCCCGACCACCGCCGGCCGCGAGCTGGCCGGGTACACCGGCCTGCACTGGCGGGGGCCCCGGGACTTCGGCGGTGGCCGGGTCCTCGGCCCCGGCGACCTCGAAGGCGAGGCGATGATGGGCGCGCAGGCGCCGTGGCTCGCGTTCGTCGGCGAGCACGACTTCGTCGACGCGCATTCGACGCTGGTCTTCGCCCACGCCCCCGAGAACGACAAGGCGATCCACGAGTCGCACTGGTTCGTCCGAGCCCAGGAGGCGCCCATGGTCGCCTTTTCGTGGGCGTATTTTGACGAATTCGAACTGCCACCGGGCGAAAGCTTCGCCTACCGGTACCGGATCGTCGTCGCCGACGGGGCCTGGGACCGCGATCGGGTGACCCGCTACCTCGACGGACACGGGTGGTCATGAACGATTTTCCGCTACCGGGTGGCATCGGCGTCTCGCACCTGCGCGCCTACGACTGGACGGCCGAGGACGGCGTCTGCGGCGGCAGCCCGCACATCCACCTCGCCTGCACCGAGGCCTACGTCGTCACCGGGGGCCGGGGTGCCGTCCAGACCCTGAGCGTCGGCGGCTACGCGGAGACGCCGCTGGCTGCCGGCGTGATCGCGTGGTTCGCGCCCGGCACCGTGCACCGGATGGTGCAGGACGACGGCCTGCGCGTCACGGTCCTGATGCAGAACAGCGGGCTGCCGGAGGCCGGGGACGCCGTCTTCACCTTCCCGCCCGATGTGCTCGCCGACGCGGGCGCCTACGCCGAGGCCGCGGCGTTGCCGAAAACCGACGACGCCGCGCGGCAGCGTCGTGACCTGGCCGTCCGCGGGTACCTGCCGCTGCGGGACGCCCTGCGCGACGGCGATCCGGAACCGCTGCGGGCGTTCCACCGTGCGGCCGTCGCGCTGGTCGCGCCGAAGGTCGCAGAGTGGGTACCGCGCTGGCAGGCCGGGGCGCTGCGGGCCGCCGAACTGACCGGGGCACACCTCCAGGCGCTCGCCGACGGCGACGGGAGCCACCTCGACCGGTCCGGCCTGCGGGTCGCGACGCCGTCCAACCCGGACGGCTACGGCATGTGCGGCCGCCGGGCCGAATACGACATCCCGCTCGACCAGGAAGGCTTGCAGAGATGAACCAGTCCAGCATCGGAGTGCTGCTCAACGGGGTGACGGGCCGGATGGGCTACCGGCAGCACCTGCTCCGGTCGGTCCTGGCGATCCGCGAGCAGGGTGGCGTCGCCCTCCCGGACGGCAGCCGCGTACAGCTCGAGCCGATCCTCGCCGGGCGCAACGCCGCGAAGCTCAAGGACCTCGCCGACCGCCACGGCCTGACGGCGTGGACCACCGACGCCGGCTCCGCGCTGCCGGACGTCGATATCTACTTCGACGCGCAGCTGACGTCGGCGCGCGAGCCGTCGGTGCGGGAGGCCATCGCCGCGGGCAAGCACATCTACGCCGAAAAGCCCCTCGCCGAGACGCTGCCGGCGGCGCTGGAACTGGCCGGGCTCGCGCGGGACGCCGGCGTTTGCCACGGCGTCGTGCACGACAAGCTGTTCCTGCCCGGGCTGCTCAAGCTGCGGCGGCTGATCGACGGCGGGTTCTTCGGGCGGATCCTTTCGGTGCGCGGCGAGTTCGGCTACTGGGTCTTCGAAGGCGACTGGCAGGAAGCACAGCGCCCGAGCTGGAACTACCGCGCCGAGGACGGCGGCGGGATCGTGCTCGACATGTTCTGCCACTGGAACTACGTGCTGGAGAACCTTTTCGGCCGCGTCTCGGCGGTGACGGCGAAGGCGGTGACGCACATCCCGCGCCGCTGGGACGAGCAGGGGGAGGCGTACGCGGCGACGGCGGACGACGCCGCGTACGGCATCTTCGAACTGGAGTCGGGGGTCATCGCGCAGATCAACTCGTCGTGGTCGACGCGGGTCTTCCGCGATGAGCTGGTCGAATTCCAGGTCGACGGCACCGAGGGCAGCGCGGTCGCCGGGCTGCGGCGCTGCCGTGTCCAGCACCGCTCGGCGACGCCGAAGCCCGTCTGGAACCCGGACCTGCCGGCCACCGAGCCCTTCCGCGACCAGTGGCAGGAGGTCCCGGACAACGCCGAATTCGACAACGGCTTCAAGGCGCAGTGGGAGGAGTTCGTGCGGGACGTGGTCGCCGGACGGCAACACCGGTACGACTTCTTCTCGGCGGCCCGCGGTCTGCAGGTGGCGGAGGCCGGGCTGACGTCGTCGGCCGAAGGGCGGCGGGTGGAGCTGAAGCCGCTGAGCTGACCGTCCGGGGAGACGAGGGCGGTTCGGCACCGGCCGGCCGTGGCAGTGCGCGGACCGTTCGGGCGGTGGGCGCGCGCGGCCGGTCCTTGAACCTGCGCCCTGCCGCGCCAGCGGCGGAGGACGCCGTGGTCGATAGTCGGCGATCGGTGAAACCCGCGTCCTGCCGCGCGCCGCCGCGGCGCGCGCTGTGGTCGAAAGTCCGCGACCGGCGAAACCGGCGCCCTGCTGCGCGCCGTCGCGGCGCACGCTGTGGTCGAAAGTTGGCGACGGGCGAACCCCCGCGTGCTGCGTGCCCGCCCGGCGCACGCTGTGGTCGAAAAATCGGCGACCGGCGAACCCCGCCGCTGCGCGCCGGCGCGGCGCGCGCTGTGGTCGAAGATTGGCGACCGGCGAAACCCGCGCCTTGCCGCGCCGGCGCGGGCGCGCGCTGTGGTCGAAAGTCGGCGACCGGCGAAACCCGCGCCTTGCCGCGCCGGCGCGGGCGCGCGCTGTGGTCGAAAGTCGGCGACGGGCGAACCCCGCGTGCTGGGCGCCCGCGCGGAGCACGCCGTCGTCAAAAATCGGCGACCGGCGAAAACCTGCTGGTCAGTCCTTGCTGTTGCCGCCGCCGGAGGTGGCTGGGGTGATCAGCACCACACGGTCGTCGCTGGAGACCGGGGTGCCGCCGTCCTTGTTGACCGTGCCCGCCACCGCCAGCTGCGGGTTGATCATGCTCATGCCGGCCAGGCGCCCGTACGTCAGCGGTGGCTTGCCGGTCTTTCCGTCGAGGCTGATCGTCGGCTTGCCGCTGATCGCGCCGTCCGGGCTGACCGGGAGGTTCTGCAGGTTGCCGGCCAGTGCGGTGCCGACCGAGAGCGAGCCGTTGGCGTCGACGAAGTCGGCGCAGCCCGCGACACCCGGCTTGTCCGGCCACGTCCACGCCGGCGTCGCCAGCGGCTGGCCGGCCTGGATCCGGTAGAGGGCGTCCTTGTCGGCGAGGCGGTCGGTGACCCAGACGCGGCCGCCGTCGGCCGAGGCGCACACCCCGCCCGGGGCGTGCAGGCCGGCCGCCACCGCGAGCGACCCGTTCGGGTTGCCCGCCGCGGCCTTGCCGGAAGTGTCGATGCGCAGCAGCTTCCCGGCGAGCGAATTCGGGTCGGCCGCGGCGGCCGGGTTGCCGGCGTCGCCGGTCGCGACCAGCAGCGCGCCCCGGTTGTCGGTGCCGATCGTGCCGCGGTTGCCGGACGCACCCTTCGGGATGCCGGTGAGCACCGGTTTCGGCGACTGGCCCTTGGCGAACCGCACGACGCGGTTGTCGGTCGCGGTCGTGATGTAGGCGAACACCAGCTGGTCCTCGACGTACGACGGCGACAGCGCGAGCCCGGTCAGCCCGCCGTCGCCGGCCGCCTGGACTTCGAGCGTCGCGAAGTCCGTCGCGTCCTTGCCGCTCGTGGCCAGCAGCACGCGGCCGCTCTTGCGCTCGCCGGCCAGCGCGCTGGGCGTGGAGCCGTCACCCGGCAGGCCGGCCACCGCGGCGACGGTGTCCAGGCAGGTCGCGATCACCGACGGGTCGAAGTCCTTGCAGCCCTGCGGCGGCGGTACCGGCGCGGCCGACTGGCCGGGCCGTGCTTGCTTGGGGCCGCTCCCGGAATCCGCACCGGGGCCCTGGACCTCGGGCGGCGATTCGGGGCTCGGGACGGGCGCGGGGCTGAACGTCTGGCCCGCCGCGGTGTCGTCGAACCGCGCGCACCCGGCGGGCAGCAGGACGCCGCAGGCCAAGATCGCCAGCAGGGCCGAGCGGTAGCGGGTGCGCATGATCCCCCAGCCTAAGGGCCGGTGCGTGAACCATGGGTGAGTACTCCTCGATTACGTTGGAGATCATGACGCTGACCGTGCTGGTGCCCGACGACGAGGGCATGACCGTGCTCGCCGAGGTCCCGCGGGTCCTGCCCGTGCGCTACCAGTGGGGCGAACCGGTGCCGCCCGAAGCCGCGAAGGCGCAGGTGCTCATCCCCGGCAAGCACCCGCCGGGGGAGCAGCTGTGGCGCGCGCTGCCGAACCTGAAGCTGATCCAGCTGCTGTCCGCCGGCGCCGAGGACTGGGTCGGCAAGGTGCCCGACGGCGTCCTGCTCTCCACCTGCCGCGGCGCGCACGGCGGGAGCACGGCCGAGTGGGTCGTCGCCGCGCTGCTGTCGATTTACCGAAAACTGGACGTCTTCGCCGCGGCGCAGCGCGAAGGCCGGTGGGAGCGGCAATCGGCGGACACGCTGCAGGGCAAGCGCGTGCTCGTCATCGGCGCCGGAGATCTCGGACAGCACTTGCGGCGCCGGCTCGAGCCGTTCGACGCGCGCTGCACGATGGTCGGGATGACCGCGCGGGAAGGCGTGCACGGCGTGCGTGAGCTGCCCGGCCTGCTCGAGCTGCACGACGTCGTGGTGCTGATGGTGCCGCTGACCTCCCGCACGCGCGGGATGGCCGACGCGGAGTTCCTGGCCCGGATGCGCGACGGCGCGGTGCTGGTCAACGTCTCGCGCGGCGCCGTCGTGGCCACCGACGCCCTGGTCGCGGAATTGACCACGGGCCGGTTGCGGGCCGCCCTCGACGTCACCGACCCCGAGCCGCCGCCCGCTGAGCACCCGCTGTGGACGGCGCCGGGGCTGCTGCTGACGCCGCACGTCGGCGGGGCCGTGCGCGGGGTTCGTGGTCGTTCGTACGCCGTCGCCGCGGCCGAGATCGCCCGGTACGCCGGCGGCGAGCTGCCGGACAACCTGGTGCACGGCGAATACTGAGCTCGCCAGGCCCGCGGCGATCCCCTAACCTGCGCGGGTGAGCAGGGGAGACGACTTTTCGCAGCAGCCCACCAGCGTCCTGTCGGGCGTCGAGGACGATCGGTCGGACGACATCCCGCGCCAGGGCGGGCTCGGCCTCGGCCTGCTGATCCTGAGGCTGGCGCTCGGCGTGACCATGGGCGCGCACGGCCTGCAGCACCTGTTCGGCCTGTTCGGCGGGCCGGGCATCGGCGGGTTCGCGCGGGTGCTGGAGACGTACGGCTACCACAAGCAGACGACGCTGCTGTCGTGGATCACGGGCATCACCGAGGTCGGGGGTGGCGTGCTGGTGATCGTCGGGCTGTTCACGCCGCTGGCCGCGGCCGGGTTGCTCGCGGTGGCGGCCAACGCCGTGTACGCGAAGTTCCACGGGGGGTTCTTCGAGGGGACGGGGCGGGGGTTCGAGTTCGAGCTGCTGCTGGCGGCTTCGGCGTTGAGCCTGCTGTTCACCGGGTCCGGGCCGATTTCGCTGGAGCGGAACACGCCTTGGCGGAAGCGGCCGCTGCCATTGGGATTGGTGTCGCTGCTGCTGGCGGCCGCCGCGGCCGTCGTGGTCATTGTTTTGACACGGTAGCGAGACGGGCCGGCACGGGGTTGGGGACAACTCGGCGGCTCGGAGCGGGCCTGTGGACAACTGCGGTTCGCGGGTCCGGAATTGTCGGTGCGCTCCGGTAACGTTGAATCCGGGGGTCCCCCAAGCGGCGGGGGTCTGGAATGCCCGAAAAGGGCGCCCCGGAAGCAAGGGGACGGCCGTCGTGCCGAGGCTCTGGACGCCGGAAGACCGCGGTTCTGAACGGCGGAAGGCCGCCCCAGCGGTGCGGGACGGCCTTCGCGGCTTCGAGCCAGAGCTACTTGTTCACGTCGCGGACCGCGCCCGTGTCCGCCGATGTCGCCATCCGGGCATACGCGCGCAAAGCCGCCGTCACCGGGCGCTGGCGGTGCTTCGGCTGCCAGGGCCGCTCGGACGCCTCCATCTTCGCCCGGCGCTCGGCCAGCACCGACTCGTCGACCAGCAGCTCGAGCCGGCGCTCGTGGATGTCCAGCAGGATCCGGTCGCCGTTCTCGACCAGGCCGATCAGGCCGCCCGCCGCCGCCTCCGGGGAGATGTGGCCCACCGAAATGCCCGAGGAGCCGCCGGAAAACCGGCCGTCCGTGATCAGGGCGCACTTCTTGCCCAAGCCCGAGCCCTTGAGGAACGCCGTCGGGTGCAGCATCTCCTGCATGCCCGGGCCGCCCGCCGGACCCTCGTAGCGGATCACCAGCACCTCGCCCGGCTGGATCTCCTTCTTCAAGATCGCCGACACCGCTTCCTCCTGGCTCTCCAGCACCCGCGCGGGGCCCTCGAAGTGCCACAGGTCCTCGTCGATGCCCGCGGCCTTGATCACCGCGCCGTTCTCCGCCAGGTTGCCGCGCAGGATCGCCAGGCCGCCGTCCTTCGTGTACGCGTGCTCGACGTCGCGGATGCAGCCGCCCGCCGCGTCCGTGTCCAACGACGACCAACGGTTCGAAGTCGAGAACGCCTGTGTGGTGCGGACCCCGCCCGGCGCCGCGTGGAAGAGCTCGACAGCCGTGGAAGAAGGCGAAGCGGCCCGGATGTCCCAGGAACCGAGCCACGAGTCCAGATCGCGCGAGTGCACCGACCACACGTCGGTGTTGAGCAGCCCGCCGCGGTACAGCTCGCCGAGGATCGCCGGGATTCCGCCGGCCCGGTGGACGTCTTCCATGTGGTAGTCGGAGTTCGGCGCCACCTTCGACAGGCACGGCACGCGGCGGCCGATCGCGTCGATGTCGGCGATGGTGAAGTCGACCTCGCCCTCCTGGGCGGCCGCGAGGATGTGCAGCACCGTGTTCGTCGAACCGCCCATGGCCATGTCCAGCGCCATCGCGTTCTCGAACGCCGCCTTCGACGCGATCGAGCGCGGCAGGACCGAGGCGTCGTCCTCCTCGTACCAGCGGCGGCACAGCTCGACGACGGTCCGGCCGGCCTCCTCGAACAGCGCGCGGCGCGCGGCGTGCGTCGCCAGCGTCGAGCCGTTGCCGGGAAGCGACAACCCGAGCGCCTCGGTGAGGCAGTTCATCGAGTTCGCGGTGAACATGCCGGAGCACGACCCGCAGGTCGGGCAGGCCGAGCGCTCGACGACGTCGAGACCCTCGTCGTCGACCTCGGTGCTCGCCGACGCCGCGATCGCCGTGATCAAGTCGGTCGGGGCCTGCGCGACGCCGCCCACGACCACGGCCTTGCCGGCCTCCATCGGCCCACCCGAGACGAACACGACCGGGATGTTCAGGCGCATCGCGGCGTTGAGCATGCCCGGGGTGATCTTGTCGCAGTTGGAGATGCACACCAGCGCGTCGGCCTGGTGCGCGTTGACCATGTACTCCACCGAGTCGGCGATGATCTCGCGCGAGGGCAGCGAGTAGAGCATGCCGGAGTGGCCCATGGCGATGCCGTCGTCGACGGCGATGGTGTGGAACTCGCGCGCGACGCCGCCCGCTTCCTTGACCGCGCCCGCGACGATCTCGCCGAGGTCCTTCAGGTGCACGTGGCCGGGCACGAACTGCGTGTAGGAGTTGGCGATCGCCACGATCGGCTTGCCGAAGTCGCTGTCGGTCATGCCCGTGGCGCGCCAGAGCGAGCGCGCGCCGGCCGCGTTGCGGCCGTGGGTGGTGGTCCGGGAACGGAGAGGCGGCACGGGGAACTCCCAGGTCAAAGGGTGGCCGACGAAACTGGTAGGACCAATTTACGCCGCCAGGCGAAGCCTGCCCGTCGAGGGTGGGGCGGAGCGGGGACCGGATTCCCGTCGGGCGCCACGGAGTTACTCGCTCGGCGACGTCCCGGGCTTGATGTCCCCGGACTCCAGCACCCCGCTCGGGTCGGCGACCAGCCCCTCGCTCACCAGCGACAGCACCGGCAGGTGCCGGGTCCGCACGGTCGGCAGCGGCACCTTCGTATCGTCGTGCAGCACCGCCTGCACCCGCGACTTCTTCGTGATCGCGAGCCCCTTCAACGCCGACCACGGGATGTCGCGGTGGCCGAACATCGTGCGGACCGCCAGCCCCGAGCGCGTCGCGATCGTGCGGTGGCGGACCACGAACACCGCCAGCGCGATCGGGAAGAGGTAGAGCCACTGCAGGTACGGAATCTCCCCGAGCGCGATCGGTGTCACGCAGATCGTCAGGAGGGCGATCGCCATGAAGGACGTGCGGGGGACGCGGAAGACGGCCTTCCGGCCTTCGTCCTGCTGTTTTTCGGCCACGCGGAAATGGTGCACCGCGTGCACGCCCGGCTCGAACCCGGGTCGCGCGCGCGTGACGTGCGCCGCGCGGGTGTCCACCATGCGGACGCATCATCCCGCAGAGTTGACACCCGCATGGCGTTCGGTCTAGCGTCATCGCCGTGACACCGCTGACCGGCCTCGTACTTCCCAAGCGCGTCGACGCTTAGGGAAGACTTTCCGCTGCGTCGACGCGCGAACCCTCGTGCGACCTTACGGTCGGCGAGGGTTTTTTGTTGCCCAAGGGAAGAGATTCCTGGCCCCACCGCACAAAACCGACCCGAACGAGTGACACCGAGACCCACGAGGCAGATCCGATGACCAGTGCGACGTCGCGCAGCGACGCGAAGCCCGGGCCGACGCCCGGAACGCCCGGAGCACGTCCGAAGCCGGCGCCACCGGCGGGAACGCCGGTGCGCGTCACCGGCGCCCAGTCCCTCGTGCGCTCGCTCGAGGCCGTCGGCGCCGAGGTGGTCTTCGGGATCCCGGGCGGCACCATCCTGCCCGCCTACGACCCGCTCCTCGACTCGACGAAGGTCCGCCACATCCTGGTCCGCCACGAACAGGGCGCCGGCCACGCGGCCACCGGGTACGCCCAGGCCACCGGCAAGGTCGGCGTCTGCATGGCCACCTCGGGCCCGGGCGCGACCAACCTGGTCACCCCGCTCGCCGACGCGAACATGGACTCGGTCCCGGTCGTGGCCATCACCGGCCAGCAGTCCCGCGCCCTGATCGGCACCGACGCGTTCCAGGAAGCCGACATCTGCGGCATCACCATGCCGATCACCAAGCACAACTTCCTCGTCACGGACCCGATCGACATCCCGCGGACCATCGCCGAGGCGTTCCACCTGGCGTCGACGGGCCGCCCCGGCCCGGTCCTGGTGGACATCCCCAAGGACGTGCTGCAGGAGATGACCTCGTTCTCCTGGCCGACCGAGCTGCGGCTGCCGGGCTACCGCCCCACGCTGCGCCCGCACGGCAAGCAGGTCCGCGAAGCCGCGAAGCTGATCGCGAAGGCGCGGCGCCCGGTGCTCTACGTCGGCGGTGGCGTCATCAAGGCCGAGGCGCACGAGCAGCTGAAGCAGCTCGCCGAGCTGACGAACATCCCGGTCGTCACCACGCTGATGGCGCGCGGCGCGTTCCCCGACTCGCACCCGCAGCACCTCGGCATGCCGGGCATGCACGGCACGGTCGCCGCGGTCGCCGCCATGCAGCGCGCCGACCTGCTGATCGCGCTCGGCGCCCGGTTCGACGACCGGGTCACCGGCCAGCTGTCGTCGTTCGCGCCCGACGCCGCGATCGTGCACGCCGACATCGACCCGGCCGAGATCTCCAAGAACCGCAAGGCCGACGTCCCGATCGTGGGCGACTGCAAGGAGATCATCGGCGAACTCATCACCGCGGTGAAGGCGGAGTTCGACCACAGCGGCCAGCCCGACCTGGCCGACTGGTGGACCCAGGCCGACGACTGGCGCAAGAACTACCCGGCCGGCTACGAGTGGCCCGACGACGGTTCGCTGTCGCCGCAGTACGTCATCGAGCGGATCGGGCAGATCGTCGGCCCGGACGCCGTCTACGCCGCGGGCGTCGGCCAGCACCAGATGTGGGCCGCGCAGTTCGTCAAGTACGAGAACCCGCGCACCTGGATCAACTCCGGCGGCCTCGGCACCATGGGCTACGCGGTGCCCGCCGCGATGGGCGCGCAGTTCGGCGTCCCGGACAAGCAGGTGTGGGCGATCGACGGCGACGGCTGCTTCCAGATGACCAACCAGGAACTGGCCACCTGCGCCATCGAAGGCGCGCCGATCAAGGTCGCCGTGATCAACAACGGCAACCTGGGCATGGTCCGGCAGTGGCAGAACCTCTTCTACTCGGAGCGGTACTCCAACACCGACCTCGGGACGCACAAGCACCGCATCCCGGACTTCGTCCTGCTGGCCGAGGCGCTGGGCTGCGCCGGCCTGCGGTGCGAGACGAAGGAAGACGTCGACGCCACCATCCGCCGCGCGATGGAAATCAACGACCGCCCCGTCGTGATCGACTTCGTCGTGGGGAAGGATGCCCAGGTGTGGCCGATGGTCGCCGCCGGCACCGGCAACGACGAGATCATGGCGGTCCGGGGCATCCGGCCGCTGTTCGACGACGACGAGGTTTCGGTCGAGACGACCGAAGCTGCCGCGGAAGCCGCTGGGGAAGGTGAGCGCTGAGATGAGCGTCCACACGCTGAGTGTCCTGGTCGAGAACAAGCCCGGTGTGCTCGCGCGCGTGTCGGGCCTGTTCTCCCGCCGCGGGTTCAACATCGAGTCCCTCGCCGTCGGGCCCACGGAAAACCCCGAGGTGTCCCGCATGACGATCGTGGTCGCCGTGGAAGAGCTACCGCTCGAACAGGTGACGAAGCAGCTCAACAAGCTGGTCAACGTGATCAAGATCGTCGAGCTGGAGCAGTCGACCGCCGTGCAGCGCGAACTGCTGCTGGTCAAGGTGCGTGCCGACAACACCGTGCGCAGCCAGGTCCTCGAAACCGTCCAGCTCTTCCGTGCGAAGGTGGTGGACGTGTCCCCGGAGGCGCTCACCGTCGAGGCGACCGGGACGTCGGACAAGATCGGCGCGCTGCTGCGGATGCTGGAGCCGTATGGCATCCGCGAACTCGTGCAGTCCGGCATGGTCGCGGTCGGGCGCGGAGCCCGCTCGATCACCGCAACCTCGCCACGCTAGAAACTTTGTAAGTCAGGAAAGGAAGCAGTAACCCCCATGGCAGTGGAAATCTTCTACGACGACGACGCCGACCTCTCGATCATCCAGGGGCGCAAGGTCGCTGTCATCGGCTACGGCAGCCAGGGCCACGCCCACTCGCTGAGCCTGCGCGACTCCGGCGTCGACGTCCGCATCGGCCTGCCCGAGGGGTCCAAGTCGCGGGCGAAGGCCGAGGAGCAGGGCCTGCGCGTGCTCACCCCGGCCGAGGCGTCGGCCGAGGCCGACCTGATCATGATCCTGGCGCCGGACACCAAGCAGCGCTTCATCTACGAGCAGGACATCGCGCCGAACCTCAAGGACGGCGACGCGATCTTCTTCGGGCACGGCTTCAACATCCGCTACGACCTGATCAAGCCGCCGGCGAACGTCGACGTCGCGATGGTCGCCCCGAAGGGCCCGGGCCACCTGGTCCGCCGCCAGTTCGTCGACGGCAAGGGCGTCCCGGCGCTCATCGCCGTGGAGCAGGACGCCTCCGGCAACGCCCAGGCGCTCGCCCTCTCCTACGCGGCCGCCATCGGTGGCGCCCGCGCCGGCGTCATCAAGACGACGTTCACCGAGGAGACCGAGACCGACCTCTTCGGCGAGCAGGCCGTGCTCTGCGGTGGCGCGTCCGCGCTGGTGCAGACCGGTTTCGAGGTGCTCACCGAGGCGGGCTACGCCCCGGAGATCGCCTACTTCGAGGTGCTGCACGAGCTGAAGCTGATCGTCGACCTCATGTACGAGGGCGGCATCGCGCGCCAGCGCTACTCGATCTCCGACACCGCCGAGTACGGCGACCTGACCCGCGGCCCGCGCGTCATCTCGCCGGCGGTCAAGGAAGAGATGAAGAAGATCCTCGGCGAGATCCAGGACGGCACGTTCGCCCGCGAATGGGTCGCCGAGGACGAGGCCGGCCGGCCGAACTTCACCAAGCTCGAGGAGCAGGGCAACCAGCACCCGATCGAGGCGACCGGCAAGAAGCTGCGCGACCTGATGTCGTGGGTGGACCGGCCGATCACCGAGACCGCCTGAGTTTTTCCAGCCGAAGGGGACGCCCGGTGCCGGGCGTCCCCTTCGGTGCGTTCGGTGGTCGTTTCGCTACTCTTGCGGTATGAGTGATCAGCCGGTCGACGACAAGGCGCACATCCGGCACCACCTCGACTTCACCAAGGCCGAGTGGATCCGGGCCGAGCCCGAAGGCGTCACCCTCGACGACTGCGTCGAGTACGCGTTCATCGAGCACACCGACGGCGTCACCTACACGGCGATGCGGCAGTCGGCGAAGCCGGACGGGGTGATCCTCGTCTTCACGCCGGGGGAGTGGGACGCGTTCGTGAAGGGCGTCCGCGACGGCGAGTTCGACCTGCCCGAGGACCTCGCCGCGGAGGCTTAGACCTTCGCCGCCAGCTCGGGAATCCGGCCGAGGTCGCCGGCGATGCCGAGGTGGTCGCCGTAGTCGCGGGACTCGACCACCAGGCCGCCCGAGATCCGCATGGCGAAGATGTTCGCGATCCGGACCGGGTGGCCGCCGTAGCTGCCCTGGTAGGCGAACTCGGCGATCAGGATCTCCGGGTCCGTGCCCTCGTAGGTGACGAGGTCGGCGATCTCGAAGTCGACACCCATGGCCGCGGCTTGCCCGAAGTGCGCCCGCAGCTCCTCGCGCGTGCGCACGACGGCCGAACCCGGCTGGAACGGGTGCGTGACGTGGGTCGGCTCGGCGTACAGCTCCGCCAGGTGCGGTCCGGCCTTGTCGCACACGCCGTGGACGAGCCGCTCGAACACTCCGCGCCGGCTGTTCGGGTCGCTCGACGTTCGTGGTCCGATCGGCGACAACTCGCGGGGCGGCGCCTGCTCGTAGGCCTGGACCAGCTGGTCGACGCCGTCGCGGATGACCGCCAACCGCAGGTAGTCGTGGTAGTCGCGGGAATGGACGATGAGGCCGTCGCGGACCCGCAGCACCTGAATGTTGGCCGTGGAGATCGTCCGGCCGGTTTCGGCCGACTCGGCGTCGTAGTCGTATTCGGCGACGATCACCTCGGGGTCGGTCGTCTCGTGGACGACGACGTTCTTGCGCTTGAGCCGCAGCGCCCCGGCGAGGGCACTGGTGAAGCGCTCGTGGACCGCGGCGCGGCCGTGGAGGCGCGTCGGCCGCGGAACCGCTTGGGGGTGTTCGACGACGGTGTCTTCGGCGTAGAGCGCGGAAAGCTCGCTGAAGCGTCCTTCGCTGATCCCGTCGGACAACGCGCTGAAGACGTCGCAGGGTGTGGTCATGGGTCCTCCCAGAAGGCAAACCGGAGTCTGTAGTCCGCCTGCGACGATACGGACTACAGACTCCGTTTGTCTACCGGAGCAGGTCTTGCGCGGCCGGCTGCTCGCCCACCTCCGCCCACTTCTCCGGGGTGCTGCCGTAGATCGCGTCCCGCGCGCCGAGGTCGGCGCCGTTCTCGACGAGGGTGCGGATGACGTCGAGGTGCCCGGACTGCGCGGCCAGGTGCAGGGCCGTGACGCCCTCGCCGTGGGTCGGCCCGCCGAACGTGCCGCGGAAGTTCACGTCGGCGCCGAGGTCGAGCAGCGTCCGGACGGCGTCGAGCCTGCCCTGCGCCGCCGCCCAGGCCAGCGCGGTGCCGCGGTAGACGTCCGCGTCCACCTCGGCCCCTCGGGCGACGAGCGTTCTCAGCGCGTCGACCCGGTTGTTGCGCGCCGCCCAGGCGAGGGCCTCGTTCCTCACTTCGGCGGGGTCGTCCGTCGGCTGCCAGCGCGGGAAACCGCTGTGGGGCCGGTAGAACCCGCGGTGGGCGCCGCCGCGGCCCGAGGCCAGGAGTTCGTCGAGGGCGTCGAGGTCGCCGAGCCCGGCCGCGACGCGCAGGTTGCCCGGCGCGCGGCTGTGCGCGGCCAAGGTCTCCGCGGCTTCGCGGTTTCCCCAGAAGAGGGCGACGACCAGGGGCGTGCCGCCATCTCCGCGGGCTGAGACGTCGACGGGTGCGCCGTGCCGCAGGAGCAGGTCGAGCAGGAGCGGCAGGTTGCTGTAGGCGGCTTGGTGCAGGGGTGTCCAGCCGTGGACGTTGCCGCGGGCCGGATCGGCGCCGTGGTCGAGGAGGATCCGGCTGAGCCGCTCGTCGTGCGTGGCGCCGGCCATGCCGAGCAGGTCGTTGCCGTTGGTGCCGCGGGCGTCGACGAGCCCGGGGAACTCGCCGAGCAGCGTTTCGAGCCGCTCGGGATCCCGTGCCTCGATCGCCCGGTACGCGCGGGCGAACGGCTCGCCACTGTCCACAAGAGACTTTACGTGGTCGCGAAGTGCTTTCCAGGAACCGAAACCGTGCTCACGCGCGACGACCGCGCGGGCGCCGTCGCGGGTGAGCGGCTGGTTCCAGCGGGCGAACGGCTCCTTCGCGCCGGGCGTGTCGTCCTCCGCCGAGGCGAGCAGACCGAGCGCGCGTTCGGCGTAGTAGCCGACGTCCTGGTGGTAGGGGTGCTGCAGGGTTTCCCCGTGCTCGGTGACGCGCCGGACGTAGGCCTGCAGCTTCGGCCAGCTCGGGAAGCCGTGGTCCCGCGCGATGCGGAACTGCGCTTCGGCGAGTTTGACGTTCTCCGCGCGCGCAAGGTCCTTCGCGCGCTTGCGCAGCTGGTCCAGGCTGGGTTTCGCGGGCAGCGTGCCCATGGTGCCTCCTTCCTCGTCGCCCGTGGTCCGCCGGCACCGGGCAGGAAAGAGGTGCGGAGCTGGTGGTGCGGTGAAGCGGGGGTGGGCTCGGCCCTTTCCGCGGACGGGGCCGCGGCCCGCACCGCGCCCCGCCACCCTACCCCGGCGGACGACACGCGTACCTGGCCGGACGACACGCGTACGCAGGTGGACGACACGCGTACCTGGACGGACGACACGGCGCTTGCCGGCTTGGCCACCTTGTCGTCCGTTCCGGTGCGCGTGTCGTCCGCGCAGGTACGCGTGTCGTCCGTTCCGGTCACGGGCGGAGGTCGGCCAGGAGGCGGTAGGACTTTTCCGTGCGGGCCAGGATCTGGACGCAGACGTGGTCGGCGCCCGCGTCGAGGTGGGCCTGGATCCGGGTTGCCGCCGCCTGCTCGCCGGTGGCGACGATGGCCTCGACCAGGCGGTCGCTGCCGCCGTCGGCCAGGTCGGCGTCGGTGAAGCCGAGGCGGCGCAGGTTCGCCTGGTGGTGCGGGGCCTGCCGGACGTACAGGCCCACGTGCTCGCGCGCCGCTTCGCGGGCGGCCTCCGGCGGGACGTCGAGGAGCACCGCCTGCTCGACCGCCAGGTACTTGCCCGGGCCGAGCCGTTCCCGCGCGAGCGCCGTGTGCTCCGGCGGGACGAAGTACGGGTGCGCGCCGTCCGCCCGTTCGGCGGCCAGGTCGAGCGCCCGGGGACCGAGCGCGGCGAGCAGCCGCCGGGGCCGTGGCGACGGCGGCGGCAGGGCGGGCAGCTCGGCCTCGTCCATCCCGGCGAGGTACTCGCGCATCGCGGAAATCGGCCGTGCGCCCGCGAAGTGGCCGCCGAGGCCGACGGTGAACCGGCCCGGGTAGGCCTCGCCGAGCGCCCGGGTCGCCGCCTCCGCCGTGATCGGCGCGCGGCGGTCGAACCGCGCGATCCCGGTGGCCACGGTGAGCCGGGACGTCGCCGCCAGCAGCAGCGCCGCCTGCGTGAACGCGTCCCGGCCGGCGTACTCGCCGAACCAGAGCGCGTCGAAGCCGAGTTCCTCCACCTCGGCGGCCGTTTCGCGGACCGCGCCGATCGGGGCGCCGTCGAAGAACCGCCAGATGCCGACGCTCATCGGAGCGCCGGGGCCAGTTCGAGCAGCATTTCCACAGTGGACTCGAACGTGGCCGCGGACGGCGTCAGCAGCACGTGGTCCGCGCCCGCGTCGAGCACCTCGCCGAGGCGTTTCGCGATGGTCGGGGCGTCGCCCCAGAGGACGAGGTCGTCGACGAACCGGTCGCTCGGCCCGGCGATGTCGGCTTCGGTGTACCCGAGCCGTTTCCAGCCCGCGAGGTAGACGGTGACGGAGTACTCCCGCGATTGCGCCACCCGGCGCCGCACGCTCCGGCGGGCGTCCTCGCGGTTGCCGAGCAGCACGGTCTGCTGGGGGATCAGCAGCTTGTCCGGCCCGAGGATCTGTCGGGCGTACGGCGTGTGGGAGACCGGCTGGGCGAACGGGTGCGCGCCGTCCGCGTGGTCGCGGGACAGCTCCAGCATCTTCGGCCCCACGGCGGCCAGCACTCGCGGAAATGCCACCGGCGACGGGTTTCCGGCTTCCGTCGCGTCCATTTCGGACAGATAGGCCCGCATCCGGTCGATCGGCCGGTATGCCTCGCCGAGTTCCGTGGCCTGGAACGCGTGCCCGGCGCCGATGCCGAGCACGAACCGGCCCGGGTGGGCGTGGGCCAGCGTCGCGCCGCCCTTCTGCGCGGTCGCCCCGCGCCGGGCCCACAGGTTCGCGATGCCGGTGCCGAGCACGACGTCCGACACGGACGCGAGCAGGTCGCCGAAGTGGGCGAACACCTCGCGCGTGCCGGGTCCTTCGCCGCTCCAGACCGAGCGGTAGCCGGCGTCGGCGAGCCGTCGCGTCGCCGCGCGTTCGACGTCCGGGGGCGGGGCCAGTGGCGCGCTCGGCAGCCAGGCGCCGATCGCGCCGATCCGGGTCCGGGTGTCTTCGATCAGGGTCATCCTCGAACTTCCCTCCAGTAAGATGAGGCTGCCTCCGGTTAATATACGGAGGCTGCCTCCGATTGGCTACCCGGTAAAGTCCCGGAGGCGATGACCGACGTGAAACCGATGCGCGCGGACGCCCGCCGCAACTACGAGCGCCTCCTCGAAGAGGCCCGGCGCGCCTTCGCCGAACACGGCGTCGAGGCGTCCCTGGAGGAGATCGCGCGCCGCGCCGGCGTCGGCATCGGCACGCTCTACCGGCACTTCCCGACCCGGGAGGCGCTGCTCGAGACGCTCCTGCGCGCCCGGTTCGACGCGCAGGCCGAGCGGGCGCGCGAACTGCTGACCCACCCGGAGCCGCTGAACGCCCTGCAGACCTGGCTCGCCGGGCTCGGGGACGCCACCGGCACCTTCCGCGGGCTGGTCGAGCTCACCGCGGACGCGCTGAACGACGAATCATCCCGGTTGTACGAATCCTGCCACGCTATGCGCGAGGTCGGTTCCCAATTGGTGGAACGTGCCAAGCGCGCGGGCGAACTCCGCGAGGACGTCACGGCCCAGGAGCTGCTTCTGTTGCTGCACGCGGCATCCTGGGCGGGCGGGCACCTGCCCGGCGAAGGGGGCATGCAGCGGTTGCTGGCTCTTGTTTTCGAGGGATTGCGGGCGAGTTAACACCAGACGACGCCACAGGTCCGGCGCGCGCGTTAAACTCCGCCTCGACCGGGGCACAACGACGTGCTTTGACCGTCAGTCGACACCGAGCGTCCTGGAAATGACCAGATAGTGGGAGCCGTATCGTGAGCAAGCCCAGCAAGCCCGTCGTCCTCATCGCGGAAAAGCTCGCCCCCTCCGTGCTGAGTGTCTTCGGTGACGAGGTGGAGGTCCGGCACGTCGACGGCACGGACCGGTCCGCGCTGCTCGAGGCGGTGAAGAGCGCCGACGCGCTCCTGGTCCGCTCCGCCACCCAGGTGAACGCCGAGGTCTTCGCGGCCACCACGCAGCTCAAGGTCGTCGCCCGCGCGGGTGTCGGCCTCGACAACGTCGAGGTGCCCGCCGCGACCGAGCGCGGTGTCCTGGTCGTCAACGCGCCGACGTCGAACATCGTCTCCGCCGCCGAGCACGCCGTCGCCCTGCTGCTGGCGGTCGCGCGCCGGGTCCCGGCCGCCGACCAGAGCCTCCGCGGCGGCGAGTGGAAGCGCAGCTCGTTCTCCGGCGTCGAGCTGCAGGGCAAGACCATCGGTGTGGTCGGCCTCGGCAAGATCGGGCAGCTGTTCGCCCAGCGCCTCGCCGCCTTCGACACGAAGCTCATCGCCTACGACCCCTACGTCTCGGCCGCCCGCGCCGCGCAGCTGGGCATCGAGCTCGTCACCCTCGACGAGCTGCTGACCCGCGCCGACGCCATCTCCATCCACCTGCCGAAGACGCCGGAGACCAAGGGCCTCATCGACGCCGAGGCGCTGAAGAAGACCAAGCCGGGCGTCATCATCGTGAACGCCGCTCGCGGCGGGCTGATCGTCGAGCAGGACCTGGCCGACGCGCTGCGCTCGGGCCACGTCGGCGGCGCCGGCGTCGACGTCTTCGTCACCGAGCCGACCACCTCCAGCCCGCTGTTCGAGCTGGAGAACGTCGTCGTGACGCCGCACCTGGGCGCCTCCACGGCCGAGGCGCAGGACCGCGCGGGCACCGATGTCGCGAAGTCGGTGCTGCTGGCCCTGCGCGGCGACTTCGTGCCGGACGCGGTGAACGTCTCCGGCGGCGGGGCCGTCGGGGAGCACGTCCGCCCGTACCTGTCGCTGGTCCAGAAGCTCGGCCAGCTGCTGACGGCGCTCAACCCGACGTCGCCGACGTCGGTGACCGTGCAGGTCAAGGGCGAGATCTCCAACGAGGACACCGGCGTGCTGCAGCTGGCGGCGCTGCGCGGGGTGTTCACCGGCGTGGTCGAGGACCAGGTCACGTTCGTCAACGCGCCGCAGCTGGCGGAGAAGCTGGGCGTGCAGGTCGAGCTCGAGACCGAGCCGGAGAGCCCCAAGTTCCGCAGCCTGGTCACCGTCCGCGCGGTGCACGCCGACGGCGCGGTGCTGACCGTGTCCGGTTCGGTCACCGGCCTGGACGAGGTCGAGAAGCTGGTGGAGGTCAACGGCCGCGGCTTCGACCTGCGTGCCGAAGGCACTGTGCTGCTGGTCGAGTACCCGGACCGCCCGGGCGTGATGGGCCGGGTCGGCACGCTGCTGGGCGAAGCGGGCATCAACATCGAGGCCGCGCAGATCAGCCAGACCACCGACGGCTCGGACGCGGTGATGCTGCTGCGCGTCGACCGCCACATCGACGCGCACCTGCTGGAGCCGATCGGGGCTTCGGTCGGGGCGCACACGATTCGTGCGGTGGACTTCAACTGACGTAACCCTTTCGAAGGCCCCCTGTCACCCGGCAGGGGGCCTTCGTGCGCAATCACATTCACGTAACGGAGTCCTTTGCCTACGTAAGTAGGTGTTTTGGGGCATTAGGTTCTCCCCGCGAGGTTGAACCACGCGTCGTCGAGGGCACGGCGCTGTGCCGCGCTTCACCGTCGGGGGTGTCAGGAGCGGCAGGCAGGTTCGGGTCCAGACCTCGAGTAAGGGGCCGACTCATGAGCAGATCCCGCCTCCCCGCGCGCGCCACGACGGCGGCCTTCGCCGTCGTTCTGGCGGCCGCGCTCGGGGCGCCGTCGGCGAGCGCAGCCACTGTGTCCACTCAAGACGTGCCGCTCGCCGACGGCGTCGCACCCGCCAAGATCGACGACGCGAAGCTGCAGGGGAAGCTGTCGCCGCGCCTGGGGGCCGCGCAGGGCCGGGTCACCGCGTTCGTCGAGCTGGCCAAGAAGCCGGCCGTCGACGCGTTCGCCGACGCGCAACCGCAGGGCAAGGAGCAGGCCAAGCGGGCCGCTCGCGCCGCCAAGGCCGACACCGCCGCCACCGTGGATTCCGTCGTGAACCAGCTGCGTGCGGGCAACGCCCAGCCGCAGGTCGTCACTCAGACCGCCAACGCCGTTCCCGGCGTGGTCGTCACCGCCGACGCCGCGAAGCTGCGTGAGGTCGCGAAGCGGGCGGACGTCGTCGCGGTGCGCACGGTCGTGCCGAAGACCCGCACCAACGCCAGCGCCGAGCAGCTGACCAACACCCTCGCCGCCTGGCAGCAGACCGGCAAGTTCGGCGACGGCGTCCGCGTCGGCGTCATCGACGACGGCATCGACTACACCCACGCCGACTTCGGCGGCCCCGGCACGCAGGCCGCCTACAAGGGCGTCGACAGCACCAAGCCGACCCCGCTCTTCCCGAGCGCCAAGGTCGTCGGCGGCACCGACCTCGTCGGCAACGACTACGACGCCGCGACGGCCGGCAAGACCACCCCGAAGCCGGACCCGAACCCGCTCGCCTGCGGGGAGCACGGCACGCACGTCGCCGGCACCATCGGCGGCTTCGGCGTCACCGCCGACGGCAAGACCTTCAAGGGCGACTACAAGAAGCTCGACGCCAAGAAGGTCGACGCGATGCAGATCGGCCCGGGCACGGCGCCGAAGTCGCTGCTCTACGCGATCAAGGTGTTCGGCTGCACGGGTTCGACGAACGTCACCTCGCAGGCCCTGGACTGGGCGCTCGACCCGGACGGCGACGGCGACTTCACCGACCACCTCGACATCGTCAACCTCTCGCTCGGCTCCGACTTCGGTGCGCCGGACGACCCGGATTCGCTGTTCGTGCGCAAGCTCGCCGCGAACAACGTGCTGCCGGTGATCTCCGCGGGCAACGGCGGCGACATCAACGACATCGCCGGCTCCCCTGGCAACACCCCCGAGGCGCTCACCGTCGCCAGCACGCGCGACGCGGGCATCCTCCGCGACGCCGCCGAGGTCAAGGCTCCGGCGACCGCCGCGGGCCAGAAGACCGGGCAGTACAGCCAGAACTACGCTGGCTACGACACGCTCGACCTGGCCGCGCCGGTCGTCGCCCTGTCGGCGGCGAACGCCGCGGGCTGCGCGCCGTACTCCGCCGAGGACAAGGCGAAGGCCGCCGGCAAGTTCGTCTGGCTGGAGTGGGACGACAACGACTCGACCCGCGCCTGCGGTTCGGCCGCCCGTGCCAACAACGCGCAGGCCGCCGGGGCGAAGGGTGCGCTCCTTTCGTCCACTTTGGAGCACTTCAGCGCGGGCATCGCGGGCAACGCGGCGATCCCGATGTTCCAGTTCACCGGGTCCGCCACGAAGACGCTGCGCGCCGCGCTCACCGCGGGCACGCTGCAGGTCCGGCTCTTCGGCGCCGGCCGCGCCTCGATCCAGACCTACGACAAGACGATCGTGGACACCCCGAGCTCGTTCACCTCGCGCGGCACCCGGGGCCCGGCGCTCAAGCCGGACCTCGCCGCGCCCGGTGACACGATCACCTCGGCCTTCCGCGGCAGCGGCAACGGCCGGACCGTGCTCTCGGGTACGTCGATGGCCGCCCCGCACACCACGGGTATCACCGCGCTGGTCCGCCAGTCGCACCCGGACTGGTCGGTCGAGGAGGTCAAGGCGTCGGTCATCGACACCGCCGGCCACGACGTCGGCGACGGCGCGGGGCACACCTACGCGCCGCAGCGCGTCGGCAGCGGCCGGATCGACGCCAAGGCGGCGCTGGACAACCAGGTGCTCGCCTACGTCGCCGACGACCCGGGCGCGGTGAGCGTCAGCTTCGGCACGGTCGAGGCGTCCGGCCCGGTGACGCTGTCGAAGACGATCAAGCTCGTCAACAAGGGCGTCACGCCCGCCGAGTACTCGGTGGCCTACCAGGCGGTCAACGCGCTGCCGGGCGTCGAGTACACAGTGGACAAGCCGACGGTGAAGCTGACCCCGCGCGGCACCGCCAAGGTCAAGGTGACGCTGAAGATCACCGACCCGAAGGCGCTGCGCAAGGTCATGGACCCGACCATGCAGGCCACCCAGGCCGGTCTGGCCCGGCAGTTCGTCGCGGACGCCTCCGGGCGCGTCGCCTTCACGCCCACCAGCGGGGCCACGGTGCCGCTGCGGGTGTCGGTCTACTCCGCCCCGAAGCCGGTGTCGACGATTTCGACGCCGCCGTCGGTGAAGTTCGCCCCGGACGCGACCCAGGCCGTGCTCAACCTGACCGGCAAGGGTGTCGACCAGGGGGCCGGCGCGCAGCGGTACCGCTCGCTGATCAGCGTGCTCGAGCTGCAGGCGGAGTCCCCGCAGCTGCCCGAGTGCGACGCGGACGTGGTCACCGACTGCACGCTGAACAAGACGGCCAAGGGCGGCGACCTCCGCTACATCGGCGCGGCTTCGACCGCTCCGCTGGCGAAGGCCCAGGGCGAGCCGGAGAACGCGATCCTCGCGTTCGGCCTGTCCACCTGGGGTGACTGGGCGAACATCGGCAGCAACACCTCGCCGTTCGTCGACATCGACACGACCGGGGACGGGCAGCCGGACTTCGAGACCTACGTGACCAAGGCGACGTCGACCGACGTGCTCCTGGCCAACACGGTCGCGCTGACCCCGGGCTTCCCGACCGTCGACGTCCAGGCGGTCAACGGCCAGCTCGGCGACGTCGACACCAACGTGTTCGACACGAACGTGCTCACGCTGCCGGTTTCGCTGGCCGCGCTGGGCATCGACGCCAACGCCGACAGCCACCGCATCTCCTACACGGTGGGCGTGAGCGGTTTCTACGTCGCGCCGGGCACGACGAACGGGCTGATCGACTACGTCGGCACGCCGCTTTCGTTCGACGCGCTCGCGCCGGGCTACGCGGTGCAGGGCGGCGGCGACGCCGCGCTGGGCTACGTCGCGAAGCCGGGCACGGCGCTGGTCGTCACGCGGAACGCGGCGTCGGCCGCGGCCGACAACGCCCTCGGGCTGCTGGCCATCGAGCACCACAACGCCGCGGGCAACCGGGCGAACGTGGTCAAGGTGGACGCGACCCAGGGCGCCCGGCCGGGGAACGAGCGTCAGCCGATCGGGCCTGGTCGCCGCTAGGTCCCGGCAAGATCGATTCCTGCAGGACCAGGGGCGTCTCCGGCGGATTTCCGCCGGGGGCGCCCCGCTGCTGTTCACCCGATTGGGTGTCTCACCCTGCGGGAGGATGCGGCATAAGGGTGGTGCGGCTACGGCAGTTTGTCTACGGCCGGTAACCTTCCGGCTGCTGGCGTTTTGTTGCGGTGGGCCATCGGTGCGGCCGGTGGTCCGGTCGACGGAGGTGTGTGGATGCGGCTCGCGGTGATCCCAGGAGACGGGATCGGGCCCGAGGTGGTCTCCGAGGCGCTGAAGGTGCTCGGCGAGGTAGTACCGACGGCGGAGATCACGAACTACGACCTCGGCGCCGCGCGATGGCACTCGACGGGCGAGCTGCTCCCGGAATCGGTCCTCGGCGAGCTCCGTCAGCACGACGCGATCCTGCTGGGCGCGGTCGGCGACCCCTCGGTGCCGAGCGGGATCCTGGAGCGCGGCCTGCTGCTGCGCCTGCGGTTCGAAATGGACCACCACGTCAACCTGCGCCCGGCGCGGCTGTACCCGGGTGTCCGGGGACCGCTGGCCGACGCGGGCGACGTCGACATGGTCGTCGTGCGCGAAGGCACCGAAGGCCCGTACGCGGGCACCGGCGGCCTGATCCGCAAGGACACCGAGCACGAGATCGCGACGGAGGTCAGCGTCAACACGGCGTTCGGCGTCCGGCGCGTGGTGGCGGACGCGTTCAGCCGGGCCGAGGCGCGGCCGCGCAAGCACCTGACGCTGGTGCACAAGACCAACGTGCTCTCGTTCGCCGGTTCGCTCTGGTCGCGGATCGTCGAAGAGGTTTCGCTGGAGCACCCGGACGTGACGGTCGCGTACTCCCATGTGGACGCGGCGACCATCCACCTGGTGACGGACCCGTCCCGGTTCGACGTGATCGTGACGGACAACCTGTTCGGCGACATCATCACCGACCTCGCGGCCGCGGTGACCGGCGGCATCGGCCTGGCGGCCAGCGGCAACCTGGACATGACCCGCCGCAACCCGAGCATGTTCGAGCCGGTGCACGGTTCGGCGCCGGACATCGCGGGCCAGGGGCTGGCGGACCCGACGGCAGCGGTGCTTTCGGTGGCGCTGCTGCTGGACCACCTGGGGCAGAAGGAAGCGGCGCGACGGATCGAGGCGTCGGTGGCGTTCGATCTGGCCACGCGGGACCAGGCGTCGCCGGGGGCCACGCAGGCCATCGGTGACCGGCTGGCGGCGCTGGTTTCGTCGAACGTGCGTACTGGTTGATCCTTCGGGAAAGCCCCGCACCTGCTGCCTGGGTGCGGGGCTTTTTCGTGCCCTGGCTGCGGGGGTTGGCGGGGTTGTCCACAATGCTGCCGTGATGTGGAGAAGTGAGCGGCTGAGCGGTTTTTCGGGCGGTTCTGTCGGGGGGTGGCGATAGACTGGACCGGGGTCAGCCCCCAGGGTGCGGTGGGGCATGTCTTGGGGGCCTGATGGCTGTGAAAAGAGTGGAGGGGTGACTCCGCCGCCCTGCTTCCTCGGACAGCGGCAGGCCCGGTGACACCCTCCGGTGATCGTGCGGCTCCTTGATCAGGAACTGCAAAACGCATCGGGGAAGCTTCCCGGATGGTGGGAGCTTCGCCCAGCTTCTGGACTTGGCCGCGAATGCTGTGGCATGATGCGAGCATGACCAGCTTCGCGATCATTATCGACGAGCGCGCCGGACGATAGCTCCACAAGAGCCCCCGGCGCGCAACCTCTCGCACCCATGCGGGAGGTTTTTTTGTTGCCTTGAAACGCCAGGAAACGCTAGGAGAAGACCGTGACCCGCAAGGAGCCCGCCGATACTCCGCTCGGCGACGCCTTCCACCTCTACGACACCACCCTGCGCGACGGTGCGCAGCGAGAGGGCATCTCCTACTCCGTCCAGGACAAGCTCGCCGTCGCGCGGCTGCTGGACGAGCTGGGGGTCGGGTTCATCGAAGGCGGCTGGCCCGGGGCGCTCCCCAAGGACACCGAATTCTTCGCCCGCGCCGCGAAAGGCGAACTGAAGCTCCACCACGCCGCGCTCGTCGCCTTCGGCGCGACGCGCAAGGCCGGCACCACCGCCGACGCCGATCCGCAGGTCCGGGCCCTGCTCGACAGCGAAGCGCCGGTCATCACCCTCGTCGCCAAGTCCGACCTCCGCCACATCGAACGGGCTCTGCGCGTCGATGTCGACGAAGCCTGCGCGATGGTGAAAGACACCGTCGAGTTCCTCACGAAAGAAGGCCGGCGGGTCTTCCTCGACGCCGAGCACTTCTTCGACGGCTACGCGCATTCCCCCGAGACCTCGCTCCGGGTCCTCGACGCCGCCGCCCACGCGGGCGCCGACGTCCTCGTGCTCTGCGACACCAACGGCGGCCAGCTGCCGCTCGGGCTCGCCGAGACCGTGCGGGCCGTCAAGGAAAAGACGGGATTCCGGCTCGGGATCCACTGTCAGGACGACACTTCCTGCGCCGTGGCGAACTCCGTCGCCGCGGTGCAGGCCGGCGTGACGCACGTCCAGTGCACCGCCAACGGTTACGGGGAGCGGGCCGGCAACGCCGACCTCTTCGCCGTGACGGGAAACCTGGTGACCAAGCTCGGCCTCGACGTCCTCCCGACCGGAGGCGCCGCCGAACTCACCCGGGTCTCCCACGCCCTTGCCGAAATCGCCAACCTCGCCCCCTACACCCACCAGGCTTACGTAGGGGCGTCGGCTTTCGCCCACAAGGCGGGACTGCACGCGAGCGCGATCAAGGTGGATCCGTTGCTGTACAACCACATCGATCCGTCTTCCGTCGGCAACGACATGCGGGTACTGGTCACCGAGATGGCCGGCAGGGCCAGCCTCGAGCTCAAGGGACGTGAGCTCGGGGTCGACCTTGCCGGCCGGCCCGAAGCGCTGACGAGCGCGATCACCAAGGTCAAGCGGCTCGAGGCCGAAGGCTGGTCCTTCGAGGCCGCCGACGCCTCCCTGGAGCTCCTGCTGCGCCAGGAGGCCGACGTCCCGGCGGAGGCCCCGTTCGAGCTGGAGTCCTACCGGGTGGTCCTCGACCACCGCCCGGACGGCGAGGTCATGGCCGAAGCCACCGTCAAGGTGCACGTCGGCGGGCAACGCGTCATCGCCACCGCCGAGGGCATCGGGCCGGTGCACGCGCTCGACGCCGCCCTGCGGAAGGCGCTGTCGCCGCACCTGTCCTGGTTGGACAGTGTGGACCTGGCCGACTACAAGGTGCGCATCCTCCAGGGTCACCCGGGCACCGACGCGGTGACGCGCGTGCTGGTCGAGAGCACCGACGGCGAGCGCGAGTGGACCACCGTGGGCGTGCACGGCAACATCGTCGAGGCCAGCTGGCTGGCGCTGTGCGACGCGCTCGTGCACAAGAGCACCACCGTGGCCTGAGTCACGGTGACCCGGGCCGGGGGCTCCACCACCCGGAACCCCCGGAGGTGGCCGGGCGGGCGCACGTAGACTGGCCGCGTGCGCCTAGCCCGAATTGCCCATCCCGGTGGTGTCGCGTTCGCCTCGATCGAAGGCGACGGCGACGACGCCCAGGTCCTCGAAATCGCCGAGCACCCCTTCGGCCAGCCGAACTTCACCGGCAAGCGGTGGCCGCTGGCCGACGTGCGGCTGCTCGCGCCGATCCTGCCGTCGAAGGTGATCGCCGTCGGCCGCAACTACGCCAAGCACGCGGCCGAGTTCGGCAACGACGTGCCCGGTGAGCCGATGCTGTTCATCAAGCCGTCGACGACCATCATCGGGCCCAACGCGGCCATCCGCCGCCCGTCGGGCATCGGCCGGGTCGACTTCGAGGGCGAGCTCGCGATCGTCATCGGGCAGCCGGTGAAGAACGTCCCGGCCGCCCGCGCCGCGAGCGTCATCCTCGGCTACACCGTCGCCAACGACGTCAGCGCCCGCGACCTGCAGAAGTCCGACGGCCAGTGGGGCCGCGCCAAGGGCTTCGACACCTTCTGCCCGATCGGCCCGTGGATCGAGACCTCGATCGACGCCTCCGACCTCTCCCTGCGGGCCGAGGTCGACGGCGAGCTCAAGCAGGACGGCCGCACGTCCGACCTCGTCCACCGGATCCCCGAGCTGGTCGAGTTCGTCTCCGGCGTCATGACGCTGCTGCCCGGCGACCTCATCCTGACCGGCACGCCCGAGGGCGTCGGCCCGATCGAGGGCGGCCAGAGCGTCTCGATCACCATCGAAGGCATCGGCACCCTGACCAACCCGGTCGAGGACGTCTAGACCCGCTCGGCCCGGATCGAGCCGCTTCACCGAAGGCACCCCATGCCGGGTGGCCTTCGGTGGTTCGTCAGCGCTGCGCCGGCTCCATCGCCCGTCGCGCGAAGGCCGGGGCGTGCTCCGGGCGCAGGCCCAGGCCCAGCAAGCGGGCCGGGAAGTACGACAGGCGCGGGAACCGGGCGAACGCCTTGATCATCGGCGCCGGCGGGCCGTTGCGCTTGCCGCTCATCACCCCGCGCACCACCGTCCGGTGCAGCAGCCGCTGCAGCCCCTGCACCAGCAGCGTCGGCGCGAGGCGGCGCGCGCGCACCTTCGCCAGCTCGGCCGGCGTCGGACGGCCCCGGCGCAGCGGCTCGGCCAGCAGCGTCGCCGCCGCGACCGCGTCCTGCACCGCCAGGTTGATGCCCACGCCGCCGATCGGGGACATCGCGTGCGCCGCGTCGCCGATGCACAGCAGCCCGTCGACGTGCCACTGGCGCAGCAGGTTGAGCCGCACGTCGAGGAACTTGACGTCGTCCATCGCCGCCAGCTCGTGCACCCGGTCGGTGAACTCGGGGCAGATCTGCGCCACGTTCTCCCGGAACGCCTCGATGCCGTGGGCGCGCAGGTCTTCGCCCTTCGGCGCGAGGTAGGCGACCTGGTAGAAGTCCGGCCGGGGGAGGGGCACCGCGAAGCGGCGGTCCCGCATCTTCGGCAGCAGCATGGTGCCCGCTTCGTCGTCGCCGCGCGAGAGCCGGAACCACCAGACGTCGAACGGGCAGTCGTACTCCCGCGGCACCAGGCCGGCCTCGCGGCGGGCCAGCGACCAGCGGCCGTCGGCAGCGATGACCAGGTCGGCGCGGATTTCGCCGATTTCCCCGGCGCTCGTGCGGTAGGTGATGCCGGCGACCCGGCCGTGCTCGCGGACCAGGCCGGTGCACTCGGTCTCCATCCGCTGGACGAACGTCGGCTCCTTGCGCGCGCTTTCGGCGAGCAGGTCGAGGAAGTCCCACTGCGGCACCATCGCGATGTAGGGGTGCGCCACCTTCAGCCGGGTGAAGTCGGCCAGTTTCATGAGCTCGCCGTTCTCCTGGGGGAAGCCCGCCGAGGTCAGCTCGCTGTGCGGCAACGCGTGGAACCGCTCGCCGAGGCCCAGCTCGTCGAGCAGCGTCAACGTCGACGGGTGCACCGTGTCCCCACGGAAGTCGCGCAGGAAATCGGCGTGCTTCTCCAGCACTGTCACCTCGACGCCGGCCCGGGCCAGCAGCAGCCCCGTGACCATCCCGGCCGGCCCGCCACCGATGACGACGCAGCTCGTGCGCTCGGTCATCTCGACCATCTCCCTTATTCATCGCTTGTTGAATAACTTGAGGATGCACCCGCGCGGCACCGCCGTCAAGGGGTGTGAGCGGAGATACGCTGATCGGGCGACGGCCTCGCGTCCACGTCCGGTGGTCGAAAACCGTCCAAACGCGACAGTTGGTCGACGGTGTACCGGCTTCGCGCGGCTTCGGCTGCGGTCTGCGGAAGTGCCCTTGTGGACGGAGCGGATCCCCAAGCGGGACAAGGGTTTCGCCCGGGAATCGATTGCTGTCCGGGAAGAGCCGGCTCGGCGGGTGCGTGCGGCCGGATAACCGAATGGGGACGGTACGCCAACTGGGAGTAGAGCCGGTGCGCCGGAACAGGCGAGCGGCAATCACCTCTTTGGCAGCGTCGCGAACGCGGCGGTTGCCCTAGCCTCACTGGGTGGATTTCGCCCTGGCACCCCGGACCCCGTCGCGAACCGCCTCGCCCGCCGCGGCGGCGTCCGAGCCCTGGGCGCCGCCCGAGCTCCGGCTGGTGTGCCTGGACATCGACGACACGCTCATCGACTGCACCGCGGCGATCCGCCGGAGCCTCCACATCCTCACCGGCCGGGGTGACCTGTGGCCGTTGTGGGACCTCATCACCGAAGAACACGTCGCCCTCGTCGTCGCGGGCGAACTCGACTACCGGACGATGCACCAGCGGCGCACCGACTGCTTCCTCGCCGAAATCGGCATCCTCGCCGACGCCGAGCAGGTGAGTTCCTTCGAGCGCCGTCGCCGGGAGCTGCTCGACCACTCGTGGCAGCTGTTCGACGACGTCCTCGACTGCCTGGAATGGCTGCGCGCCGCCGGCCTGATGCTGGCCGCGGTGACGAACGCCTCGGGTGGCCACCAGCGGAAGAAAATCGCCGACCTGGGCCTGGCGCCGTTCTTCGATCACGTTGCGATCGCCGGCGAGCTCGGGGTGGCCAAGCCCGACCCGGTGATGTTCCACACGGTGTGCCTGGGACTGGGCTGCGCCCCGGCCCAGGCGGTCCACGTCGGCGACAAACTGGACACCGACGCGATCGGCGCCCGTGACGCGGGCCTGGGCGCGGTCTGGCTCGACCGCGACCGCATCGGCGAGCACGCCCCGGAGGGCGTCCACACGGTGGCCGGTCTCGCCGAGCTGCCTGAGCTGCTGGTTTCGGAGTACGCCACGATCGGGGTCCCGGCCCAGCGTGGCAGTGGCACCCCCGCGTTCACCGTCCGGAACGGCGTGCTCTAGTATTTCTCCTCGTGCGGTGCTGAACCGGCCCAGCCGGAGCAGTACCTCACTGGGGTATGGTGTAATTGGCAGCACGACTGGTTCTGGTCCAGTTAGTCTAGGTTCGAGTCCTGGTACCCCAGCTGCGGAGAGTGACCCCCCTGCGAAGCGGGAAATCGCTTCTGGTAGGTTCTCTCCAGCAAGAAAAACCGAAAAGCCCCTGGGAAACCAGGGAAGATCCTAAGCCCCCGTCGTCTAGCGGCCTAGGACGCCGGCCTCTCACGCCGGTAGCGTGGGTTCGAATCCCATCGGGGGTACCAGCAGCATCCACGCAAGCGGGATTGACCGAGGTCAGTCCCGCTTTGTGCTGTGTAGCTGCCCTGGCGTCGAAGATCCTTTCCGCGGCTCGAGCCGTCTTGGGCAAGTGATCACGGGGTGCTCGTCACCTCATCAGCGGCCCCGTGGACGTGCTTGGTGAGCGGGTGGGTGTCGAACGTGTCGCTGTCGCGGCCCCGGATCGGTTGCTGTCGATCTCGTCGAACGCGCACTTTTCGATCACCGCCGCTTTCGTGTCCGGCGCGAGCTGCGGCCGACGGCGTCTTCTGCGGGCACCTTTCGGAGAAGTCGACCAATTGTTCGATTGCCGGGCCTGTCCTGTCCTATGAGGACTTTGCCGGATCCCGCCGCGACACAACGGAGTTCGAGTGCGCTGTGCTTGGATTTCTTGGGCCCGCAGGTAATACTCTGCGCGTGTCGGCCGAGATGGGCCTGACTGGTAGTTCCACTTTGGAGGACTGGAATGACGAACAAGGCCCAGCTGATCGAGGCGCTGTCGGAGCGTCTGGGCGATGACAAGAAGGTGGCTGCGCAGGCCGTGGACGGCTTGGTGGACATCATCATCCGGACGGTCAACAAGGGCGAGAAGGTCAACATCACCGGCTTCGGGGTGTTCGAGAAGCGCGCTCGCGCCGCTCGTACGGCGCGGAACCCGCGCACCGGTGAGGCCGTGAAGGTGAAGAAGACCAACGTGCCCGCGTTCCGTGCCGGCACCACGTTCAAGGACGTCATCTCCGGCACCAAGAAGCTCCCGAAGGCGACCCCGGTCAAGCGGACCGCCACCGGCACGCGGGCGACGGCCACCAAGACCGCTGCGGCCGCCGCGCCGGCCAAGGCCACGACGACCCGCACCACCACCCGCGCGGCGGCGGCCAAGCCGGCCGCGACGACCACGCGGACCCGCGCCACCGCGGCGAAGCCGGCCGCCAAGGCGACCGCCGCCACCAAGCCCGCCGCCACCAAGCCCGCCGCGGCCACGGCGGCGCCGAAGACCACGGCGGCCAAGGCCACCACGGCGAAGGCGACCACCTCGCGGGCGAAGACGGCCGCCGCCAAGCCGGCCGCGACGAAGACCGCCGCGGCCAAGAAGCCGGCCGCCGCCAAGGCCCCGGCCAAGCGCACCTCGGCCGCCAAGAAGTAACACCGGCGACATCGGAAGGGCCCTACGCCGAACCGGCGTAGGGCCCTTTCGCGTTCGGGAACACGGTCAATAGCGCCAAGGCCCGGCCAAGCGCACCTCGGCCGCCAAGAAGTAACACCGGCGACATCGGAAGGGCCCTACGCCGAGCCGGCGTAGGGCCTTTCGCGTTCGGGGACACGCTCAAGGCCCCGGCCGAGCGCTGAACCCGCTGCCGTCGATCACGGCCGCTTCGCCAGCTGCTCCAGTGTCGCTCTGACCGCCGTCACTTCCGGAACGGCCAGCTCCTCGAACAGCGCCAGCGCACGGCGAAGGTACTCGGCTCCCCGGGCCTCGTCCGCGGCTTTCAGCGCGCTGCGCCCGAGTCCTTCGAGCGCCCGACCCACCTGCAGCCGGACGCCGACGGCCTGTGCCAGGTCGAGTGCCCGGCCGTGGAACTCGGCGGGGTCGCCGGCTTCGGGCCATTCCAGGGCGAGGTTGCCGAGGTTGTTGAGGTTCTCCGCCTGCCAGCCCTGGTCGTCGCCGAACAGGTCCTCCGCTCGGGTCAGGTACATGAACGCCAGCCGGTAGTGGCCCGCGGCGTGGTGCAGCCGCCCGAGGTTGGTCAAGGTGACCGCCTCGCGGGCCCGGTAGTCCAGCTGGCTGTAGATGATCTGGGCGCGGGTGTAGCAGGTGTCGGCCGATCCGTAGTTGCCGCAGTCGAAGTGCATCCGGCCGAGGTTGTTCAACGCCCGGGCCTCGGCGAAACGATCGCCGAGTTTTCTCGACAGCGTCAGCGCTTCCGTGAAGGTGCCGGAGGCGTAGTCGTAGTCGCCGGACATGCCCTGCGCACACCCGACTGCGAGCAGGGCCGTCACTTCGCCGCGCTCGTTGCCCAGCAGGCGGTAGAGCCCGAGGCTGCGCTCGGCGTTCTTCCTCGAGGCTTCGAGATCGCACGACCGATACTGGACTCGGGAGAGCTGCGCGAACGTGGCGGCCAAGCCGAGCGTGTTGTCGAGTCCTTCGTACAGCTGCCGGGCCCGGCTCAGGTAGGCCGTGGCGTCGGCGAAGTTGGAGAGGTCCAGCTGGACACGGCCGGCTTCGTTGAGCACGTCGGCTTCACCGAGCCGGTTGCCGAGTTCGAGGTAAAGGGCCCGCGCACGGGCGAGGTTCGCGGCGGCATCGTGGTAGTTGCCGAGCAGGCGCTGCACCCGGCCCAGATCGGTCCGGGTGGCGCCCTCGGCGGCGACGTCGCCGGCCGCTTGCTCCGCCGCGAGCACGGCCTGGTGGATGCGGTGGGCGTCGTGCCAGTGCCCGTGCTGCTCGAGAAACGGGTGGAGAGCGACAGCGAGCTCGGCGGCCCACCGGACACGGTCGTCGTCGGCCGCGGCGATGATGCAGGCGCGGAGGGTCGCCCGTTCCGCGGTCAGCCAGGCGACGGCCTCGCTTTCGGTGTCGAACTTCCGGGACGGGACCGGCGGCTGCGGACCGAGTTCCGGCCGTGGGGAGGGGCTGGCCACGAAGTGGTTCGCCCCGCGGACCGTCTCGAGGTAGTGGTCGAGGAGGCGTTCGAAGGCCCCTTCTTCGGTGCCGGGGCCGGTGAGCGACCGGCTGTAGGCATGGGTCAGGTCGTGCAGGCGGTAACGGCCGGGGGAGGGTTCGTCGAGCAGGTGGTTGCGGTGCAGCACCTCGAGTTGTTCCTGGGTGGTCTCGACGTCGTTCCCGTCGAGGGCCGCGGCCGCCACGGCGTCGAGGTGGCGGCCGGGGTGCAGGCCCAGGCGACGGAACAGCCGCTGCTGGTCCGGGGTCAGGTCGCGGTAGGAGAGTTCGAATGCGGCGGCCACACTCCGGTCGTCGGCTCGAAGCGTCTTCAGCCGGTTCCGGGATTGGTCGAGGTCGTCGGCCAGCCGGCGCACGGTCCAGTCCGGGTGACGGTGCAGCCGGCCGGCGGTGAGGGAGATGGCGAGCGGCAGATTTCCGCACGACGTCATCAACTCGGCCACCGCACCGGGATCGTGCTGCGCCGGGGAGGTGTGGCGATCGAACATCGCGGCGGCTTCGCCGGGGGGAAGCGTTTGCAGCGGAACGCGGCCGGCGTCGGCGAGGGACTCGAGCCGGTGCCGGCTGGTGATCAGCACCAGGCTGCCCGCTCCGCCGGGCAGGAGCGGCCGGATCTGGGCGTCGTCGACGGCGTCGTCGAGCAGGAGCAGGATCTTCTTCCCGGCCAGCTTCTCGCGCCACAGCCGGGCGCGGTCGTCGAGATCCGCCGGGATGGCCAGGGTCGGGACACCCTGCAGGAGCAGGAGTGAAGCCAGCGCGTCGGCCGGAGTGGCCGGAGCCTCCTCGGGGCGGTGGCCGTGGAGGTCCAGGAAGATCTGGCCGTCCGGGAAGTAGGCCGCCAGCTGATGGGCGGCGTGCACCGCGCAGGCCGTCTTGCCGATCCCCGGCACACCGTCGATGACGTGGATCGCCGTGCCGAGGGTCCCGTGATCCGCGGCGGTGGTGACCGCCGCGCTGAGGATGGCGAGCTCCTTTGCGCGTCCGGTGAAGACCGGGAGATCACGGGGCAGCGTGCACCGTCCGGCCGCGACCGGCGGTCGTGGTGACAGGTCGTCCGCGGCCGGAGAACCGGCTCCGGGAGCCGGCGGGTAGGGATCGTCGGGCCGGCTGATCCAGCCGATCGTGGCCGTTTCCTTGACGATCACCTGCACCGGCCGGAACGTCGTCGCGTCCACGACGGTGCTGCTCCGGACGATCTCGTCGAAGAACCAGTCCGAGGTGATCAGGGCGACGACGCCCGGCGACGCGGACAGTGCGGCCTTGAGCTGCGGCGCTTCGAGGAGGCGGAACGCCCGGTTGATCGCCGGTCCGGTCGCGCCCTGGTCGTCGTAGGCGACTTCTCCGGCGTGCAGGGCGATCCGCAGCCGGATCCGTTCCTCCGGCGGATGGCTCTCGTTGTGCTGTCGCAGCTCCCGGGCGAGGGCCGTCGGCAGGACCTCCACGAAGGGGCCTTTCGGGATTTGCGCCGGAACCAGGACGAACGTGCCGTCACCGGTGTTCTCGTGACGGCAGTCGAACCACGGCACTCCTGCCTCGTCGAAGGCTCGGCGCAGCGCCCGGTCGAGACCGCGGCGAACCGCCAGCCGGTTCGGGGTCGTCCGGCGCAGGTCTCCGTAGCTCTCGATGTCCACCGCCACGATCGTGCGATGGACGACTTGCCGTGAATGCTCCACGTTCCCCCGCAAGGTTCGATTCCGGTCCGGAAGTGCCGGTCGCCGTCATGGATGGCGTCGCTCGTGACGGCCGGGAGGCTCGGCTTGCCTCGGCGTTCCCGGCGTTCGGTGGATTGCCGCGCCGGCTGGGTGCCGCCGGGTGATCAAGGCGGCGGTGCGGTCGCGCAGCCGGGGCGCGGGCACCGGGCGGCGTGCCTGCGGTCGGCGAGTTCCGAGAGCAGGATCAGCAGCACGGCGCCGGCGCTGCTGAGCCCGATGAACAGGAGCCACCGCTGGGCCACCGCCGGCCGGCACAGCTGGGTGGCCGCAGCCGCGGATCCGGCCAGCGCGGTGGCGGCGAGAAGGCCGACGAGCCGGTGCTGGGCGACGGGCTGGTGGGCGTGTTCGGGGACCGGGCCGCGCGGTGCCGGTGCGGTGGGCCCGGCTTCGCCGCCCGGGACCCCGAGGCCCGCGGCCTTGGCCCGCGGGGACCCGGTGGTCTGGTTGACCCGCCGCCAGGCGGTCAGCCACAGGTCGAGGTCGATGTCGTCGACGCCGCAGGCTCGCAGGAACGCGTCGACGAAGTCCTGCTTGTCGTTTCGCCCGCTGCTGGCGAAGCGCTGTGCCGCGGACTTCGAAACGAAGTGGTCGGAGTTCTTCGCGATCTGCTCGTAGGTGAGCTGCCGCTGTTCCTTGAGCCGGGTGAGGGCCTCGGCGAACTCGCGGTGGGTGGTGGCCACGAGCGCCGCTCCGACCGCGGTGGTGGGGCCGGGGTGCCGCGGCAGCGGCAAGGGCGTGGCGGAGCGGCGCTGGGCGTTCGTGTCGTGCCATCGGCGGATCAGGACGTCGTGCCAGGCCCGCGGCGCCACCGCCCGGGCCATGGCGTCGGTCTCGTCGAGGCCGGGGAACCCCGTGGAGGTCAGGAAGCTGGTGAACAGCCCGGGTGCCAGGTTGGTTTCCGCCGCCATCCGGCGGGCGTCCGGGCGGCCGGCCTGGTCCCAGTAGTGCAGCAGCAGATCACGGAGGGAAGTGGTCGCGGCCACGGTCGGGGGCGTGGTCGGGTCAGGGTCGTTCATGGCGGGCTTTCGTCAGCGGAAGCGGCGGGTGGGCGAGGTCCGGGGAGCGAGGTGGCCGGGGGACGGGGCAGGACCGGCGGCCACGGGCACGTCGGCTCCGGTGCGGATCCGCAACGCGGTGCCGGCGGCGCAGCGGCTGCGCACGAGCTCGGCCGGGAAGACGACGGCTACCGGCCGCCGGACGCCGGACGGAACGGGGAAACGCTGCCCCAGGTCGTGCATGGGTGAAGGCCTTTCGGCTTGTGCCGCGCGAAAAGCACGTGGTGCGCAACGGCGGGTATCGGGGACGAACCGGGTCGCGCCGTCGCCGTGGTTGGCGCCACGTGATCAACTAACGACGGAAGGTCACCAGTTCGCGATCAGTGTGCCCGCGCCTCGAGGGCCGGAAAGCGGATCCCAAGTCCCATCCCATCCCGTTCGCAGTGGCCTGCGCCACATCCCCGGCGAGGTGTCGAACGGTGACGACGTGGTCTCGGCCGGGCGAAGCGGGACGTCCGGCCCGGTCTGCGGACCGGGGTGATCCAGTCCGGCCGGCCGGCTCGTGTCCCATCCCAGGCGGCGAGTTGACTCTGCTGGGCTCTTCGGGATGATCTGCGTGCCGGGTGGCCGACGTGGCCTGGTGAGCGGAAAGCGGCCCGTCGGGGCGGGCTCCTGTCGGGGACGGCGTGACCGGGTTGGCGCTCGGTCGCGCCGCTCGACCCGGCGGCTCGGTGTGCCTGGGACACGGCCGGAGCGCGCCGGAGGGTCGGCCTGGCTTCAGTTGCCGTCCGCGCGGTGGGGCCACGCGTGCCGGCGTCCGGTGGAAGCGGGCTCCGGTCCCGGTCGCATCCTCGGTGTCCCTCTCGTCCTCGGCAGTACGGTCCTCACCGTTCGTTCCCCTCGTCTGCGTGGCGTTCGAACACTCGCGCGGCTCCCGGTGTCCCAGGGGGCCGCGCCTTCGTCTGTGCACAACTCCGTCGAGCTGGAGCTGATCCTTGTCGCATGACGGTCCGACGGTCAACTCACCAGACCGTGTGACGCCGATAATCCTGTCGATGTTCATATTCTGCGCCGGGCGGCAGGGGGACGGTATCCCGTGATCGGCGCGGCCGATCGGCGGTCGCCGACGCTAAGCAAACGCATATCCTGCGAAAAGTGGGTATGAACCCCTGATTCATAACCCGCTCCGGACGGTGTGAAGAACCGGTGCTCGGCCCTCGAAACGACAAAAAGTTGACACTCGCGATTAATCTGAAACAGTGTCACGAAACGGCGGGTGTATTGCTGTGGGTAGTCTTTCGAGACTCTCCGGTGATATTTACCCCCTGTCCGAGGTGCGCGACAGGCTGGCAAACGGGGACCGCTCAACGCAGAGTGCGTACCACTTGACGACAGACCGTGTTCAGTCCGTATCCGCGGGTTGCCGGTCGTCACCCCGGCGGCAGCCGCGCGTCACCCGGGCCCGTCGCTAAGCTCGAGGCCGTGGCCTGCGGTGCAGGCGGAGGGGAGGCGGCCGGGTGGGGGACTCGACGGAGGAACGAGCGCCGCAGCAGCGGCTCGACGCGGACGTCGACCTGAGCAAGCCGAGCGCCGCCCGGATGTACGACTGGTACCTGGGCGGCACCCGCAACTGGGCGGTCGACCGCGAGTTCGGCGAACGTGCCGCCGCGACTTGGCCGCACGTCAAGCTGGTCGCCCAGCACAACCGCGCCTTCCTGCGCCGGGTCGTCGGTGCCGCCCTCGACGCCGGGATCCGCCAGTTCCTCGACCTCGGCACCGGTGTCCCGACGGTCGGCAACATCCACGACATCGTCCGCCGTCGCCGCCGCAAGATCCGCGCTCGTGTCGTCTACGTCGACTACGAACCCGTCGCTGCCCAGCAGGGACGCCAGGTGCTCGACGAGGACGAAGTCACCCACTGGGCCACTTTGGTCCAGCGGGACCTCCGTGACCCCGAGGCCATCTTCGACGACCCCGAAACCCGGCGGCTGATCAACACCGGCCAGCCGATCTGCGTCCTGTTCATCGCCGTCATGCACTTCATCGGCGACGGCGACGACCCCCGCGGCATCCTCGACGCCTACCGCGAGGTCGCCGCGCCCGGCAGCTGGCTCGCCCTCACCCACGCCTGCAACGACGCCGCCCCCGAACCCGGCGCCGGCAACATCCAGGCGGTCGTCGACAGCTACCGCAACACCAGCAATCCGATGTGGCTGCGCGACTACGACACGATCGTCTCGTGGCTCGACGTTCCCGGTTGGGACCTGCTCAAGCCCGGGATCGTCCACCCGCCCGACTGGCGCCCGGTACCCGGCACCGGTTTGACGGACGAGCAGGAAGAAGCCCGCCCCTACATGTGGGCAGGCGTCGCCGGCAAAGCCTGACCGGCGCACGCCGAGGCAGGCGAATGCGCCGGCTGCGCCCAGCGGCCTCGGAAGTCCTTGCGCAGCAGTAAGTGCCGCACGAACAGCAGCGGGTCAGGGTGATCGCCGCGGCGACCTCGAGGTCGAGCGCAGAGCCGGCTCGGGGGCGTCCTCGTCGGACCGGCGCACCGGGCGTTCCCCGCGCTCGGACAGGGCGGTGAGGACGAAGTCGGCCACCGCCTCGGGTGACCGCGTTTCCGGCAGTCCCGCGACGACCTGCAGTGCCGGGCTGCCGGCGTCCGCGGCCAGTTCCCAGCCCTCCCCGGGCGTCCAGCGCAGCAGGTAGTCGCTCGGTTCGCGTTCTCCCGCCTGGCCCGCGAAACGGATCTGGCCGCCCGCGAAATCGCCGGTGTGCGAGCGCGTGTCCTCCGGCTGCAACCCCAGCTCCGCGGCCACCGCCCGCATGCGCGCGGCCGTGGACGGTTCGTCGTCGGTCATGGCCCGGCCGCCCTTCTGTCGCAGGCGGGGACTACCCGGGCGGGCGGGGCGGGAAACGCCGGACCCGCGGAACCGCACGGCGGAACGGTTCCGCGGGTCCGGACGGGCTACGGCGCCCAGGGAGCGTTGACGGCCCAGCTGACGTCGTCGGCCCAGGAAGCCGTGGCGTCGAAGGTGTCGGGGCCGCCGTTGCTCGCGATGTACACCGTGTTGTTGTAGTGGCGGAGGAAACGGTCGGGGTAGTTGAACGAGGCGAAGGACGTGCCTTGGCCGTTCTTCCCGGCCTGCGGACAGAACGTCGCGTCGGAGCGGAAGGCCGCGCTGCCGTCCATCGGCTGGCGCAGCAGCTGGTAGTTGTAGTGGCGCAGGAAGTCACCCGGGTAGTTGCGCGACTCGAACGACAGGCACGACGGGTTCGCCAGGCCGCGGCGCACGATCCAGGACGCGTCGCTCTTGTCCAGTGCGGAGCTGCCCGAGCTCACCACCGACGTGACGGCGTCGTCGAACTGGTGCCGGATGTAGCGCGTGGTGCAGCAGGATGTCGTGGCGCGTAGCGAGATCGTCGAGCCGGGGTTCAGCGTGCCGCCGGCCACCGGGCTCGGGCCGCCGTAGCCGACCGAGACGACGTTGGCCTGCACCGCGTTGTCGGCCGCGTCGGTCGGCAGCCCGCTGGTCATCACGCCCTCGAAGAACGAGCCGATCGAGCCGTTGCTGTTGTCGCCGCCGGTGCCGAGGACGATCGATCCTTCCTGCTGCATCGGCGAATACCCGGGCTGGGTCGGTTCCGGTCCGGCGTAGCGCGTGGCGAGGCCGCCGGACTGGGCGTTGCCGTCCTTCGTGGCGAAGAAGTTCTGCCCGTTGTTCTTCAGCAGCGCGGTGACGAACGGCGCGGCGTTGCCGGTGTAGGAGCTGTTCTTGCTCGGCCCGGCGTCGGACTGGAACAGGCCGTTCTCCAGGTCGGCCTGCACCCACGGGCCCTGGCCGACGCACGGCGAGAACCAGCACTCGGTGCCGAAGTTGATCGCGTCCATGTGGCCGTTGCCGGTGTCGGCGATGGACACCTCGGCGTTGCCGTAGTCGAAGCAGCACCGGTTGTTGACGTGGGTTCCGGACGTCACCATGTACATGCCTTCGGCCTGGCCGTTCACGGCGACGCCCGAAGCCGAGGTGTGCCGGTAGCCCATGCGGCCGGAGAACGACGCGCCGTACACCGCGTGGCCGCCCGCGGTGACGGGCAGCGCGTCCGCGGGCACGCCGGCGTTCGCCGGTCCGGCCGCGCCCGCCGGTTCGATGAACAGGTCGTTGTGCCGGGGCGACTGGTCGTAGATGACGGTGATGACGCACGTCGTGCCGGTGCAGAAGGAGTCCTGCGTGGCCGCGTTGGCGTACCCGCCGGCGGCCAGCAGCCCGACGTTGGCGACGGCGCCGTCGGAGGCCCGCTTCAGCTGGTACAGCGGCCCGTTGTAGGACGAGTACAGCGCGCGGGTGGTGCTGTGCGCGGCGACGCAGGCGGTGCCCGCGGCGCCGTAGATGTCGCACGGCAGCGACGTGGCCGCCTCGGCGGCTTGACCGGCGTTCAGGACGGTGGCGGCGAGTGCCAGTGCCCCGCCGGCCAGGAGGGAAGCAGTTCTCCGAGCGAACATGAAAAGCTCTCCGTTTCGAGGATGACGACCCTGGAAAAACGCAGGGCGAAGCATTCCGCGATGCCGGAGCACAGAATCCTCCGGGCATCCGGAATGCGGGGGAAAGACGGCGGGGGATCGGCCGGCCGGGCCCGTGATCAGGAGCGGAGCGAGGGCTCAGGGCGAACCGGCGACGACGGGCAGCATGAAAACCTCCCTGCGGCGCTGCAAGGTGTTAGCGCTAACATTTGTGCTGGAGAGAGCTTAGACGGTGAGTTCCGCCTTTGGCAACCGACGTCGTCGAATCGTGGATCGGGCGAACTCTCGAGTATTCGGAAATCTCCGGCGAACCGGGCAGTTCTGTCCACTGTGGACGCGAAGCGAGGCTTGACACGCCCTGGTGGTCATTCATACATTCAGTGTCTCTTTGTATGAATGACGGGAGTTGATCCGCATGCGGCTCGGCAAGACCGCCGTCGTCCTCGGAGGCAGTGCCGCCGGTCTCTGCGCGGCCGGCGCGCTCGCCCCGCACTTCGACCGCGTGCTGGTGCTGGAACGCGACGAACTGCCCGACGGGGCCGAGCACCGCCGCGGCGTTCCGCAGAGCAAGCACCCGCACTTCCTGCTCAACTCGGGCCGGCGCGCGATCGGCGCGCTGTTCCCCGGCTTCGAAGACGACCTCATCGCGGCGGGCGGCCTGCTGCTGATGCCGTCCATGGACGCCGCCTACCTCGACGGGCCCGGCTGGTCGGCCCGCAAGCGCAGCGCCATGACGATGGTCTACGGCTCGCGGATCCTCATCGAGCGGGTGCTGCGGGACAAGGTGCGGGAGCTGGCCAACGTCGTCGTCCGCGAAGGGGTCGCGGTGCGCGGCCTGACGAGCGCGGACGGGGAGATCACCGGCGTCGGCTTCACCGCGGCCGACGGCGACGAGCACGTCGACGCCGACTTCGTCGTGGACGCCATGGGCCGCGGGTCCCCGGTCGCCGGCTGGCTGGCGGCGGCCGGCTGGCCCGAGCCGGAAGTGCAGACGCTCGACGCCAAGGTCACTTACACCTCGCGCTGGTACGACCTGCCCGCCGAACGCCCCGCGTCCTGGTGGTGGCGGCACCTGGTGATCATGCCGACGCCGGACAAGGGCGAGCACCCCGCCGAGCACGAGTTCCTGGTCAACTTCTTCCCGATCGAGGGCAACCGCGTCATCGCCTGCATGGGGTCGTGGGGACTGGAAATGCCCAGCACCACCGACGCGTTCGTCGAGACGGCGCGCCGGGTGCGCACGCCGTTGTTCGCCGACGCCATGGACCGGTGCGCCCCCGCCTCGCCGGTCCACCTCACCCGCTCGACCGGCAACAAGTGGCGGCGCTACGACCGCCTGCGCACGCGGCCGCGGCGGCTGGTCTTCGTCGGCGACTCGATCTGCGCGTTCAACCCCTTCTACGCCCAGGGCATCAGTTCCGCGTCGGCTTCGGCCCTGCTGCTGCGCGAGCACCTGTCCCGCGCCGGACGGCTCGACGCGAGGTTCTCGGACCGCTTCTTCGCCGCGCAACGCGGATTGCTGCGCGTGCCGTGGCGCCTGGCGATGGCCAGGGACCAGGGTTACGCCTGCGCGGTGGGCACCGAACAGCTGCCGGAGTGGCGGCGGCGCCTCGTCGCGGCCGTGTCGGCGCCGGCGTTCAGCCTCGTCGTCGGCGCCGCCCGGGAGGACGCCGTGGTCGACGAGCACTTCGCCAAGGTGTTCAACCTGGACGAGTCGCTGGGGGAGATGCTGCGCAACCCGCGGGTGCTCGCGGGCCTGGTGCGTTACCGCGTCCGCGCGGCACTGGGCCGCCACCGCGTCCCGTTCGGGTTCGATCCCCAGGCCGAGCCGCCGGCCACGGACTACTCGACCGCGACGGCGACCGCGCGATGAGCACGGTGTGCGGGCCGGACGCCGAAGCCGTCACCCGCGGTCTCGGCTTCGACTGCCACGACGTCTCGCCGGTGGTTTCGGTCCGGCCGCCGTGGGCGCTCGCCCACTGGACGATGCCGCTGCTGGAACTGCTGATCGTCGGCGGTGCGGTGTTCGCTCTGGTGCATGCGCTGCGCCGTCGCCGCGAGGGCGATCCGGTGAACCTGGCGCTGTGGTGGGCTTCGCTGGTCTACCTCTTCGTCACCGAGCCACCGCTGTACTTCCCGGAGTGGTTCGGGCTCGACCGGCTGTACGGGTTCATCTTCGCCCACAACCGGTTCACCGTGCAGTTCATGGCGGACCGGTTGCCGCTCTACATCGTGGCGTTCTACCCGGCGTTCAGCCAGCTCGCCTACGAGGTCGTGCGTTCGCTGGGGCTCTTCCGGCGCGGGGCGCTGCGGGGTTCGGTGGCCGTGGCCTTCGTGTGCCAGGTGTTCTACGAAGTCTTCGACCACCTCGGCCCGCAGCTGAAGTGGTGGGCCTGGAACCCGGCCAACGCGGTCGTCAACCGGCCGGCGCTGGCGTCGGTGCCGTTGAACAGCATGCTGCTGTTCGCTTCCGTTTCGATGGCCGCGATGACCTACCTCGTCGTGCGCCTGACCGGCGGTCCGCCGCGGCGCCGGCTGGTGCTGCGGACGCTGCTGGCGGGCGTCCTCACGCCGCCGGCCATGGCGATCGCCGGGATCCCGTCGAGCTTCGCCGGCGACAACGCAGGAGCGCGGGCGTGGATCCTCGGCGTCGAGCTGGGCCTGCTGTGGCTGGCCGGCGCGTGGATCGTCGTGGCGCACCTGCGTTCCGGGGAGCCCGGGGAGCCCCTGCCGGCCTTCACGCGGTTCTACCCGGCGGTGTACCTGGGCGGGATGGCGGTGTTCTGGCTCGGGGCCCTTCCGGCTCAGCTGGCCGCGAAGGACGGCGTCACCGCGGACGGCACCCCGATCGGCAGCGGGTGGTACGCGCTCGCTTGCTTCGCCGGCGCCGGCCTGCTGCTGCTCGCGCTGTACCGGCGGGTCCGCGCCCCTGCCCCGGCTTGAGCCGCCGTTCTCGGGGAAGATGGCGGCATGGGGCACCACGGATGGCAGGGCAACCCGCCCGGCACCGAAGACGAGGCACGCCGCCGGATCGTCGAAGCGGCGACGGCGTGCCTCGACCGGGCCGGGCTGGCCAAGACGAGCCTCTCCGACGTCGCCGCCGAGGCGGGCGTCACCCGGCAGACCGTCTACCGCTACTTCCCGGGGCTGAAGGACATCCTGCGGGCCGTCGCGCTGGCCGGCGTCGAAGAGTTCGCCGGGCGGATGGAGCGGCACCTGGCCGCGTTCGGGACGGCCGCCGAAGCCGCGGTGGAGTCCGTGGTGTTCGCCGTCCGGGCGCTCCCCGGGGAGCCCCGCATGGGGCTGCTCCTGCAGGCGGGCGAAGCGGACTTCTTCACCGACGGCGTCGTTTCGCCGCTGGCGTTTTCGTACGGCGCGCGGATCCTGCGCAACCTGCCGGTCGACTGGCCGGCCGCCGGGATCGCGACCGACGAGGAGCTCCAGGGGCTCGCCGAGGTCCTGATGCGGCTGTTCCTGTCGTTCCTGCAGTATCCCTCGACACCGCCGCTCACCGACGACGGGCTGCGGGCCCTGGTCCGCCGCTGGATCGGGCCGGCGCTGCGCGGCTGAGGCGCCCGGCCGGTTTCCGGAAACCGTGCGCTGAATGCGCTGACAATTCCTGACAACGCGGGAAGTGTGATGCCTCCCACGTTCCCCCGGAATGCCGACGGCGGTGGCGAGGGTGTTCAGCCCTCGCCACCGCCGCTGCGGTGATCTCTCCCCAGTGATCTCCCGGCCACCGCGTTACTTCTTGGCGGCGGCGACCTTCTTGCGCGGGGCGCGCTTGCGCGGCGGGGCGGCGGGCGCCTCGGCCTCTTCGACCTGGGCCTGCTCGTAGGCGGCGATCACCTCGGAGGACAGCCGGCCCCGCTCGGAGACCTCGTAGCCGTTCGCGTTGGCCCAGGCGCGGATCTGCTGGTTGCGCTCGCGGTCGGTCGTGCTGGTCGTGGTCGACTGCCCGGTGGCGACGCGGACCTTGCGGCCGCCGATGCGCCGGCCGGCCCCGATGTAGCGGGCCAGTTCGTCGCGCAGGGCGGAGGCGTTCTCGTCCGAAAGGTCGATTTCGTAGGTGACGCCGTCGAGGCCGAACTGAACGGTCTGGGCGGCGGTGCTGCCGTCGATGTCGTCCAGGATCTCGACGAGGACTTTCTGGGCCACGTGAATGCTCCTCAGCTGGATGTGCGTCCGGGGGAACGCGACGTGTGACAAGTTGCACAATGGTCGGCGTTCTTCGGTGGAGTGTATCCACCCGAGGAGAGGTACGGCAATTTCCTCCTGCTTACGCGGAACGGCGGCGGCCCGAGGTGGTCCTGATAGGACCGGCCACCGCCGTTCCGGCCGGGTCGCGGGTTTCGCCCGGAGGCGGCGGCGCGGGCGGCAATACCGGCGGAAATGACGCCGGGAATCTACGTTCCGGACGGCGTGGAGCCCTGCTCGCCGTGGTGGTAGGGCGGATCCGTCTCCAGCGCCTCGTCGGCGGCCCCTTCGGCGGGATCGGCCAGTTGGGCCTCCGCGGCGGCTTCTTTCGCCTCTTTGATGAGCTGCCGGCTGTGGGCGAGGTCCGCTTCGGGCCGGTTTTCGTTCTCCGTCATCGCGACTCCTTGCCGTCGGGATTGCGTTCTCTGCCGGACGGCTACCCCCGGAGCCCCGAACGCAACCGTCGCGGCCGTTCACCCCGACGAGTGGCCACGGTGAATTGTTCGGCGGCCGCCGGGGGATCGGGTGAGCCGGTGACGGGACCGGTTCCGTGGCGCGGGAGGGCGGGAATTGCGGGTGGTTCCGTGGCCGATGTCCTGTGTGGTGGCCTTGGTGGCCGCTGGGCGATGGGCGGCGGTCAGGCCGCCGGAGAGCGGTCCGGGGTGGATCGGCGACCCGGCAAAAGGCGAAGTTCGCGCGGCAAGCTGTGAGCGGCGATCTCAGCCTGGTTTGGGCGCGAACGGCCCGCGGTGGTCGGGCGGGTGGGTTGGCTGGGCTGGGGTTGGGATCGTCGATGGTGTGGCTGGTCCGCTGGCAGCGGCCCATCCGAAATCGCCGCGGCACCGGCAGGTGGGGTTCGCCGAACCGGTTCCGGAACCCGGGTGCCGGCCGCACTCTCGACCCGCGAGGGGCGCGGAACAGGGGCGGCCCCCGCTGGAACCGCCCGGCGCACATTTCACCGCCCCGAAATGCCGGAAGGGCCCCGCACCACCCGGTGCGGGGCCCTTCCGGCATCGATGCCGGTGTTACTTCTTCTTGGCAGCCGACGTGCGCTTGGCCGGGGCCTTGGCGGCGGCCGGCTTCTTGGCCGCGGCGGTCTTGGTCGCGGCCGGCTTGGCGGCGGCGGTCTTGGCCCGCGTGGTGGTCGCCTTCGCCGTGGTGGCCTTGGCCGCGGTCGTCTTCGACGCCGTGGTCTTCGGGGCCGCCTTGGTGGCGGTGGTGGCCTTGGCGGCCGGCTTCGCCGCGGTGGCGCGGGTCCGCGTGGTGGTCGAGCGCGTGGTGGCCGGCTTGGCCGCCGCCGCGCGGGTGGTGCGGGTCGTCGTCGCCTTGGCCGGCGCGGAGGCCGCGGCGGTCTTGGTGGCGGTGGCCCGCGTGCTGGTGGTGGCGGCGGTGGCGCGCTTGACCGGGGTCGCCTTCGGGAGCTTCTTGGTGCCGGAGATGACGTCCTTGAAGGTCGTGCCGGCGCGGAAGGCGGGCACGTTGGTCTTCTTGACGCGGACAGCTTCACCGGTGCGCGGGTTGCGGGCGGTACGAGCGGCGCGGGCGCGCTTCTCGAACACCCCGAAGCCGGTGATGTTGACCTTTTCGCCCTTGTTGACCGTCCGGATGATGATGTCCACCAGACCGTCAACGGCCTGCGAAGCCACCTTCTTGTCGCCCAGACGCTCCGACAGCGCCTCGATCAGCTGGGCCTTGTTCGTCATTCCAGTCCTCCATAGTGGAACTACTAGTCACGGCCCATCTCGGCCGACACTGCACACGGTATTACCAATACCGCACAAAATCCAACCGGGGGTCGAAATATTTCCTTGTACGGGGGCGGGTTCCGCCTCCGGAACGCCCCTTCCCGGACGACGTCCGGTGCGCGGGCCGGACTGCCGCCATGCCTCTGAGCAGGCAAAACCGGGGGCGAGAGCCGTCCACAGTGGTCGTCCATATAGGACCCGAGGCCCTTCCGGAGAACTTTTCCCGCGACACGCCGGTCGGGGGGTGTCGCGGCGGGTGGGCGAGGCCACCCGGGCCCGATCCCGCGCAACGGCCGGGGATCGCGGGCCGCCCCGGAGGCCTCCCGGCGCCGCTTCGCCGTGGAGCCAGGCGGAAGCGGCGCCCGTAACGCCGCGGCCGTCCGGCGCGACCCCCGGGCACGGCGTTGCGCCGCAACCGGTACGCCCCCGGAATGCCTGTGGCGGGGACGAAAGACCCTCCCCGAAGGGTGAGCTCACTCGTTCGGCGCAGTCGTGGCCTGCGGTGACGCCGGTGGCGGCAACGCCGTGTTGGGCGCGGGACTGTCGTCCGGGCGGGCTAGTCTGCCGCGGGAGGAAGCGCCGGGTGAGACAGGGAGAACCGTGGACCAGGAGACGCTCACCACCGTGGTCGGCCGGGTGGCAGGCACCGAGGACTCGACCCCGCTGCAGTTCTGCGTGGCCATCGATCCGGACGCCTATCTGCAGCTCGACGACGTCGTCGTGACCCGGCGGGAACTGCCCGGGCTCGGCGAAGTCACCTCCTACGGCGTCGTGACGCAGGTGACCGCGCGGCACGAAGGCGCCAGCTTCGGCAGCGACGTCTTCCTGATCTCCGACGGGGTCCTGCCCGCCCAGGTGCAGGAGATCGCCGAGATCGCCACGACCCGCGTCGAGCCCGAGTGCTACGTCCCGCCGAAGCCCGGATCGGTCGTCGAGCGCGCCAAGGGAGAGGATCGCGCGCAGGCGCTGTACTTCGACAACATGACCCGCCAGGTGGCGGTCGGCCTGGGCCGGGACGGCGAACCCGTCTACCTCAACATGGACTTCCTCGACGGCACCCGCGGCGCGCACGTCAGCATCAGCGGCGTCTCCGGCGTGGCCACCAAGACGTCGTTCGCGTTGTTCCTGCTGCACTCGATCTTCCGCGGCGGCGCCCTGCCCAACGCCCACAACGCCAAGGCCCTCGTCTTCTCGGTCAAGGGCGAGGACCTGCTGTTCCTCGACACCCCGAACAAGGCGCTCGACGAAAAGCTCAAGGCCGACTACGCCAAGCTCGGCCTGCCCGCCGAGCCCTTCGCGTCGACGGGGTTCTTCGCCCCGCCGACGCCGTCGGACACCACGGGCAAGCCGTACGTGACCGGGCGGACCTCGGGCGTCGGCGCGTTCTGGTGGACCATCGCGGAGTTCTGCGCCAAGGACCTGCTGCCCTACGTCTTCGCCGACGCCGAGGACGAGCGCAACCAGTACACGATGGTCATCCACCAGGTCGCGAACCGCTTGCGCCTGGACAGCACCCCGGCGGGCAAGGACGGCGCCGCGAACGTCGACGGCGTCCTGTGCCGCACCTACGCCGAGCTCGTCGACGTCGTCTGCGACCGCGTCACCGACGAGGAAACCCGCGCGAACTGGGCGGGTGCGGTCACCGGCGCGGGCACGGTCAACGCCTTCATCCGCCGCCTGCGCTCGAGCCAGCGCGCGCTGTCCGGCCTCATCCGCGGCGACCTCGCCGACCACCCCGCGCGGCAGTTGTCCACGGAGAACCAGCAGGTGACCGTGGTGGACATCCACAACCTCGTCGAGCGCGCGCAGCGGTTCGTCGTCGGCGTGACGCTCGCCGCGGAGACCGCGCGCAAGGAAGCGGCCGGCCCGGGCGGGCTGCTGTTCACCATGCTGGACGAGCTGAACAAGTACGCGCCGCGGGAAGGCAGCAGCCCGATCAAGGAAGTGCTGCTGGACATCGCCGAGCGCGGCCGGTCCCTCGGCGTCATCCTGATCGGCGCGCAGCAGACCGCCAGCGAGGTCGAGCGCCGGATCGTCAGCAACAGCTCGGTCCGCATCGTCGGCCGCCTCGACGCCGCCGAGGCTTCGCGGCCCGAGTACGGCTTCCTCCCGGCCAGCCAGCGGGTCCGCGCGACGCTCGCCACGCCGGGCACGATGTTCGTGAGCCAGCCGGAGATCCCGGTGCCGATCGCCGTCGGCTTCCCGTTCCCCGCCTGGGCCACGCGGCTTTCCGAGGCCGGGCCGATCCCGGCGGCCACCGCTGGGCTGTCCACGTCGAAGAAGAGCGATCCCTTCGCCGGCCTGCCCTCGCGCGGCAGCGACCCCTTCGGTGACGACCCGCCGCCGTTCTGAGCCGCCCACCACCCGAACGGAAGGACGAAGGGTGAAGTTCCTGCACACCTCCGACTGGCACATCGGCAAGACGCTCAAGGGGCGCAACCGCCTCGACGAGCAGCGGGCCGTGCTCGGCGAGATCGTCCGGATCGCGCGGGACGGGCAGTTCGACGCGATCCTCGTCGCGGGTGACCTCTACGAGACGTCGGCGCCGTCGGCGGCCGCGCAGGAACTCGTGGTGCGGGCGTTGATGGCGCTGCGCGAAACCGGTGCCGAGGTGCTCGCCATCGCCGGGAACCACGACCACGCCGCGACGTTCGAGGCGTACCGGCCGCTGCTCAAGGCCGCGGGCATCCAGCTCACCGGCGATCCGCGGCCGGTCCACGACGGCGGCGTCGTCTCGTTCGACGCGCGTTCGACGGGCGAGTGCGTCAACGTCGCCGTGCTGCCCTTCCTTTCCCAGCGCTACGCGGTCCGCGCCGCCGAGCTGCTTGCCGGGACCCCGGCGGACAACGTCGGCGAGTACGACCAGCGCGTGCGCGACATCCTGGAGCACCTCAAGTCCGGATTCACCCCCGGTGCGGTGAACCTCGTCATGGCGCACCTGACGGTGACCGGCGGGACGATGGGCGGCGGGGAACGCGCGGCGCAGTCCATCTTCGAGTACCACGTGCCCGCGACGGCGTTCGGCGCCGACCCGCACTACGTGGCGCTGGGCCACCTGCACCGGCGCCAGTCGCTGCCCGCCGCGTGCCCGGTGCACTACAGCGGTTCGCCGTTCGCCGTCGACTTCGGCGAGCAGGACAACACCAGCGTCGTGCTGTCGGTGGAGGTGAGTCCGGCCACGCCGGCGAAGATCACCGACATCCCGTTGGCCGCCGGGCGGAAACTGCGGACGGTCCACGGCACGGTGGCGGAACTGATCGCCCGCGCGGGGGAGTTCGGCGAGGACTACCTCCGCGTCTACCTTCGCGAAGCGACCAGGGCCGGGCTGCGGGAGGAGATCCAGCAAGCCCTGCCGAACGCCCTGGAAATCCGCATCGACCCGGAGTTCGCCGCGCCGGTGCCGACGTCGGGCGGCGACCGCGCGATCGCGGACCGTTCGCCAGGAGAGCTCTTCGCGAGCTACTGCGCGGAACGAACCGTCGAGGACAAGCGCGTGCAGGCGCTCTTCGCGCGGCTGCACGACGAAGAGACGAGCGGGGTGTGACATGCGGCCAGTGCTGCTGGAGATGACCGGCTTCGCGTCCTTCCGCGAGAAGACCGAAGTCAGCTTCGAAGACACCGATTACTTCGCGCTCGTCGGGCCGACCGGCGCGGGCAAGAGCACGGTCATCGACGCGCTCACCTTCGCGTTGTACGGCTCTGTGGCCCGCTGGGACCACGAAGGTCTCGTCGCGCCCGCGCTGGCGCCGACGGTGAACCGCGCCACCGTGCGGCTGGTCTTCGACGCCGGCGGCGCGCGCTACCACGTGGTGCGGGAAGTCCGGCGCAGCGGCGGCAAGAAACCCACGGTCAGCGTCAAGAACGTCCGCCTGGAACGGCTCATCGACCCGGCCGCGCTCGGCGGCCCGGAGGACGACGCCGACGCCGTGGCCGCGGACTCCGAGGTCACCCCGGCGGTCGAACGCCTGCTCGGGTTGACGTTCAAGCACTTCTGCACCTGCGTGGCGCTGCCCCAGGGCGACTTCGCGGAGTTCCTGCACGCGAAGGCCGCCGACCGGCAGAAGATCCTCATCAAGCTGCTGGGCCTGGAGGTCTACGAGCGCATCGGCCGCCGGGCCGGGGTGACGGCGGAGCAGCAGAAGCAGCGCGCCGCCGTCCTCACCGAACAGCTCGGCAGCTACGCCGACGCCACCGAAGAAGCCGTCGCCGAGCTGGCGGCGAGGATGACGGCGCTCACGGAGCTGGACGCGCGGGTGACCGCGGCCCTGCCGGGGTTGAACGACGCCACGCGCGCGCACGACGAAGCCCGGCAACGCGTCGTCGCGCTCACGACGGAGCTGAAAGTCCTCGACGCTGTAGAACGCCCGGACGGCGTCGAAGACCTCGAAACCCGGCGTCGCGACGCGGCGGACGCGGCCACGGCCGCCCGGGGAGCGTTGGAGTCGGCGGAAACGGCGGACGAAGCCGCCCGCGCCGCGCTCGCCGCGGCGCCCGCGCGCAGTGAACTGGAACGGATCCGCGCCGACCGCACCGAGCTCGAGGCGACGGAGACGGCCCTTCCGCGGCTCGAAGAAGCGGCGAAAACGGCGTTGCAGAGCAAGGACGCGGCCGCCGTCGCGGTCACCGAAGCCCTCGCCGTCGTCGAGGCGGCCCGGAAGAACCGGGACTCGACGGCCCGTGCCGCGGAGGACACCGCCGCGGAAGCCGCGCGGGCCCGCCAGGATCGCGACCGGCTGACCGGCCTGCGCCCGCCCGCGGATCTCGGGGACCTGTCGGCGGATTCGGCGCGGGTGGCGAAGCGCACGGCGGCCGCGGCCGCCCGCCTGAGCTCGGCCGAGGCCGCCGACGCCGAAGCGCGGGCGGCGCTGGCCGCGCAGCCGGACGTCGCTCCGCTCGCGGCGGCGCGCTCCGATGCGCGCACGCTGTATGCGGTGTGCGAGGCGCAACGGAAAGCCGCCCCCGAGCAGGCCGCGCGCCGGAGGGAACTCGAAACGGCGCGAAGCGCCTTCGCCCGCGCAGACGCCGAAGTGACGGCGGCGAAGACCGCGGTGACCGAAGCGGAACGGGCCGGGCAGGCGCTGAGCCTGCGGGCCGGCCTCGCCGTCGGGCACGCGTGCCCGGTGTGCGAGCAGGAAGTCACGGCGCTGCCCGATGCCGGCGGCCACGCCCACCTGGCCGAGGCCCGCGAACGCCTCGAGCGCGCCGAAGGCGAGCGCGCCACCGCCGAAGCCGTCGTGCGCAAGCTGGAGCGGGCCGCCGACCGCGACGCCGATTCCGCCGCGTCGGCGGCCGCGCAGGCGGAGGAACTGCGCGCGGTGCTGGCCGAGGTGGCCGGCCCGCCGGAATCGGCCGTGCTGCTGCGGCCGGTCGAGGCTGCTTTCTCCGAGCAGGACTACGCGGACCTCGTTGCCGCCGTGCGCGAGCGGGGCGAGTGGCTGTCGAAGACGATCGACGGCCGCGCTCGCGTCGCCGAGACCGCGAGCGCCGCGGACCAGGAACTGGCCGCGGCTCGCGCCGAACGCGCGGCGGCGCAGCACGAAGCCGACGCCGTCGAGAAGTCGTTCGCGGCGGCCAGGGAAGCGCTGCGGGCCGCGCGCGACCCCCTGGTGGAGCTGGGCGCACCGGCCATCGACGGCGACGACGTCCCGTCAGGCTGGCAGCGGCTCACCGCGTGGGCGGCTTCCGCGCTGGCGGACCGGCGGACGACGCTGGCCGCGCTCGAAGCGGCCGCCGAAGCCGCGGGCAAAGAAGCCGTCGTCGCGGCGGACGACCTCGCCGCCGCGGAGCGGAACGCCGAGGAGTGGCGGAAGCGGGCCGTCGACGCGGGCTTGGCCGAGCAGGCGGCGGCCACCGAGCTCGCCACCGCCCGGCGCCGGCGCGGTGAACTCGCCGCGGCGCTCGCCGGTGCGCCGTCCGCCGCCGTCGTCACCGAGGAGCTGGCGAAGGTCGCTTCCCTGGAAGAAGCCGCGAAGCGAGCGGACGCGGATCTGCGCACTGCCCGGGTGGCCGCGAAACGCGCCACGGAAGCCCAGGCGGGCATCGGCGCCCAGGTCGACGCCGAGCGGCAGCGGCTGTCCCGGGCCCGAGACCCGCTGGTCGGCCTGGGTGCCCCGCCGATCGACGGCTTTTCGGGGGTCCGGGTGGCGGAGCCCCCGGCCCAGGGCGAAGCCCCGGTTGTCACAGACGGCGAAAGCCTCCTCGAAGCCTGGACCGCGCTCACGGATTGGGCCGCCGGCCAGGCGAAAGCCCACCGCGAGCTGCTGGCCGTCGCGAAGACCGCCGAAGGTGAAGCCGCCGAAGCGTTGCAAGCGGCCGAACGCGCGGTCGCCGGCGACGTCACCGCGCTCGGGGTCGCCGTGCCGGACGGGCCGGTGCGCGACCGCGTCCCGGTCGCCGTCGCGGCCGCGCGGGCGCGCGCCGAAGCCGACCACACCGACATGAAACGGCGCGTGGCGCGGGTCGCCGGGCTGCACGAAGACATCGCGGCCGCGGAGTCCGACGCCCAGGTCGCCCGGCTGCTCGCGGATCTGCTGCGCTCGGACAAGTTCCCGCGCTGGCTGATCGCCGGGGCGCTCGACACGCTGGTCGCCGAGGCGTCGGCGTCGCTGCTGGAACTGTCCGGCGGCCAGTTCGAGCTCACCCACGACAAGGGCGATTTCCTGGTGGTGGACCACAACGAGGCCGACGCCCGGCGTCCGGTGAAGACGCTGTCCGGCGGCGAGACGTTCCAGGCGTCGCTCGCCCTGGCGCTGGCGCTGTCGTCGCAGCTGGGGGCCATGGCCGCCGAAGGCGCGACCAAGCTGGAGTCGATCTTCCTCGACGAGGGCTTCGGGACGCTGGACGAGGCCACCCTCGACGTCGTGGCGTCCACTTTGGAAAACCTCGCCGCGTCCGGCTCCCGGATGGTCGGGGTGATCACGCACGTGCCGGCGCTCGCCGAGCGCGTCCCGGTGCGGTTCCTGGTCACCCGGGACGGCACCGGCTCGCACATCGCCAGGGAGGGCGCATGACCGCGGTGGCCGGGATGAACTTCAGCATCGACGCCTGGGACCCGGGCTACGGCAGCTCGATGGAGGCCGAGGAGCTCGGCCGCTCGCAGGCCGAGGTCGAGCTCGACGTCGAGGTGCCGGAGGCCGAGTGGGCGCCGATCGACCCGTCGCCGGTGTCCCCGCCGGAAGCCGTGCTGTTCGTCGACGGTGTCCGCCGGATCGACGCGCGCGTCTGGATCGACGACCCGGCCGGCACGAACTCGGCGTCGATCGGGATCTGCGCGTCCTACGCGGCGGGCGTCGTGTGCTGTTGCGAGGGACAGGCGCACGTCGTCGGCACCGACGTCCGGCGGGGGCTGTTCACCGTCGCCCCGCAGGCCGACGACATCGCCACCCCGGCCGGGATCTACACGGCGCACCGCGCGGCGGCCAAGGAGGACAAGCCGCTGCCGGTGGTGCTGTCCTCGGCGCTGCAGGAGCAGCTGGCCGAAACCGAGCTGGAGACGGCCATCCGGGCGCGCACGGCGATCGACGGCCACGTGCGCGGCGACCTGCTCGTCGTGGACGGCCCGCTGCGCGGCCGGGCGCACCTCGACCGGGCCGTCGGGTTCATCAAGAGCCACCAGACGACGTACCTGCCCGGCGAGCTCAACGCGCTGGTCGGCAGGCTCGGTCCGCACCAGCGCACCCCGGTGTTCCTGATGGGCACGACGTGGGTCCGGCACTCGTGGTACCTGCGGTTGCCGTCGGCCGGCGGGCCGCCGTGGTCCGGGGTCGTGCGGGTGGAGGCGGCGCCGCACCTCGGGCGCGAGCAGGTGGCCGAGCTGGCGAACGTCACCCAGTCGGTGCTGGGGCGGTTCGCGTCGGTCCCCTACAAGGACTCGCGGGCGCCGCAGAACCTCTACCCGATCGCGGGGCTGGAGCGCGACCTGCGGCACCGGCTCGGCGACCAGCAGTTCGTCTACCGGGCGCTGCGGCTGGCCGCGGCTCGCTGACTTCGGGCTCGCGGTCGTTAGGCCGATCAGGGTTTTCTTGACCATGGTTCAACCCGCTCGTTCCGGGGTTGAGCCGGGCAAACAGGCGAGCCCGCGGCCGTTCAAGGACGTGAACGGCAATCGAGTCTATGTTTCCGTGTCACATATGGGTTAGCTTGTTCGCCGTTGGTCCCGTCAGCGGCGAGGGAGACTCGATGCGCACCGGCCCGTTCGTTCTTGTTGCGGCTCTGGGGTTGTCACTGGCGGCGCCGGCGACCGCCGAGGCACAGCCCTGGCGTGACGCCCGCCAGTCACCCGACCGCCGGGCCGCCGAGCTCGTCGCGGCGATGACCCTCGACGAGAAGATCTCCCAGCTGCACCTGCAGCCCGACGCCGAGCACCAGCGGTTCGTGCCGCCCATCCCGCGGCTGGGCGTGCCGGGCTTCCGGATCGCCAACGGCCCGGCGGGCATGGGCCCGGCCGACGACAAACCGCAGAAACCGGCGACCGCGCTGCCGGCCACGATGGCGCTGGCGTCGACGTTCGACACCGGTCTGGCGCGCCGGTACGGCCGGCTGATCGGCGACGAAACCCGGGCGCTCGCGCACAACGTGTCCGAGGGGCCCGACATCAACATGGCCCGCGTCCCGCGCAACGGCCGGACGTTCGAGGGCATGGGGGAGGACCCGGTGCTCGCCGGCGCGCTGGCCGCCGCCGACATCCGCGGCATCCAGGAGAACGGCACCATCGCCGAGGTCAAGCACTACGCGGCGAACAACCAGGAGACCGACCGGCACGGCATCGACGAGCACATCGACGAGCGGACGCTGAACGAGATCTACCTGCCGCACTTCGAGCAGGCGGTGACCGAAGGGCACGCGGGCTCGGTGATGTGCGCGTACCCGAAGATCAACGGCGTGTTCACGTGCGAGAACCCGGCGCTGCTGCAGGACAAGCTGCGTGACGACTGGGGGTTCAAGGGGTTCGTCCAGTCGGACTGGGGTGCCGCGCACAGCACCGTGGGGTCGGCGAACGCGGGCATGAACCTCGAAATGATCGACGGCACCTGGTACGGCGAGAAGATGAAGCAGGCCGTGCTGGCCGGGCAGGTGAGCGAACAGCGCGTCGGCGAGCTGCTGCTGCCGCGGTTCCGCACGATGTTCGCCTTCGGGCAGTTCGACCACCCGCCGGTCGCCTCGCCGCTGCCGACGGCACAGCACGACGCCGCCGCGAAGGAATTCGCCGAACGCGGCATGGTGCTGCTGCGCAACGAGCACGCGCAGCTCCCGCTCGACCCCGGCGTGAAGTCGATCGCGCTGATCGGGCCGTTCGCGACCAGGGCCAAGACCGGCGGCGGGGGCAGCTCGGCCGTCATCCCGACGTCCACAGTGGACCCGCTGGCGGGGCTGCAGCAGCGCGTCCCGGGTGCCGTGGTGACCCTGGACGACGGCAGTGACCCGGCGCGCGCGGCCGCGCTGGCCCGGACCGCCGAGGTCAGCGTGGTGATGGTCGGGGACAACGAGGCCGAGGGCAAGGACCGGCCGAGCCTGGCCCTGGACGGCAACCAGGACGCGCTGGTGACCGCCGTCGCCGAGGCCAACCCGCACACGGTCGTCGTGGTGAAGAGCGGCGGCCCGGTGCTCATGCCGTGGGTGTCGCGCGTCCCGGCGATCCTCCAGGCGTGGTACCCCGGCCAGCAGGACGGCGCGGCGGTGGCGGGCGTGCTCTTCGGCGACGTCAACCCGTCGGGGAAGCTGCCGATCACGTTCCCGGCCGCGGACGCCGACACCCCGGCGAACACCCCGGCGCAGTTCCCCGGCGTCGGCGGCGTCGCGACCTACTCCGAGGGGCTGCAGATCGGCTACCGGTGGTTCGACGCGCAGGGGCGGGCGCCGCTGTTCCCGTTCGGCCACGGCCTGTCGTACACGACGTTCGCCTACTCCGGCCTGGCGGTGCACAACTCCGGCGACGGCGCCACGGCGACGTTCACGGTGCGGAACACCGGAAGCCGCGCGGGCGCCGAGGTCGCCCAGGTGTACCTGGGCTTCCCGGTGGCCGCGGGTGAGCCGCCGCGCCAGCTCAAGGGCTTCGAGCGGGTCTCACTGGCGCCGGGGCAGGCCCGGCGCGTGACGATCCGGCTGGACAAGCGCGACTTCTCGGTCTGGGACACGGCGGCCCACGCGTGGCAGCCGGCGCGCGGCGCGTTCACCGTGTCCGTCGGCGGCTCGTCGCGGTCCCTGCCGCTGCAGGCCCCGCTCGTGCGGCGGTGAGGTCTCAGGCCTTGCAGCCGGGCGCGGTGGCGGCGGCGAGCATCAGCTCCGGGGACGCCGTCACGGCGCCGACCGGGTCGTAGGTGCCGTCGACGTCCTGCTGCGCCTGCTCGAGGGCCTTGACGGCCGGGTCCTGGGACACTTCCGTGCCCGGCTTCGCGCGGTCGAGCGCGGCCTTCGCCCCGGCGGCCCGGTCGCGGGCCTTCGCGAACTTCGTGACGAAGGCCTGGCGGACGGTGTCGCCGAGCGGCACCGGCGCGGGCGGCAGCGCGGTGAGCTTGTCGGCCGCCTCGCCGGTGCGGGCCGCGATGCCGCCCAGCGTCGCGCTGAGCGCCTTCTGCTCCTCGGCGATCGACTTGGGCGTCGGCTGGGCGGGGTCGGCTTCCCGGTTGGTGCGCTCCCGGTAGCCGTGGACGGCGGAGCAGAAGCCGTCCATCCAGCGCACGGCGGCCGGATCGGCCACCGGCGCGGAGGTGATGGTCTCGACTCGGCTGAGGTGCTCCGACGGCGGCGCCTCGGCCGGCGTGGTGCCACACGCGGACAGCAGCAGGCCGGCGCCGAGCAGAACGGCGGTGAGCTTCATGGATCCCCCTCGCGTTTGCCGGGTACACGCGCGAGCGCGCCGGGAGGTTGCGTCAGGCGGCGGCGCGGGTACCGCCCAGCGCCCGGAGGCCCTCGGCGGTGAGCTCGGCCCGCGTCCACTGCCCGACGGCCACGACCCGCACGGGCCGGATCAGGCCGGCCCGGGCCAGCTGGTGCGCGGTCGCCTGGTCGCAGCACGGCAGACCGTCGACCCGCAGGTCGGGTTCACAGCTGCAGGTGAGTTCGGCCCGCCCGGCCCCGACGGCCCGCAGCATCGCCATCGCCCGGCGATTCAGTTCGGTGTTCATGGTGGTCATCCCCCTCTGTGGTGCTGACAGAAAGGAGACGTGACCGCCGTCACCGAATACGCCACTTCGGGCCGGGTCACCCGAACGGCGCTACGGGCGCTTGCCCCACCGCTGGTCGTCCGGTTCCTCCCCGCGCCGCAGCGTTTCGAGGTAGGCCCGGTCGACGGCGAAGCGGGCCGCGATCTCCGGCCCCTCGGCCACCGCCCCGTGCCCGGGGATCAGCACGTCGACGCGCTTGGCGGCTTCTTCCAGCCGGTCGAGTGCGGCCGGGTAGGCGTCCGGCTGGCCCGGGCGGCGCGGGTCGAGCAGCGGGATCAGGACGTCGGAGAGCATGTCGCCGACGAGCAGGACGCCCCGGTCGGCGAGCAGGAGCGCGGCGTGGCCGAGGGCGTGCGCGTCGTGCTCGATGATCTCGCCGGGGATCGGTCCGCCGTCCGCGGGCAGCGGCGTGACGAGCGCGATCAGGTCGACGGGAATGTCCGGCGCGGTTTCCAGTGCCATGGCCCGGGCTCGTTCCCGGGCTTCGGCGGCGATGCCGGCGTTGGCGGCGGTCGCGTAGCGGGGGACGTCACCGAGGCGGTGGTGCCAGAGCAGGTGGTCGAAGTGCGGGTGGGTGGAAAACCCGGCGACGACGGGACTCCCGAGCCGGTCCAGGTCGTCGGCGAGTTCCTCGAATTCGGCACCGTGGATGCCGGGGTCGACGACGATCAGCCCGTCGTCCGTTTTCACGACGGTGGTGTTGCTCCAGACCCACGCGCTCTGCCGCACCCAGACACCGTCGGCCACCTCGTTCAGCATCGCGTCACCGTGCCAGGTGCGGCTGCGCGGCGCAATCGAAACGTCAGAGCCGTTCCTGCAACGCATCCGCCGCGGCGAGCAGATCCGCCGCCCAGCGCGCTCCCGGCTTGCGGCCGATCCGCTCGATCGGCCCCGACACCGACACCGCGGCCACGACCGTCCCCGCCGAATCCCGCACCGGCGCCGAAATGCTCGCCACGCCCGGCTCCCGTTCCGCCACGCTCTGCGCCCAGCCGCGCCGCCGGACCTCCAGCAGCGTCCGCTCGCCGAAGACCGCGTCGGCCAGGATCGTGCGCTGCGTGTGCGGGTCCGCCCAGGCGGCGAGCACCTTCGCGCCCGAACCGGCCGTCATCGGCAGGCGTGAACCCACCGGCACCGTGTCGCGCAGCCCGCTCGGCGGCTCCGCCGTCGAGACGCACACGCGCTGGACGCCGTCGCGCCGGTACAGCTGGACGCTCTCGCCGGTGACGTCGCGCAGTTTCGGCAGGACCACGCCCGCCGCGTCGAGCAGCGGGTCCGTCGAACCGCCCGCGAGCTCGGCCAGCGCCGTACCGGGGCGCCAGCGCCCGTCCGGACCACGGCGCAGCAGCCGGTGCACCTCCAGGCCGACCGCGAGCCGGTGCGCGGTGGCCCGGGGAAGGCCGGTCCGCGTGCACAGTTCCGCGAGGCCGCAGGGGTCGTCCGCGACCGCCTGCAGGACGGCCACTGCTTTGTCCAGTACTCCGATACCGCTATGCTGTCCCACGACCCGATACTAGCGTCCCGCACTTTGGGAAGTCCAGTATCTGGGAAACCCCGAACTCGAGCTGCGCCCTTCCTTCGCGGCTCGCATCCGTTCCGCAGGTGCGCGCCCGAGTTCCGACGTCGAACCGTGGAAGGAGCCGGAGATGACCAGCCCGACCGGCAAGGCCCGCACACTGGCGGAGAAGGTGTGGGAAAGCCACCTCGTGCGCCGAGGCGAAGGCGCCGAACCGGACCTCCTCTACATCGACCTCCACCTGCTGCACGAAGTCACCAGCCCGCAGGCCTTCGACGGCCTCCGCCTGGCCGGGCGACCGCTGCGCCGCCCCGACCTGACCATCGCGACCGAGGACCACAACGTCCCGACCGTCGACATCGAGCTGCCCATCGCCGATCCGGTCTCGCGCACCCAGGTCGACACCCTTCGCCGCAACTGCAAGGAGTTCGGCGTCCGGCTGCACCCGATGGGTGACGCCGAGCAGGGGATCGTGCACGTCATCGGCCCGCAGCTCGGCCTGACCCAGCCCGGCATGACCGTGGTCTGCGGCGACAGCCACACCTCCACGCACGGCGCGTTCGGCGCCATCGCCTTCGGCATCGGCACGTCCGAGGTCGAGCACGTGATGGCGACCCAGACGCTGCCGCTGCGTCCGTTCAAGACGATGGCGATCACCGTCGACGGCGAGCTGCGGCCCGGCGTCACGGCGAAGGACATCATCCTCGCGGTGATCGCGAAGATCGGCACCGGCGGCGGCCAGGGCTACATCCTGGAGTACCGCGGCCAGGCCATCGAGGCGCTCTCGATGGAGGCGCGGATGACCGTCTGCAACATGTCGATCGAAGCCGGCGCCCGCGCCGGGATGATCGCGCCGGACGAGACGACGTTCGAGTACCTGAAGGGCCGTCCGCACGCACCGCAGGGCGCGGACTGGGACGCGGCGGTCGAGAACTGGCGGCAGCTGCGCACCGACGACGGCGCCGAGTTCGACGCCGAGGTGCACCTCGACGCGAGTGCGCTGACGCCGTTCGTGACCTGGGGCACCAACCCCGGCCAGGGTCTCCCGCTGGGCGCCGAGGTGCCCGACCCGGAGGCGATCCCGGACGAGAACGACCGCATCGCCGCTGAAAAAGCCCTGTCCTACATGGACTTGAAGCCGGGCACGCCGCTGCGGGAGATCGCCGTCGACACCGTTTTCCTCGGCTCCTGCACCAACGGCCGGATCGAGGACCTGCGGGCCGCGGCCGAGGTGCTGCGCGGTCGGAAAGTGGCGGACTCGGTCCGGATGCTGGTGGTTCCCGGCTCGATGCGGGTCCGCAAGGCGGCCGAGGAGGAGGGCCTCGACCAGGTCTTCACCGAGGCGGGCGCCGAGTGGCGGCAGGCAGGCTGCTCGATGTGCCTCGGCATGAACCCGGACCAGCTGAAGCCGGGGGAGCGCAGCGCGTCGACGTCGAACCGCAACTTCGAGGGCCGGCAGGGCAAGGGCGGCCGGACGCACCTGGTCTCGCCGCTCGTGGCCGCCGCCACGGCCGTCCGGGGCACGCTGTCGTCGCCGGAAGACCTGCTGACCGCCGCCCGCTGACCACCCGAGGAGCTACCGAACATGGAACCGTTCACCCAGCACACCGGCGTCGGCGTCCCGCTGCGCCGGTCCAACGTGGACACCGACCAGATCATCCCGGCGGTCTACCTCAAGCGGGTGACCCGGACGGGCTTCGAGGACGGCCTGTTCGCCGCCTGGCGCGGCGACGAGCAGTTCATCCTCAACCAGGAGCCGTTCCGGAACGGAAGCGTGCTGGTCGCGGGGCCGGACTTCGGCACCGGATCCTCCCGCGAGCACGCCGTCTGGGCGCTGATGGACTACGGCTTCAAGGTCGTCGTCTCCGCCCGGTTCGCCGACATCTTCCGCGGCAACTCCGGCAAGGGCGGCCTGGTGGCCGCCCAGTGCGAGCAGCACGACGTCGAGCTGCTCTGGAAGCTGCTCGAGAACGAGCCCGGCACCGAGGTCACGGTCGACCTCGAGACCAAGACCGTGCGGGCCAAGGACTTCACCGCGCCCTTCCAGATCGACGACTACGTCCGCTGGCGGCTGCTGGAAGGTCTCGACGACATCGCGCTGACGTTGCGCCATGCCGGTGAGATCGACAGCTTCGAGGCGAGCCGCCCGTCCTGGAAGCCGACGACGACGCCGGTGGCTGCCGGCTAGCCCGGTCGTGGGGCGGAATCGCTTGTCCCGCAAGTGATTCCGCCTCTTTCCGGGATGCTTTGTTTCATTGCCGAACGGCCCTCCGCGAGCCCTTCACCGGGGTTCGGTGCGAGGCGGAACCCCTCCCGGGGCAAGGGAAAGTTCCGCATGCCGTTTGGAATTTGTGCTGCCTTGGTAATACCGTGTCGCTAGCCGGCCGACGCGGCCGTGGATCCTTCCTGGAGGACTGGACATGGCCAACAAGGCCCAGCTGATCGAGGCGCTGACCGAGCGCCTGGGCGACAAGAAGGCCGCTTCCGAGGCGGTCGACGGTCTGGTCGACATCATCATCCGGACGGTCAACAAGGGCGAAAAGGTCAACATCACCGGCTTCGGGGTGTTCGAGAAGCGCGCCCGTGCCGCGCGGACGGCTCGCAACCCGCGCACCGGTGAGGCCGTCCGCGTCAAGAAGACCAACGTGCCCGCCTTCCGCGCGGGGACCACGTTCAAGGACGTCATTTCGGGAGCGAAGAAGCTGCCGAAGGCGACCCCGGTCAAGCGCACACCGACGGCCACCCGAGCGGCGGCGACCACGACGACGCGCGCAACCACGCCCCGCGCAACCACGTCCCGCACCGCGGCGGCGGCTCCGAAGCCGGCCACCACGCGGTCGACGACCACGCGAACCCGCGCAACGGCGGCAAAGCCGGCCACGACGAGGACACCGGCGGCCAAGCCGGCAACCACCCGCGCCAAGGCGGCGCCGAAGACGACGGCGGCGAAGACCACGGCGGCGAAGGCGGCCCCGCCCGCAAAGGCGGCCACGGCGGCGAAGACCACGGTGGCGAAGGCGACCACGGCTGCGAAGAGCGCGGCCGCGAAGGCCGCTACGGCGGCGAAGACCACCGCCGCGAAGGCAGCCACGGCCGCGAAGCCGACTACGGCTCGTAAGACCTCGGCGGCCCGGACCCCGGCGGCCAAGACCACCGCGGCCAAGACCCCGGCAAGGCGGACCTCGGCCGCGGCGAAGAAGGACTGACCGCCCAAAACTGTCGGACCCCTGCGGTAACGTGAAATCCGGGGGACCCCCAGGGGGCGACCCCCTGCTCGACGAGCAGCTTTCCGGCAGGGCCCCGCGCGACGTGCGCGGGGCCCTGCCACATGTCCGGACCCTGCGGCAGAAGCAGCTCGCCCGCCTGGAAGGACGGCTCGCGTACCCAGCCGGACGGTTCGCGTACCGGGAGGGTCGGCCGGCGTACCTGCACGGTCGGCGCGCGGATCGAGCCGGGTGCGGGCGAACCGGCTGTCCGGCCAGGCAAACCAACTCCCGGGCCCCGAAGGAACCGCGGGGTGCAAGTGATCCGACGGCTCGGAACTGTGAGCCGACCCTCCCGGCACGCCATCCGATCCTCCCGGCACGCCATCCGACTCTCCCGGCCCCGCCGAGCCGAGCGAACCGGAAGTCACCCGCTGCCAGCACCAGCGTCCTGAACGGACACCGCGCGTCACCCGCTCGGCCCAACCCCGGCCCCGGGACCGGTTCCGCCCAATTTCGCAAAGTTGCTTGAGCGCCCGGCCGAGTGATGCCACGCTGCGTTCCTCGGGGCCCGCGTGCGGCGCGGGCCGGCGGTGCGCGAGGCGAACCTGGGGGCGACCACCATCGACATCCGGCTGCTCGGCCCGTTCCAGGTGCTCGTCGACGGTTCGCCGGTCGTGCTGACCAGTTCCCGCCAGCGCGCGCTGCTCGCCACCCTCGCGCTCGCCGCCGGCCGCCTCGTGTCGATCGATGCCCTCGCCCGGGGCGTGTGGGGCGAAGCTCCGCCCGCGCACATCCGGGGCAGCCTGCAGACCTACGTGATGCGCCTGCGCCGGCTCTGCGGCGAAGACACCGTCGCCACCGAACCGGACGGCTACCGGCTGGTCGTCGACCCGTCCCGGGTGGACGCCCTGCGCTTCCTCCAGACCCTCGACCAGGCCGCCGCCGCGACGGAACCCGCGCGCCGCCGGGAACTGCTCATCGCCGCGCTCGACGGCTGGGGTGGCGTTCCCCTCGAAGGCGTCGGATCTCCCGCACTGGCCGCCGAATGGGGGCCGCTGCTGACCGAGCGGTACCTCTTCGCCGTCGAACAGCGCATCGATCTCGACGCCGGGCTCGTCCCCGACGCGCGGCTCGTCGCCGAACTCACCGACCTCGTCGCCCAGCACCCGCTGCGGGAGTCGTTGTGGGAACGGCTGGTGCGCGCCCTCGCCCGGGCCGGGCGCCGCGCCGAAGCGCTCGCCCGGTACGCCGGGCTGCGGGCGTTGCTGGCCGACGAACTGGGCGTCGAACCGGGCGAAGACCTCCGCCGGCTGCACGCCGAACTGCTCGCCGCTGACGCCGATCCGGCCGTCCACACCGTGCCGCGGCAGCTGCCCTTCGACGTCGCGGGCTTCACCGGCCGCGGTCCCGAACTCGCCGAACTCGACCGGCTGCCGCCCGGCGGCGCGTCCGGCATCGTCGTCATCGAAGGCACCGCCGGGGTCGGGAAGACGTCGCTGGCCGTGCACTGGTCCCACCGCGTCCGCGACCGCTTCCCCGGTGGCCAGCTGTTCCTCGACCTGCGCGGCCACTCCGCGGACACCCCGGTCACACCCGGCGCCGCGCTGGCCGGCTTCCTGCGCGCCCTCGGCGTCCCGGCCGAGACCCTGCCCTCCACTGTGGAGGAACGCTCGGCGCTGCTGCGCAGCAGGCTGGCCGGCAGCCGCACCCTGATGCTGCTCGACAACGCCCGCGACGCCGACCAGGTCCGCCCGCTGCTGCCCGGGCCCGGCAACCTCGTCGTGGTGACCAGCCGCAACCAGCTGCGCGGCCTCGTCGCCCGCGACGGCGCCCGCCGCATCGCCCTGCGCTCGTTCGACGACCGCGACGCGACCGCGTTGCTCGCCGGCAGCGTCGGGTCGCAGCGCCTCGCCGCCGAGCCCGGCGCCGTCGCCGAACTCGTGCAGCTCTGCGGGCGCCTGCCGCTGGCCCTGGCGCTGGCCGGGGAACGCGCTTCGCGGTTTTCCGGCGTCTCGCTCGCCGGAATCGTCGAAGAACTCCGCGACCAGCGGCTGCGCCTCGACACCCTCCGCGACCCAGAGGACGCCGGCACCGACCTCCGGGCCGCGTTCTCCTGGTCGTACAAGGCCCTGCGCCCGGCCGCGGCGCGCTTCTTCCGGCTGCTCGGCCTGCACCCCGGCCACGGCTTCAGCCTCTCCTCGGCCGCCGCGCTCGCCGGCGCCGATCTGCGCGAAGCGCGTGAACTCGCCGACCAGCTCGCCGCCGCCCACCTGCTCAACCAGCCCGGGACCGACCGCTACCAGTTCCACGATCTGCTGCGCGTCTACGCGGGCGAGCTCGTCGAAACCGAAACGACGGAGGCCGAGCGCGCGGCGGCGCTGCGCCGGCTCGTCGACTGGTACCTCGCCAGTGTCGCCGAGGCGAACAAACTGGTCCGGCCCGACCTGCTCACCGAGGACATCACGCTCGACCCCGCGCCGCTGCCGGCCGTCCGCTTCGCCAAGCACGAGCAGACGATCGCCTGGTACACCACCGAACGGCAGGCCCTCACCGCGCTCGTCGGCATCGCCGCGGGCCACGGCTGGACCGCGCACGCCTGGAAACTCGCCTGGCTCCTGCGCGGATTCTTCGCCGAGCGCCACGACCGCGACGACTGGATCACGACCGCGCGCACGGCCGTCGCCGCCACCCGCGACGCCGGTGACAGCACCGGACTCCAGTACAGCGCCAACAACCTCGGCTCGGCCTACCTGCGCACCCTCCAGCCCGACCAAGCGCTCGAGGCGCTGGAGGAAGCGCGCGCAGCGTCCGAGGACGGCGAAGGCACCGCGCTGACGGTGGCGATCCTGTCGAACCTCGCCGGCGCGTACTACGTCCGCGCCGAATACGCCGAAGCCGAACGCCACGCCCTCCAAGCCGTGCACCTCGCGCGGGACCACGGCCAGCGGACGTTCGTGCCGCACGCGCTCCTCAACGTCAGCGCCAGCCGCATCGGCCTCCGCGACTACGACCACGCCGCCGAAGCCGCCCAGGCCGCGCACGAAGCCTTCGCGGAACTGGGCGACCGCTACCACGCGGCGCTCGCGCTGGGGAACGTCGCCGAGGCCCTCGAAGGAGCCGGCCGGCACGACGAAGCGGAGCGGGCCGGCCTCGACGCGCTCGCCGAGCTCAAGAAGCTGAACGCCGACTACGGCACGATCGACGTCCAGATCACCCTCGGCCGGCTGAAGCACCGCACGGGCCGCGCGCACGAGGCGGGCGGCCACTGGGCCGAGGCGCTGACCGTCAGCCAGCGCCTCGGCGACCCCCGCGTCACAGAGGTCCAGGCCCTGCTGGCCACGGTGCCGGCAGAAACCCCCTCGCCCGGGGATGCGCCGTACCCCTAGCCCGGCGCAGCCCAGCGGGACCCAGAGCAATTACACCAAGATCGACTGTCATGGCGCTGTCTCGTCATGACAGCGCTTCGCTATCGGCCCCCGCCGTCAAAAACCGGCCCGTCGAACGCAGCTGTCCACAACGCGGCCCCGGTGGGGACCACCGGCTCAGGAGTGGCTGGGGGAGGGGGCCGGGAGGGCGCTGGGGTGGTAGTCCGCCGCCAGGAGCAGCGGACCTTCCGAGGCTGTCGGGGGGCGGAACGACAACACCCAGAACGAGCCCTTCTTGCTCGGCACCACACCGCCGCGCGCTGCCGAGAGCTCTACTCCGTCGCGGTCCGCCAAGGCGCTCACCAGGTCCGGGATCACGCCGCCCTGGCTGCACACCACCGGTGTTCCGCCGTCTCCGGCCACCGCCAGGAGGCGCGCTATGCCCAGGACCGGGTCCGGCCAGTAGCCCTCTTCCGAGAACAACGGCTCATGGCGCACCTCGGCCGCGAAGTCTTCCGCCACGCCGTGGACCGTCTGCACGCAGCGCAGCCGCGGGGCCGACAGCACCCGGTCCGGGCCGAACAACGACAGCACCCGGCGCAGCGCCGCCGCCTGGCGCCGGCCCGCCTCCGACAACGGCCGGAGGTCGTCGTCGCCGGACCAGTCGTCGCGTTTGCCCGCCTTGGCGTGCCGCACCAGCAACAGCGTCGTCAAGCCCACCGGCAGCTCGCAGAACGCCCGCAGCACCCGGACGTCCTCCGGCCGCGTCAGCAGCTTTTCCGCCGCCGTCGGGTCCAGCCAGCGCAGCTCGTCGACCTCGTCGTTCACCTCGAACTCGCCGGAAACCGCCTCCGCCGCGAAGTAGTCGACCGTCTTCGGCACCGTCCCGGATCCGTGACGCGCCGGCACCGGGTACGCCGTCCGGGCCAGGTAGCGGCCCAGGACCGCGGTGAACCCGGTCTCCTCCCGCACTTCCCGCACCGCCGCCTCGGCGATGGTCTCGTCCCGGTCGAGCTTCCCCTTCGGGAACGACCAGTCGTCGTACCGCGGGCGGTGGACCAGCGCGACTTCCGTCGCACCCCCGGCGACGCGCCACAGCACCGCGCCGGCCGCCCGTACCTCTTGGGTCATCCGGCGGCCCCGTGCAGCTTCGCCAGCTCCAGCTGGTGGTCACGCACGCGCGAGCCGTCGGCCGGGAACGGCGACCACTCGCCGCTCGCGGTCAGCACCCAGCAGCGCGTCTCCGGGTCGAGCGCCGAGTCGAAGATGTTGTCGAGCTGCGCGATGAGCTTCGGGTCCTTGACGCGCACCAGCGCCTCGATCCGCCGGTCCAGGTTGCGGTGCATCATGTCCGCGCTGCCGATCCAGTGCGTCCCGCCCGCGCGGAAGTTGAAGATCCGCGAGTGCTCCAGGAACCGGCCGAGGATCGACCGGACGTGGATGTTCTCCGACAGCCCTTCGACACCGGGCTTGAGCGTGCAGATCCCGCGCACCACGATCTCGACCGGCACCCCGGCTTGCGACGCGTGGTAGAGCGCGTCGATGACCTGCTCGTCGACCAGCGAGTTGCACTTGATCCGGATCCCGGCCTGCTGCCCGGCCCTGGCCAGCTCGATCTCCTCGCCGATCGCGCGCACGATGCCGCGCCGGATGCCGTGCGGCGACGTCAGGATCGTCCGGTAGGTGTCCTGGCGCGAGTAGCCGGTCAGGACGTTGAACAGGTCGGTGACGTCCGCGCCGATGCTCGGGTCGGCGGTGAACAGGCCGATGTCCTCGTAGAGCCGCGCGGTCTTCGGGTTGTAGTTGCCGGTGCCGATGTGGCAGTAGCGCCGGATCGTCGAGCCCTCCTGGCGCACGATCATCGACACCTTGCAGTGCGTCTTCAGCCCGACCAGGCCGTACACGACGTGCACGCCCGCGCGCTCCAGCGTCCGCGCCCAGGTGATGTTCGCCTGCTCGTCGAACCGCGCCTTGATCTCCACCAGCGCGACGACCTGCTTGCCCGCCTCGGCGGCGTCGATCAGCGCGTCGACGATCGGCGAGTCACCGGACGTCCGGTACAGCGTCTGCTTGATCGCGAGGACCTTCGAGTCGGCCGCCGCCTGCTCGATGAAGCGCTGCACGCTGGTCGAGAACGAGTCGTACGGGTGGTGCACCAGCACGTCGCCCTCGCGCAGCGTCGCGAAAACGCTCTTCGGCGTCTCGCGCTCGCCGAACGCCGGGTGCGTCGCCGGCACGAACGGCCGGTCCTTCAGCTCCTTGCGGTCCACACTGGACAGCTGGTGCAGGCAGGTCAGGTCGAGCAGCCCGGGCACTTCGACGACGTCCGCCGGGTCGACGTCCAGCTCGCGCAGCAGCAGCTCGAGCATGTGCTCGCTCATGTCCTGCGCGACCTCGAGGCGCACCGGCGGGCCGAACCGGCGCTGCGCCAGTTCGCGCTCGAGGGCCTGCAGGAGGTCTTCGTCACGGTCTTCGTCGACCTCGAAGTCGGCGTTGCGGGTGACGCGGAACACGTGGTGCTCGGTGACGTCCATGCCGGTGAACAGTTCGCCCAGGTGGGCGGCGATGAGCTCTTCGAGGGGGAGGAACGTCGCCGTCCGGCTGGTGCGCTCGGTCTCGACGCGCATCAGGCGCGGCACGTTGCTCGGCACCTTCACCCGGGCGAAGCGCTCGGTGCCGCCCTCCGGGTCGCGGACCGTCACCGCGAGGTTGAGCGAGAGGCCCGAGATGTACGGGAACGGGTGGGCCGGGTCGACGGCCAGCGGCGTCAGGACCGGGAAGATCTGTTCGGAGAAGTAGCTCGACAGCCGCAGCTGGTCGGCGCCGGCCAGGTCGGCCCAGCCGACGAGGTGGATGTCGTGCTCGGCCAGCTGCGGGCGCAGATGCTTCTCGAAGGCACCCGTCTGCCGCTCGACCAGGTCCTGGTTGCGCTTGGCGATGTAGCCGAGCTGCTCACGCGGGGTGAGCCCGTCCGCGCTGCGCACCAGCAGGCCCGTCTCGTCGCGGCGCTTCAGACCGGCGACGCGGACCATGTAGAACTCGTCCAGGTTGGACGCGAAGATGGCGAGGAACTTCGCCCGCTCCAGCAGCGGCTGCGACTCGTCCTCGGCCAGCGCGAGCACGCGGGCGTTGAAGTCCTGCCACGACAGCTCGCGGTTGAAGTACCGGTCGTCCGGCAGCGTCTCGACGGCGGTGGGCGCGGCGGTGACCGCGGGCGGCGCCGACGGGACGGCCCGGAACTCCTCGGCCGCGACCGCGTTGCCCTGGGTGGAGCTGCGGCGCCGCGTCGGCGCCGGGGTGGCCGCCGGCGACGTGGTCTTGCGGGCGCGCGACTTGCCCGCGGTGGCACGGGCGGCGGTGTCGCGCGCGGTGGACTTCGACGGGACCTTCTTGGCGGTCGCCGGTTTGGCGCTGGTGGTCTTCTTCGCCGTCTCCGAAGCTGCGCTGGCCGGGTTCCGTCGCCTCCGCGGTGCGGGCGTGCTGCCGTCGTCTGTGCTCACGGCCCCCATTCTTCACTACGTCACGGGGAATTGCGCAGGCCGCGGTGAAGGTCAGATGAACAGCTCACCGGGGTTCGCCGAGGTGGGCGGCGGTGTGTTTCCCGACACCGAGGGCGCGGACGTGGGCGAGATCATCCGGGGTGTCGACGTCGCTGCGCAGGGTCGGCAGCGGCTGGGCCAGTGCGATGGCCCCGGACGCGGCGTGCAGCCGCGCCGAGCCGGGCCCGAAGCGGGGATCGAGGGGCTCGCCGGGGGCGGCCAGCAGGAGGGTGGTGCCGGTGCCCTGGCGATCGGCGACGAAGGCCCTGGTGCCGGCGGCCTCGGCGATGGCGGCGGTGAGATCGACGGCGCGCAGGGCGGGGAGGTCGGCTTGGAGGGCGCCGACGACGGCGGCCGGATCGTCGCCTTTGAGCAGGGCTTCGCCGTGGCGGAAGGCGGCGTTGAGGGTCTTTTCGGCGGGTTCGGCGACGATCTCGACGCCGAGTTCGCCCAGCTCGGCGACGGCTTCGGGATCGGCGGCGACGAGCAGCACGCGCCTGACCCGCGCACTCGAGGCCACGGCGGCGAGCGTGTCGGCGGCGAGCGCCAGGACCAGCCCGGGGTGGCGATCCGCCTCGACGGCACCACGCAGCCGCGACTTGCCGTCGCGGGGGTGTTTCATCGGCACGACCAGATCCACGTCCACGTGTCCATTTTTACCCGAGAGCCGGGGTGGCCGGTGGTGGATGAGGCGGGTTGTCCACAGGCGACGGGTGTTGTGGGCAAGTTCGGAGTGGGTGGGGTTCGGGGCGGGGTTTCGTCGGGCGGGGGCGATAGCGTCGAATTCGGGGGTGCCCCGTTGGGGGATGGCGGCCCCCCTTGGGAGGGCGGGCTGTGGTGGGGCGGGCTGTGGTGGGGCGGGCTGTGGTGGGGCGGGCTGTGGTGGGGCGGGCTGTGGTGGG